>JBJXEI010000097.1:0-2518 GCA_046154065.1 Polaromonas sp. | reverse complement strand
ACCGCAAGCCGCGCGCCGCCACGCCCGGTGCGCGCCATTGAGCCGACACATGCCAATTTTGACCTCACCCGTTGTGATGAATACTCCTAAATTAATAGCAGAACAGGCAATCAAAACCAAGGCTGGTAGCCTGTTTGGCCTGATTTCTCTGGTTTCAGTGCTGTTTTGGCTGCCCTTGGCCCCCGCGCAGGCCGCCATTCCCATCCAGCACTGGGTGCAGCCCAGCGGCGCCCGCATCTACCTGGTGGAAAGCCCGGCTATTGCCATGGTTGACGTGCAAATCGACTTTGACGCCGGCAGCCGCCGGGACCCGGCGGCCAAGGCCGGGCTGGCCAGCATCATGTCCGCCATGCTCGACAAAGGCGTGCTGGCCCGGCCAGACGCCCCCGCCCTGGGCGAAAACGAACTCAGTGAAGCCTGGGCCGACCTGGGCGCGCAGTTTGGCGCGGGGGCCGGGCCGGACACGCTGGGCTTTTCCCTGCGTTCATTGACCGAGCCCGACCTGCTGGCCAAAGCCGTGGCCCTGGCCGCCCGTGAACTGGCCGAACCTGCCTTTCCGGATGCCGTGTGGCAGCGCGAACAGCAGCGCCTGCTGGCGGCGCTCAAAGAGTCAGACACCCGGCCCGGCAGCGTCGTCAGCCGCGCCTACACCCAGGCGGTGTACGGCACGCACCCCTACGGGTTTCAATTGACGCAGGCCACGCTGGCCGCCATCACCCCCGCCGACATGCGCGCCGCGCATGCGGCCGGCATGGTCGCTTGCCGCGCCCGCATCAGCCTGGTGGGCGCAGTAAACAGGGCGCAAGCCGATGCCATCGCCACCCAGCTGCTGGCGCGCCTGCCGCAGCAGCCGTGCGCCAGTGTGCCCGCAGCGCCCGCCATCCCCGAGGTCGCCGCGCTGGCCGCCCCGCTGGAGCAGCGCATCCCCTTTGACGCAGCGCAGGCCCAGGTGCTGGTCGGCCAGCCCGGCTTTGCACGCAATGACCCGGACTACTTCGCGCTGACCGTGGGCAACTACATCCTGGGCGGCGGCGGCTTTGTCTCCCGCCTGACGGCCGAGGTGCGTGAAAAACGCGGCCTGACCTACGGCGTCAGCAGCTCCTTTTCGCCGCGCCGCCAGGCCGGCAGCTTCACCATCAGCCTGCAAACCCGGCCCGACCAGGCCGACCAGGCGCTGGCCCTGGTGCGCAACGTGGTGGCCGACTTCGTGACAAGCGGCCCCACCGCCGCCGAGCTGCAGGCCGCCAAAGACAACCTCATCGGCGGCTTTGCCCTGCGCCTGGACAGCAACCGCAAGCTGCTGGACAACGTCTCCGGCATCGCCTGGAACGACCTGCCACTGGACTACCTGGACACCTGGACCCAGCAAATCGACAAGGTCACGGTGGCGGACATCACCGCCGCTTTTGGCCGCAAGCTGCAGCCTGAGAAAATGGTGACCATTCTTCTTGCCGCCAAACCGTAAAAGCCCCCCAGATGACCAAATCCCCCGCGCCTTCCCAGCGACTGTCCTACACCAGCGTGGCTGAAAAGCCCGCCGCCGCCCGCACCGACAAACCGAAGATCAAGGTCGGGCAAAAACCCAAGGGCCAGCTGCGCCCCCAACTGCCCGGTGAAGTCCGCATCATTGGTGGCCTGTACAAACGCACCAAGCTGCCCGTGGCCAACAAACCCGGCCTGCGCCCCACCCCCGACCGCGTGCGTGAAACCCTGTTCAACTGGCTCGGCCAGGACTTGAGCGGCTGGCGCTGCGCCGACGTGTTTGCCGGCACCGGCGTGCTGGGTTTTGAAGCCGCCTCACGCGGTGCCGCCGAGGTGGTGGTGTGCGAACAAGACCCGGCCCTGGTCGTGCAGCTGCAAACCCTCAAAACCCGCCTCAAGGCCGATAGCGTGCGTGTCGAGCGCGGTGATGGCGTGAGTGTGCTGAGCCGCACCTCCGCCGGCAGCCTGCAGCTGGTGTTCCTCGACCCGCCGTTTGAGTCCGCCCTGTTCGACGCCGCCCTGAAAGCCGCCGCCCGGGCCATCGCACCTACCGGCCTGGTCTACCTGGAAGCGCCCAAACCCTGGACGGACGATGAACTGGCCCCGCTGGGCCTGCAGGTCCACCGCAGCGGCAAGGCCGGCGCGGTGCACTTTCACTTGCTGGTGCACAGCCACCCCGCGCTTGAGGCCACCACCCCGGGCGGCGCATAATTTTGGTCATGTCCACGCCCACCTTTCGCACCGCTGACCGCATTGCCGTCTACTCCGGCACGTTTGACCCCTACACCCTGGGCCACGACGACGTGGTGCGCCGCGCCGCCGGGTTGTTCGACCAGCTCATCATCGCGGTGGCCCGGGCGCACCACAAAAAGACCTTGTTTTCACTCGACGAACGTGTCGAACAGGTCCGCGCCGCCACCGCCGCAGCCGGCAACATCAGCGTGCTGCCGTTCGACGGCCTCATCATGGATTTTTGCACCGCCCAGGGCGCGTGCGCCGTGGTGCGCGGCATCCGCAACGGGACCGACTTCGACTA
>JBJXEI010000096.1:0-20130 GCA_046154065.1 Polaromonas sp. | reverse complement strand
CTGCATTCGCCTGCGAGCCTCGTGGCATGGCGGCTTGTTAGCACTCCACCCCATCGAGTGCTAATTATGGGGGCAATCCCAAAGGGTTTCAAGACGCGGCAGCATTTGTTGCCTGGCAGCGTGGGGTTTCACTTTGTCGATGGATCGGTGCTGGCCTACTTGGCTTGCAACCCTTCGCGGTAAGAATGGTGGTTTTAACGGAGACAGAAATGACCAAACACGTGGCGACGTATTTCGCAATTTTGGTGATCATGGTGGCCATTGACATGGTCTGGCTGCGGGTCATTGCCGTGCAGTGGTATGCCGACGGCATGGGCCCGCTGCTCACCGACAAGCCAAACCTGATCGCTGCGGCGGCGTTTTATCTGCTGTTCCCGCTGGGCTTGCTGATTTTTGCCGTCTTGCCTGGGGAGGCGTCCAGCGTGTTGAAGGTGGCGGTGATGGGTGGGCTGTTTGGCTTTTTTGCCTATGCCACATACGACCTGACGGCGTTGGCGGTGATTAAAAACTGGCCGGTTGGCCTGACGCTGCTGGACATGGCTTGGGGCACCCTGGTGAGTGGGGTGTCGGCCGCTGCGGGTAAGCTGGCGATGGACGCCTTGACAAGCTGAAGGCGTTAAAAAAAAACCACCCGAAGGTGGTTTTTGAGGGGGTGGGGGAATTTACAGGCCAGCGGCTGCCCGCAGCGCAGCCGCCTTGTCGGTCTTTTCCCAGGTGAACTCCGGCTCGTCCCGGCCGAAGTGGCCGTAAGCTGCCGTTTTTTCATAAATCGGGCGCAGCAAGTCCAGCATCTGGATGATGCCTTTGGGGCGCAGGTCAAAGTGCTCCTGCACCAGGGCCGACAGCTTTTCGTCGCTGATCACGCCGGTGCCTTCGGTGTACACCGTGACATTCATTGGCTTGGCCACACCGATCGCGTAGGCCACCTGGATCTGGCACTGGCGCGCCAGGCCGGCGGCCACGATGTTTTTCGCCACATAACGGGCGGCGTAAGCGGCGGAGCGGTCCACCTTGCTGGGGTCCTTGCCGCTGAACGCACCGCCGCCGTGCGGGCAGGCACCGCCGTAGGTGTCCACAATGATCTTTCGGCCTGTCAGTCCGCAGTCGCCTTGCGGCCCGCCGATGACAAACCGGCCGGTTGGGTTGATCAGGTAACGCGTGTTCTGCAGCCATTCCTTGGGCAACACGGGCTTGATGATTTCTTCAACGATGGCTTCGATGAACGAGGCCTTCATTTTGGTCGCGGACTCGCTCTGGTCCGGGTGGTGCTGGGTTGACAGCACCACGGTGTCGATGCTGTGCGGCTTGCCGTCCACGTAGCGCATCGTCACCTGGCTTTTTGCGTCCGGCCGCAAAAACGGCAGGCGGCCGTCTTTGCGCAGCTGGGCCTGGCGCTCGACCAAGCGGTGTGCGTAATAAATCGGCGCGGGCATCAGCTCGGGGGTTTCGTCGCAGGCGTAGCCAAACATCAGGCCCTGGTCGCCCGCGCCGATGTTCAGGTGGTCGTCGCTCGCGTGGTCCACACCTTGGGCGATGTCGTTGCTCTGCTTGTCATAGCAGACCATGACCGCGCAGCCTTTGTAATCAATGCCGTAGTCGGTGTTGTCATAACCGATGCGTTTGATCGTGTCGCGCGCCACCTGGATGTAGTCCACATGGGCGTTGGTGGTGATTTCACCGGCCAGCACGACCAGGCCGGTGTTGGTCAGCGTTTCAGCCGCGACGCGGGACAGGGGGTCTTGTTTGAAGATCGCGTCCAGGATGGCGTCGGAAATCTGGTCTGCCACCTTGTCGGGGTGGCCCTCAGAAACGGACTCGGACGTGAAAAGAAAATCGTTCGCCATTGCGTACACTCCAAAAGATTAGTCGGCGCGTTGCCGGCGGTGGGGTGACCTGGCGAACGCTTTAGCAGTTTGGTTTAATGTCGCCCTGCAAGTTGTTCAATAACTCGGCGACAGTCGCAATTATAGAACGCGGCTTTTTTTCCAGCGTCTGCCAACCACCCTTTCCATGACCCGGCTATTTCGATTTTTCTCTGTCTGGCCGCTGGCTGCCCTGCACGCACTGGGTGGTGTGCTGGGCTGGTTGGTGTGGTGCTGCAGCGCCAGCTACCGTCAGCGGTTTCGCGCCAACGTGGCCCACGCCGGCATTTCCTTTTCAGACGCCCGCCCCGCCATTGCCGAGGCGGGCCGCTTTGTGGCCGAGCTGCCCCGGCTGTGGATGCGCCCGCGCGGCCAGTCCTGCCTGGGCGATGTCACGGTGCAGGGCCGCCAAAACGCGGACGCTGCGTACGCGCAGGGCCGGGGCGTGATCTTTTTTGCTCCGCACTGCGGCTGTTTTGAGCTGGAACCGCAGGCGCTGGCCGAGCTGTTTGCCGCGCAGCACGGGCCCATCACCGCCATTTACCGCCCCGCGCGCCAGGCCTGGCTGGCCGAGCTGCAGGTCATGGCCCGCGACCGGCCCGGTTTGCAGGTGGTGCCCGCGTCGATGAGCGGCATCCGCCTGATGAGCCGGGCGCTGAAAGACAAGGGGGCCGTGGCGCTGCTGACCGACCAGGTGCCGCCGCAGGGGCAGGGCATCTGGGCGCCGTTTTTTGGCCAACCGGCCTACACCATGACGCTGGCCGCCCGGCTGGCGCTGCAAAGCGGCGCGGTGATGCTGCCCGTCAGCTGTGACCGCCTGCCGCGCGGGCGTGGCTACGTGCTGAGCTTCTGGCCCGCGCTGCAGGGCCTGGACGCGCTGTCCAAAACCGACCTGCTGGCCGCTGTGACGCTCATCAACCAGTCGATTGAAACGCTGGTGCGCCGCCAGCCGGGCCAGCACCTGTGGAGCTACGACCGCTACAAAACCCCGCGCCAGGAGCCGGTGTGAGCGGGCTGGGTCAGGTCGTCAGCCGCCTAGTCACACACGCCAGCATCGGCCTGATGCGGCTGCTGGCGTTTTTGCCCCTGCGCTGGACCCGCGCGTTGGGCTGGGGCCTGGGCCGGCTGCTGTTTGTGCTGGTGCGGGGACGCCGGCGGGTGACGCTGACCAACCTGGCGCTGTGTTTCCCCGAACGCTCCGAGGCCGAGCGCCTGGCGCTGGCGCGGCAGACCTTTGTGTGTTTTGCGCAAACCTGGCTGGACCGCTCCTGGCTGTGGCACGCCCCCGCTGCCTGGGTGCACCGCCGCGTCACGGTCACCGGAGCGATCGAGGCGCTGCAGAGCAGCGAGCCGGTGGTGGTGTTTGTGCCGCATTTCATGGGACTGGACGCAGCCTGGGGCGGGGTCGCCCCACTGATCAACCGCGTTTGCACCACGATCTATACCGACCAGTCGAACAAGATCGTCGACGCGTGGATTCTTCGGGGCCGCCAACGTTTTGGCAATTTGCGGCTGTTTGGCCGGGTCGATGGGGTCAAGGACATCGTCAAGGCGATCCGGGACGGCCAGCCGTTCTACCTGCTGCCGGACATGGACTTTGGCCCGGACGAGTCGGTGTTTGTGCCGTTCTACGGCATTCCAACGGCCACCGTGCCGTCGCTTTCGCGCTTTGCCCGGTTGGGCCGGGCGCGGGTGATTTCACTGATGTCCCGCATGACCCCCGAGGGCTACCAGGTGGAAATTCACCCCGCCTGGGACAACTTTCCCACCGCTGACGCCGTGGCCGACACCGCCTTCATGAACGCCCAGCTGCAGCGCTACATCGCCACCATGCCCGAGCAGTACTACTGGGTGCACAAACGCTTTAAAACCCGACCAGAAGGAGCCCCGTCGCTGTATTGACGGGTCTGCAGGGGGTAGGTGGGGGTATTTTTGAATCATTTGCCCCGCTAGCCTAGGTTTTGATTGCCTGTTGTGCTATTTATTTAATAGCATTTTCAAGAAAGCACTGCAGCTGCCCAATCACCCAGGCGGGCTGCTCGTGCAGCACCCAGTGCGACGCGCCTTCAAGGCGCTGCAACTGCATGGTGGGCACAAAGTCTTCCAGCCCATCAAGCAGCGCCGGGGGCAGGGCGGTGTCGCCCAGCGCCCACAGCACCAGCGTGGGCAGGTGCACCTCCAGCAGCTCGCGCGGAATCGTCACATTGGCGGCGGCCGGGTCGTGGTGTGGCGCGCCGGGGCGTGGCGGGCGCAGCGGGCTGGCGCGGTAAAAGTTCAGCGGCCCGGTCAAGCCCTGCAGCCAGACGGCGCGGTACTGGTTTTTGACGTCTTCGGTCAACCAGCCAGGCGCGGTGCAGGCCCCCAACTGGTCAAAAAACACCCACAGGCGGCGAAAGTCGTCCTCGGCCAGCAGCGCTTCGGCGTCTGGGCGGATCAGGAAGTTCATGTAAGCGCTGGCGGCCTGCTGGGCGGGGGACTGTTGCAGTTCCCGCAAGAACGTGCCGGGGTGCGGGGAGTTGATGATGGCCAGCCGGTCCATCAACCCAGGCTGGCTGGCGGCCAGGTTCCAGGCGACTGCACCGCCCCAGTCGTGCGCCACCAGCGCTGCCAGGTGACCGCCTTCGGCGGCAATCAGCGCCTCCAGGTCCTGCACCAGGTGCTTGGGCCGGTAGGCGGCAGCCTCCGGCGGGGCGCTGGAGTGTTCATAACCGCGCAGGTTGGGTGCCACACAGCGGTAGCCGCCGTTCTCAAGCTGGGCAAAGTGGGTCAGGACTGCGTCCCACACAAAGGCCGCTTCGGGAAAACCGTGCAAAAACACCAGCACGGGCCGGCCCACAGGGCCCGCGGTGCGGCATGACAAGGTGATGCCGTGCGGCAGCGTGTGGTGGATGTGTTCGATCATTTTGCTATACCTTTAATAGCTAAACAGACAATAAAGCCCTAGGCTGGTTGCCTATTTGATCGAAAAAAACACCTCCAGGGTGTCGCCACAGGCTCAGTCGAGGGACGGTGGCTCGTCTTCGGCCGCCGACAGGGGCGCGGGTGTTGTGTCGGGTTTGGGCGTTTTCACTGGTTTTTCAGTCGGGTGGGTCCAGTCCCACAGGTGCTGGGCGACTTCCTCGATGCCCTGCTTTTTCAGCGCTGAAAACAGCATCACGTCACCACCGCCTGCATTGAGCTTGGCGATTTGAAGGGCTTTCGCGCCTTCTGTCTTGTTCAGCTTGTCTGACTTGGTCAGCAGGATCAAAAACTTCAGGCCTTCTTCCACCCGGGGGCGAATCACGTCGAGCAAAATTTCGTCGAGTTCCGTCATGCCGCGGCGGGGGTCGCACATCAACACGATGGCGGCCAGGTTGTCACGCGTTTGCAAATAATTGCCCATCACCTGCTGCCAGCGGTACTTGGCTTCCTTGGGCACGGCGGCGTAACCATAGCCGGGCAGGTCGGTCAGCACGGCGTCGGTCACGCCCTGTTTGCCCAGGGTGAACAAATTGATGCTTTGGGTGCGCCCCGGCGTTTTGGACGCGTAGGCCAGCCGGTGCTGCTGCGTCAGCGTGTTGATGCAGGTGGACTTGCCCGCGTTGGAGCGGCCGACAAACGCGATTTCAGGCACGTCCAGCCGGGGCAGATGCTTGAGCTCGGGGGCGGTTGTCAAAAATTTGGCCGTGTGCAGCCAGCCCATGGCAATTTTTGGGTTGGGCTTGGCCTTGGGCTTGAGGGCGGCGGGGGAAGGGGTGGAAGCGGTGGTGGTCGTCATGCTGCAAGTGCGGCCGCTGGGGCCGGGATTCGGGTCGCCCGGCTTGACCCCAACATGGGGGCTACCGGCAAGCCATTGTAAAATCGCGCCGTTCTGAGTTTTGTGCGCTAACCCATTAAAACACCCCCGATATGAAGCTGTTTGTTACTTCCTTCCTGGCAGCCCTGCTGGCTGTGTCTGCTGCGTCCTCTTTTGCTGCTGACGCACCAGCGCCACACGCCGCGGAACCTGCCAAGGTCAGCAAGCCCGATCTGGTCCGGGGTGAAGCCAGCTTCACAGCGGTTTGCGCCAGCTGCCATGGCGCTGACGGCAATTCCGGCACCCCCGTGAACCCCAAGTTGTCGCAGCAACACCCGGAGTACCTGGTCAAGCAGCTGCAGGAGTTCAAGTCCGGCAAACGCAAAAACGCCATCATGCAGGGCTTCGCCTCGGCGTTGACCGAAGACGACATGAAAAACATCGCCTACTGGGCCGCGTCCAAAAAAGCCAAGCCCGGTTTTGCCAAAGACAAGGAGTTGGTGTCTCTGGGTGAGCGTATTTACCGCGGCGGCATCGCCGACCGCCAGGTTGCTGCCTGCGCAGGCTGCCACAGCCCAACGGGCGCCGGCATTCCAGCCCAGTACCCACGCCTGGCTGGCCAGCATGCCGAGTACACCGCCACCCAACTGACGTCGTTCCGTGAAGGCGGCCGCAAAAACAGCCTGCAAATGAACCAGGTCGCCGCCAAGCTCAATGACCGCGAAATCCGCGCCCTGGCCGACTACGTGGCCGGTCTGCGCTGAACGGGCAGGCCAGTCCAGCGCTTTTTGAACGGTTCGATGGAACCCTTGAGCGCTCGATAGAGTCACACGCAAGGCGGGTCTTTTCAAGAAGCCCCGCCTTTTTCTTTGGGGTGACGACACACTCAGGCTCACAAGCCTTTTGCCCCAACGCCCCCCACCCTCCGTAATGCCTGCAACCGCTGACCTTCACACATGACAGTTTCCACCCACGGCATGAGGCTCTCCTGGGGCTCCCGCACCCTGCGCGCATCGGTGGAGCTGCTGTCGTCGATGCGGTTTTCCATTTCACTGTTGACGGTGATCTGCATTGCCTCGGTGATCGGCACGGTGCTCAAGCAGGCCGAACCGCTGACCAACTACGTCAACCAGTTCGGGCCCTTCTGGGCGCAGGTGTTCAGCCTGGTCAGCCTGAACACGGTGTACAGCGCCTGGTGGTTTTTGTTGATCTTGGCGTTTTTGGTGATCAGCACCTCGCTGTGCATCAGCCGCAACACCCCCAAAATCCTGGCGAACTACAACCAGCTCAAGGAGAACGTGCAGGTGCAAAGCCTCAAGGCCTTTACTCAACGGGACCGGGCTGAAAACACACTGGCTGAAGCTCCCGAAGGCGCAGCCCGGCGCATCGGACAAACGCTGGTGGACAGTGGCTGGAAGGTCAAGCTTCAACAGCGTCCCGGCTCTGAAGACGCCGCCAACAGCGCGGGCTGGATGGTGGCGGCCAAAAAAGGCTCGGCCAACAAGCTGGGTTACATCGCGGCGCACAGCGCCATCGTGCTGGTGTGCATTGGCGGCCTGCTGGACGGCGACATGATCGTGCGGGCGCAGATGTGGCTGAACGGCAAAACCACCTACATCGGCGGCGGGCTGATCGCCAACGTGCCCGCGCAGCACCGCCTGAGCGACAGCAACCCGACGTTTCGTGCCAACCTGCTGGTGGCCGAGGGCGGGCAGTCCAGCACCGCGCTGCTGAACCAGCCCGGCGGTGTGTTGCTGCAGGAGCTGCCGTTTTCGATTGAGCTGAAAAAATTCATCGTTGAGTACTACTCCACCGGCATGCCCAAGCTGTTCGCCAGCGACATCGTGATCCACGACAAGGAAACGGGCGAAAAAATCGCCACCCGGGTTGAGGTGAACCACCCGGCCAGCCACCGGGGCATCGAGATTTACCAGTCCAGCTTTGACGATGGCGGCTCGCGCGTCAAGCTCCAGGCGCTGCCCATGGGTGCAGCCGTCAAGCCGTTCGAGATTGAAGGCACCATTGGCGGCACCAGCGAGGTCAGCAACGGCGCCGACAAGCTGACGCTGGAGTACACCGGCCTGCGGGTCATCAACGTGGAAAACTTTGCCGATGGTTCAGCCAAGGGGGCCAGCCTGTCGGGTGCGGATGTGCGCAAGGTGGACTTGCGCCAGGCCATCGATGCGCGTCTGGGGTCGGCCCAGAAAACCGTGACCCAAAAAGAGCTGCGCAACGTGGGCCCCAGCGTGACCTACAAGCTGCGCGATGCGGCCGGCCAGGCGCGGGAGTACCAAAACTACATGTTGCCGGTGAAGATGGACGCCAGCCCCGAGACCGCGGCCGTGTTTTTGATGGGTGTGCGCGAGAACCCGGCCGAAGCTTTTCGTTACCTGCGCATTCCGGCGGACCCGGAAGGCACGAAAGACACATTTTTGCGCTTGCGCTCAGCCCTGGCCGACCCCGCCCAGCGTGAGCGCGCGGTGCAAAGCTACAGCAAGCAGGCGCTGTCAGCCGACCGCCCCGAGTTGATCCGCCAGCTGGCCGAGTCCGCATCCAAGGCGCTGGCCCTGTTTGCAGGCACACCCGGAAAGCCGGGCACAGTCTCCGGGCTGCAGGCGATTTCTGACTTTATGGAGGCCAACGTGCCCGAAGCCGAGCGGGGCCGGGCTGGTGAAGTGCTGATCCGTATCCTGAACGGCAGTTTGTTCGAGCTGACCCAGCTCACGCGCACGGGTGCTGGCCTGAAGCCGCTGGCACAAGACGAAATCGCGCGTTCGTTCATGGCGCAGGCTGTGCTGGCTTTGTCGGATGCCAATCAGTACCCGGCGCCCATGGCGTTCGAGCTGAAAGACTTCACGCAGGTGCAGGCCAGCGTGTTCCAGGTGGCGCGCGCACCGGGCAAAACCATTGTGTACCTGGGGTGCGCATTTCTGATTCTGGGGGTGTTTGCGATGCTCTACATCCGTGAGCGCCGGGTGTGGGTGTGGCTGGCCCCCAGCGGCGAGTTGTCAGGATCCCAGCCGTCCAGCCATGCGACCATGGCGCTTTCCACCAACCGCAAGACCATGGATGGTGACAAGGAGTTTGAAATGTTGAAGACAAAACTGTTGCAGGTGACGGCATGAGTACCACCACTTTAAAAAATCAGGGCGTGACCACCACGCTGACCGCCGGTGGTGGCGCGACCAACCAGACCTTGCGCATGAACCAGGGCTACTTTGCCAAACGCCAGCTGCTGGACTGGGTGTTTGCCGCGCTGGTGGTAGCTGGTGGTTTGTTTGCTTTCAGTCGCTACAGCGCCTTCATGGATGTCTATGAAAAGGGCATTTTGCTGGGAGCTATCCCGGCAACCATTGCCATGGGCTGGTTCTGGCGGCCGTTGCAGCTGCTGATGGTGGCCGTGACCGGGTTTTCTCTGCTGGGTATCGCGTCTTACCAGGGGGATCTGGGTCGGGCCGAGCAGGTGATCTGGCTCAAGTATTTCCTGTCTAGCCAGTCCGCTATTTTGTGGATGAGTGTGCTGTTTTTCATGAGCACGATTTTTTACTGGATCGGCATGTTTGCGGGGGGCCGGGCGGCCAATGCCGTAGGGGAGGGCATGAATGTCGGCACCGGTGCCGCGTTCGATTCCATGGGCTCCAAGATCGCCTGGGTGGCGGTGGGCATGGCGTTGATTGGCACCATGGTGCGCTGGTACGAAAGCTATTTGATTGGTGCGGACGTGGGCCACATTCCCGTCAGCAACCTGTACGAGGTGTTTGTGCTGTTTTCCTGGATGACGGCTGCTTTCTACCTGTATTTTGAAGACCAGTACAAAACCAGGTCGCTGGGCGCTTTTGTCATGCTGGTGGTCAGCGCAGCGGTGGGGTTTTTGCTCTGGTACACGGTGGTGCGTGAAGCCCATGAGATCCAGCCCTTGGTGCCTGCCCTCAAAAGCTGGTGGATGAAGCTGCATGTGCCTGCCAATTTCATTGGCTACGGCATGTTTGCGCTGGCCGCGATGGTGTCGCTGGCTTATTTGATCAAGCAGCAGGCCACTGAGTCACGCTGGTACAAGCTGACACCGCTGTGGCTGCTGGGTGTGGTGCTGTGTTTTGTGCCCATCGTGTTTCGTAAAAACCCGCTGGAGGCTGCAGGCAGCAGTGGCATGGGGTATTGGGGTGGTTATTTGCTGGTGTCAGGCCTGATTGCTGCCGGGATTTTGTTCGGTCGCAAGCGCATTGCAGCGCGCTTGCCCAGCTTTGAAGTGCTCGACGACGTGATGTACAAGTCCATCGCCGTCGGTTTTGCGTTTTTCACCATCGCCACGGTGCTGGGTGCGCTGTGGGCTGCTGAGGCCTGGGGTGGCTACTGGAGTTGGGACCCCAAGGAAACCTGGGCGCTGATTGTGTGGCTCAATTACGCCGCTTGGCTGCACATGCGGCTGATGAAAGGCCTGCGTGGCACCGTCGCCGCTTGGTGGGCATTGACCGGGTTGGCCGTCACGTCGTTTGCCTTTTTGGGTGTGAACATGTTTTTGTCAGGACTGCACAGTTACGGAACCTTGTAATGCCAGTTTGAATCCTTGTAAGGAACGCCGGCGTACTCTGACTAAGGTTTAACTTTTCAAGGATTCACATGTTGATCAAAACAAACTCAAGCGGCTTCAACCACGGTGTCGCCAGTGAGATCACCTCACGGTCTGCATACCAGAGCCGCCGTGACCTGATGAAGTGGATGGCCACTGGTGCGGCGGGTGCCGCCATGGCCAGTTGGGCAAGTCGTGAGGCGTTGGCTCAAACCTACCAAAAACCGGGAAAGCTGGCCGCGCTGGCCGCTGGCAAGTCGGGTGTGGCGGGCGCAATCGTCATGGACAAGGTTACTGACTACAAAGACGCCACCACTTACAACAATTTTTATGAGTTCGGCACCGACAAGGCCGATCCGGGGAAAAATGCACACACCCTGGTGACCAAGCCTTGGTCTGTGGCGGTTGAAGGGCTGGTCAAACAACCCAAAACCTACACACTGGAAGACCTGATCAAGCTCAGCCCACAGGAAGAACGGATTTACCGGCTGCGCTGTGTGGAGGGCTGGTCCATGGTCATCCCGTGGACGGGCTATTCACTGTCCGAGCTGATCAAAAAAGTCGAACCGCTGGGCAGTGCCAAGTACGTGGAGTTCATCACGCAGGCAGACCCCAAAACCATGCCGTTTGTAGGTTCGCGCGTGCTGGAATGGCCTTATGTGGAGGCGCTGCGCATGGACGAAGCCATGCACCCCCTGGCGATGTTAACGTTTGGCATGTACGGCGAAGTGTTGGCCAACCAGAGTGGTGCGCCCGTGCGAATGGTGTTGCCCTGGAAGTACGGTTTTAAAAGCGGCAAAAGCATCGTCAAAATCCGTTTCACCGACAAAGAGCCGCGCACAGCGTGGAACAAGGCTGCCGCGCAGGAGTACGGTTTTTACTCCAATGTGAACCCGGAAGTGGACCACCCGCGTTGGAGCCAGGCAACCGAGCGGCGGATTGGTGAAGACGGCTTGTTTGCCAAAAAACGCAAAACCTTGATGTTCAATGGCTATGAAGCGCAGGTCGGGCAGTTGTATGCAGGCATGGACTTGAAAAAGTTCTTCTAAAGCCCGTAATCATGATTTCCCGACAAAAGCTGTTGTTGAACCCGGCTGCCAAACCGGCTCTATTTGTGTTGTGTCTGTTGCCCTTCGTTTGGCTCTTCTACAGCGCGTTGACCAACCAGCTCGGGGCAAATCCGGCGGAAGCGCTGATTCGGGCTACCGGCGACTGGACCTTGCGGTTCATCTGTATTGTGTTGGCCGTGACTCCGCTGCGCACCATCAGCAACACCCCCGCGCTGGCCCGTTTCAGGCGTATGCTGGGGTTGTTTGTGTATTTTTATGTGGTGGTCCACCTGCTCAGCTACAGCTGGTTTGACATGGGTTTTGAGCTCGCCGACATCGCCAAAGACATCGCCAAGCGACCTTTCATCCTGGTGGGTTTTGCTGCGTTTGTGCTGCTGACCCCGCTGGCCGCTACGTCATTTAACGCCGCCATTAAGGCCATGGGTGCCAAACGTTGGCAAACGTTGCACAAGCTGGTTTATGTCATTGCCGGTTTGGGTCTTTTGCATTTCTTTTGGATGCGGTCGGGGAAAAACAATTTTTTAGAGGTGTTTGTCTACGCTGCGATCATCTCCGCGTTGCTCGGTTGGCGTGTGAAGCAGTTTCTGAAGAAAAAGAAGCTGCAGAGCCTTGGCGAGGTGCGCAACGCACTTTTCAAGACATAGATAGGTTGTACCGGTTCATGTTTTGCTTGAAGACATGGCCAGCGGGTGTAGTCACTTTGCAGCTGAGGCTGGTGAAACCGGGCGGGTGACCGATTCCAAACCTGTTGCGGCCGCCGGCAAGTGTTGCATGGTTGGCGCCTCAGGCAGAAAAAGGGGCCCTTTTTGGCCGCATCCAGCGGCCAGTGCACTTACGCTGCAAGCTACGGCGAACAAGCCACAGCGAAGAGGGGGGCACCGTACAAAGTCTAAAATTTGATTTTGAAAAATCATGGATGAATTGTAATGACCGACCTGGAGTATTTTGAACAAGCGGAGTGTGTGCTGGCCGCCGTGGAGCTGGGTTGCGACCGCATCAACGAGAAGACCGATGCCGATCTGGACAGTCAGCGCACGGGCAACATGGTCACCCTGACTTTTTCCAATCGCAGCCAGATCATCATTAATTTGCAAAAACCGCTGCAAGAGATCTGGATGGCGGCCAAAGCGGGTGGGTTTCATTACAAGTTCGTGGGTCAGTCCTGGCTGGACACCAAGAGCGGCAGCGATTTCTTCGGTGATTTGTCTCGATATGCCAGTGAACAATCAGGCGAGGTCTTGTTGTTTGGCGCCTGAAATCCTTCAGGGCTTCACCGGAGGTCAATTTTTAAACAGGTCCAGGATTCTCTTTTTTTCATCGGTAGGTGGCAGTACCTGAATGGCACCCTCTGTGACAGCTGGCGAAGGTGTCTCGCTGCTGCCCCCAGGGGATGCATCTGACGACCCGCCGACGTTGCTGACGCCTGTTCCGCGTGCGTATTCGTTGTAGTACCACTCACCGCCCGCGTTGACGACCCCTTCAGGTGCTGGATATTCCGTCACAGGAACGCCTTTGAGTGCGTACTCCATGAAGTTGATCCAGATCGGCAAACTGAGGCCACCACCTGTTTCCCGGTCCCCCAATTTTTTGGGTGCGTCATAGCCCAGCCAAACAGCTGCTGCCAGTGTGGGCTGGAAGCCGACAAACCAGGTATCGATGGAGTCGTTGGTGGTGCCTGTTTTTCCGAAAAGATCCGGTCGTTTGAGCATAGCTTGTGCTCGGGCGGCAGTACCGGAGCGTGCTACCTCCTGCAGCAAGCTGTTCATGATGAAGGCGTTGCGGGCAGTGATGGCGCGACTTGATTCGTTCAGCATGGTCGGGCTGGTTTCAAGCAACACTTTGCCACGCTGATCGGTGACTTTGGCAATCAGGTAGGGGTTGACGCGGTAACCACCGTTGGCGAAAACTGAGTAAGCGGTAGCCATTTGCATCGGCGTGACAGACCCGGCCCCCAGTGCCATGGTGAGGTATGCAGGGTGTTTTTCTGCCTCGAACCCGAAACGTGTCACCCACTCCTGCGCATAAGTCGCGCCTATGGATTGAAGGATGCGGATCGAAACCATGTTCTTGGATTTTTTAAGGCCAGTTCGCAAACTCATCGGACCATCGAACGTGCCATCGTAATTTTTAGGTTCCCATGGTTGCCCGCCAGTAATGCCTGCGTCAAAAAACAAGGGCGCATCGTTGACAACCGTGGCGGGGGTGAAACCTCGCTCTAGGGCAGCAGAATAGATAAATGGCTTAAAACTTGAACCCGGCTGACGCCATGCCTGCGTCACATGATTGAACTTGTTCTTCGCAAAATCAAAACCACCGACCAGCGCTTTGATGGATCCATCTCTCGGGTCCAACGCGACAAACGCGCCTTCAACTTCTGGCAATTGTGTGATTTCCCAAGTGTTTTTTGGAGTTTTAGCGATACGAATCAACGCACCTCGCCTGAGCTTGATGTTGGGTCCGGCCTTGTCGGCAAGACCTGACTGGGCTGGCCGCAAGCCTTCTCCGGTGATCTCAATCGTTTCACTATTCTGGCGCATCACGACAACCCGCTTGGCGCTGGCTTCAAGAACTACAGCCGACATCACGTCGCCGTTGTCGGGACTGTCGCCAAGTGCGTCGTCCACCGCGTCTTCCACTTCAAGGGGGCTGGATGGCATGTCGATGAATTTCTCTGGCCCCCGATACACCTGGCGCCTTTCGTAGTCCATGATGCCCTTGCGCAAAGCCTTGTAAGCCACAGCCTGGTCAGATGCGACCAACGTGGTGTAAACATTGATCCCACGCGTGTAGGTGTCATCGCCGTATTGGTTGTAGATCAGTTGACGGACTGTCTCAGCCACGTATTCGGCGTGGACACGTCCTGTTAACGGGCCTGTTCGTACCGCCAGGGTTTCTTGTCGAGCGATTGCTGCCTGTTCGACTGTAATGAATCGATTTTCAAGCATGCGGTCAATGATGTAGAGCTGGCGTATGCGTGCGCGTTTTGGGTTGGCGATTGGGTTGTACGAAGAGGGTGCTTTTGGCAGGCCCGCTAGCATGGCAGCTTCAGCGATTGAGATGTCTTTAAGCTGTTTTCCAAAGTAAGTTTCCGATGCTGTTGCAAAGCCATAAGCCCGATTTCCCAAAAAAATCTGGTTCATATAAATTTCAAGAATCTGGTCTTTGGTGAGCAAGTGCTCAAGTTTGAAAGTCAGCAGAATCTCATAAATTTTTCGGGTGTAACTTTTTTCTGCTGACAAGTACACATTCCGTGCAACTTGCATGGTGATGGTCGATGCGCCTTGACTTTTTGTTCGTCCGACGTTGGCAAGCCCCGCACGAATCACTCCAAGGTAGTCAACGCCACCGTGCTGAAAAAATCGAGCATCTTCAATGGCTAAAACTGCATCTTTCATTACCTGCGGAATGTCTTTGATGGGTGTCAAATTACGGCGTTCCTCGCCAAATTCACCAATCAAGACACTGTCTGCAGAGTAAATACGCAGGGGCAATTTTGGCCTGTAGTCAGAAAGATCGGAGATATCTGGCAAGTTGGGGTAGGCGACTGCCAACGCCACAGCGACGAACAGCACCAATGCAGCCGCCGACGCCGCAAACAAGCCGCTGATCCATAAAAACGCCGTGATCACCCACCGTTGCCAGGAATTTTGGGGCTGTGATTGGGGGCTTCTACCTGGGGCAGGGGTTTGCATTGATGTCATACGGGCAATCGTGAGAATTACACTGAATCATAAATGTTCGTGCACCGTCAGATGTGTGTGACTACAGTCGATGGTCGGGTTGTGGTGGCTCCGTGCGGTTTTCAGCGCATTCACTGGTTTTGGTTGAGGTTTACATGCTGAGAGGAACGTGAGAGCGTCTGCTTTTGACAACGCCGAAGCTGTCAAGGCGAGGAAAAATCCTTACAAGACAAAGAGCTTACTGCTACTATTCAACCGATTTCTTAGGTCTTTCTTTCGTGCATCAGCCAACCAACAGGGGACTGTCTTGATCTCTTTGGGGTCTTTATTCAATCGCAATCAGTCCGCTTTGTTGGGGCTCGACATTTCATCGTCCAGCGTCAAGCTCGTGGAACTCAGTCTTAACAAGGCTGGTAATCTCGTTCTCGACCGCTGTGCCATTGAGCCGCTTGAACGAGGCTGGATCACTGACGGAAACGTTGAGAAATTTGACGAGGTCGCTGACGCGGTTCGCCGACTTGTAAAAAAAAGCGGAACTAGGACAAAAAACGTAGCCATGGCGCTGCCGGCATCAGCAGTCATTACAAAAAAGATCATTCTCCCGGGAGGTCTGAGTGATGCCGAGCTTGAAATTCAAGTGGAATCAGAGGCCAATCAATACATACCGTTTTCTCTGGACGAAGTGAGTCTTGACTTTTGCGTTGTCGGTCCAAGTGCTGCATCCAGCGGTGACGTTGAGGTTTTGATTGCTGCGTCTAGAAAAGAAAAGGTGCAGGATCGACAGGGCTTGGCCGAAGCCGCAGGACTGAGACCAGTAGTCGTCGATGTCGAGTCTTATGCATCACGGCTTGCCACTGCGAGGCTAATTGAAAAACTTCCAGAAAAAGGTGTTGGCACCATGGTCGCCCTGTTCGAGGTCGGCGCACTGACAACAAGTATGCAGGTCATAAAGAACGACGATGTCCTCTATGAGCGTGACCAAGCGTTTGGCGGAGCCCAGCTCACACAATTAATAGTTCGTCAATACGGGTTTTCTCCGGAAGAGGCTGAAAGCAAGAAGCGCAGCGGTGATTTACCTGAGGACTACGAGTCTGGTGTTTTGAAGCCGTTCGTTGATACAACTGCACAGGAAATTGGCCGCGCATTACAGTTTTTTTTCACCAGTACACCGCACAATAGAGTCGACTATGTGATGTTGGCTGGTGGGTCTTCCGCGCTTCCCGGTCTGGCAGAGGCCGTGACCCAGCAAACTTCATTTGCTTGTATGTTAGCCAATCCCTTCGATGGAATGGAATTGGGTAGCAATGTCAGGGAGAAAAAAATGCGGCGCGAGGCCTCGTCTTACCTGACTTCCTGCGGCTTGGCGCTGAGGAGATTTTTGCAGTGATTCTTATCAACCTATTGCCGCACAGAGAAGCTGCACGCAAGCGACGTCGCGAGCTTTTTTTCGCTACGCTGGGTGCTGCAGCACTTACTGGGCTGCTGATCAGCTTTGCTATTTATTCGTGGTATGGGGCCAAAATTGACGCCCAGCGTGGAAAAAATACATCCTTGAAGACTGAAATTACCAAACTAGACGAGCAGATCAAGGATATTGCGACTTTGCAAGCAGAAATAGCGGCGCTGAGGGCCAGGCAAAATGCTGTCGAAGATTTGCAAGGCAATCGCAATCTACCCGTAGACTTGCTAAGCGAAATGGTTCGTCAGTTACCTGATGGTGTTTATATCAACAGCATGAAGCAGGATAACCAAAGTATATTAATAACGGGTGTTGCTCAATCAAATGAAAGAGTTTCCGAGTTACTTCGAAATTTCAGTAACAATAGCCCTTCACTGATCAAACCGGAGCTTGTCGAAATCACTGCCGGTACCGTGGCGTTAACACCACGCGACCAACGCAGGGTCTCGAATTTTTCAATGAGGGTTGGGTTGAAGCGGTCTGTAGATCCAAAATTGGCGGCAGCGTCATCGACCGCCCAATTTAGCTCATCCGTCCGATCTACCAGCAGTGCATTGGCAGCGGCGAAAATCTGATCGAAACTGATTTTGAATCAACATGGCTAAAACTTCGAAGTCTTCCATCGATTTTCCGGCGCTGCAGGTCAAGCTGAAAGATCAGTTTACTGGCCTGGATGTAAACGATCCTGCGTCGTGGCCTTTTTTGCCGCGTTATGCCCTGTGTGTTGTTGTGGCCGTTGTGGTTGTCGTTGCGCTGTGGTTTGTTTGGCTAAGTACGTCTGACGAAGAGTTAAGCGCAGAGCAGGCCAAAGAGATTCAGCTTAAGGACGACTACAAGAAGAAACTTGCTCAAGCTGTCAACCTTGAAGGACTGAAAAAACAACGGGAGCAAGTTCAGCAATATGTTACTCAGCTCGAGAAGCAGCTACCCAGCAAGGCTGAAATGGATGCGTTGTTGTCGGACATAAACCAAGCAGGTTTGGGTCGAAGTTTGCAGTTCGAATTGTTCCGCCCCGGGCAGGTTACTGTAAAGGAATATTATGCGGAGCTTCCAATTGCTGTGAGGGTGACTGGAAAGTATCACGATATTGGAGCATTTGCTGCTGATGTTTCCAATCTTTCCAGAATCGTTACGTTGAATAACTTGAATCTTACTCCTGGTAAAGATGGAAATCTCATTTTGGATACAACTGCCAAAACATTTAGATACCTGGACAGTGAAGAGGTTGCGCTTCAACGTAAGACCGCAGCTGCAGCCGGAGCGAAGAAATGAGTGGATTAACCCAATTTTCTATTTGCGTCGCTTCTGCCGTGATTCTTGCTGTGTCTGGCTGCAGTGTTTCAGGCCAAGAGGAGTTGCAGGATTGGATGAAAGAAGAGCGAAACGCTACAAAGCCACGTATCGAGCCGCTGCCGGAGCCAAATAAGTTTTCACCTCAAGCTTACAGTCAATCTGGCTCGATCGAGCCGTTTAGTAATCAGAAGTTAACTCAGGCCTTGAAGCGGGATTCAAATCAGACGTCATCCAATGCGGCGTTGATAGCGCCAGAACTAAGTAGAAGAAAAGAGCCTCTGGAGGCATTACCCCTAGATTCCGTTTCGATGGTTGGAAGCTTGATTAAAGGTGGAATGCCAGTAGCACTTGTTAAAGTAGATAATCTGGTATATCAAGTCCGTGTCGGAAATCATTTGGGTCAAAATTACGGTTTGATCACGAAAGTAACTGAGACTGGCATTTCGCTTCGGGAAATTGTGCAAGACGCCGCTGGTGAATGGATTGAGCGAACTGCAGCACTACAGCTTTTAGAGGGATCAAAATGAGTAAGACGATCTGGTTGAATGGATTGGTAGGATTGATAGAAAAAACCTTGAGGTCTGCTGTTGGTGCCTCTCGGATACTGCGTGTCAGCACGGTTGCTATTGTTTTAGGTGTTGTTCCGTTTGCAGCCACTGCACAAAATTCAATCCAATCGCTCTCTGGATCTGTTCAGGGGGGCGCTGAAGTAATTCGCATCGATTTGGCTGAAGCTCTTCTAGCCTTGCCCAGTGGCTTTAGCATTCAATCGCCGGCTCGAATCGCGCTAGATTTTCCGGGTGTGGTGAACAGCATCGGGCGCTCCAGTGTTGATTTGAGCCTCGGTAACTTAAGATCCGCCAATGTGGTTCAGGCTGGTGAACGAACTCGAGTTGTTCTAAATTTACGCACCTCTACAGTTTATAAGGCGGAAATTCAAGGGAAATCATTGCTTATTACTCTTGAACCCACGGCTGTAGCTGCACCGACAACCGCGAGTGCACCTGTATTCGCGGAAAGTCGTAATCGTGACATCATGCCTTTGAAGGATATCGATTTCCGTCGTGGTACTGACTCATCGGGTCGGGTTGTGGTTGACCTAGCTAGCAATCAGGTTGGTGTCGATATTCGCCAGCAAGGTCAAACACTGGTTGTTGAATTTCTTAAAACTGCTTTGCCGGAGGGGTTGCGAAGGAGGTTGGATGTCGCTGACTTTGGCACTCCCATACAAACAGTCACTACCTTTCAAACTGGTGACAAGGTAAGAATGATCGTGGAGCCTAAGGGTGCCTGGGAGCATAGCGCTTATCAAAGCGATAATCAGTTTGTCCTTGAGGTTAGGCAGCAAAGAATAGATCCGAACAAACTCACTCAAGGGCAAACCTTCAGTGGTGAAAAACTGTCTTTGAATTTTCAGAATATAGAAATACGATCGTTATTACAGGTGATTGCTGACTTTACGAATTTTAATATAGTGACGTCAGACACTGTTTCAGGATCAGTTACCTTGCGATTGAAAGATGTTCCTTGGGATCAGGCACTTGACATCATTTTGCAGGCCAGAAATTTAGGTGTTCGCAAAACCGGAAATGTACTTCTAATCGCTCCCAAAGATGAGTTGGCAGCGAAAGAAAAGCTTGAGTTAGAGTCAAAAAACTTGGTTCAAACGCTGGAACCGCTTCGAACACAGGATTTCAAGCTCAACTATGCACGAGCAGCTGATGTGGCAGCAGGTCTCGTGGGTACTGGCAGCGGAGCGAGCGGTGCAACGAGGATATTGACTGCTCGCGGGAGTGTCATATCGGAGGCGCGAACCAATCAGCTATTTGTGACAGACATACCTTCGAAACTTGAACAAGTTCAGTCTTTGATTTCAAAGCTTGATATTGCTGTTCGACAGGTTGTGATTGAAGCTCGAATTGTAGAGGCCAGCGATACGTTTGGTAAGTCACTTGGTGTCCGCTTGGGTGGCAGTGATCTTCGGGCGCAGAACGGAGGCGATGGTGGGTATCAGTTATCAGGGTCAAATCGCGTGGCCATTGGTTCTTCCTATGCTAATGTAGTCGCCAGCAGCGGCCAAGGCGGCACGGTTGATGCTGGGAGTAACTTTGTCAATCTTCCTGCTATTGGGCAGAATGGATACAATCCAGCTGCGTTAGCGGTTTCCATTTTTAGTTCAGCTGCCAATCGGTTTCTGAATTTGGAGATATCAGCTCTTGAGGCAGATGGTAAAGGCAAAGTTGTTTCGAGCCCTCGCGTAGTTACCGCTGATCAGATCAAGGCAGTTATCGAACAGGGTACCGAACTCCCATATCAGATCGCGACTTCAAGCGGCGCCACATCTCTTGCATTCCGTAAAGCCAATCTGAAACTGGAAGTAACGCCCCAGATAACACCAGAAGGTAATATTATTTTGGATTTGGA
>JBJXEI010000095.1:0-35288 GCA_046154065.1 Polaromonas sp. | reverse complement strand
TTCACGATTGGCTGCAGCCGCATCTTCATTCAGGTGCATTACGCCACCGATGTGCTGGCGGGTTTTGCGTCCGGCAGCGCGTGGCTGGCGGTGTGCATCAGCAGCATTGAGCTGACGCGGCATTACCGGCAACGCCGCCCTGTGCCACCCGCCTGATGGGTTCAATGCGGCTTCTGGCCGGACCAATCGCCAGTGGGCACCACAAACGGCGACAGTTCGGCCTCGCCCCACCGAAGTGGCAGGGCGCCGCGTAGGCGCCGCATGCTGCGCACCTTGAAACGCAGCAGACGCTGGGCACCGCTGAACGCCTGCAGCGCCGGCCCATCCCAAACAATGTCTGCCGTCACGGCGATATGCAGCAGGTCGCCCGTGCTGTAGTCGATGAACAGCAGCCCGGCACGCGGGTTGAGTGTGATGTTGCCCAAGGTGTTGAAAAACGCGTTGCCGGCAAAGTCGGGCATCGTCAGGGAGTCATCGCCGTCCAACCGCACAAAACCTGGCTTGCCACCCCGGTGTGACACGTCAGCGCCCAGGCTGGATTGGCCGCCCTGCGCCAGCCCTGAGTCCGTGGCGATGAACAAGGTGTCTGCTGCGGCCACGATGCGGCGCGCGGCGGCGTCCAGCCCCGGAGCGTCCACCACGTCAACAGGCCCAGGCGCGACCGCTTGAAGCGTCGCCTCACGCGCCTGGATGTACTTGGGGCAGTTGCCAAAACTTTGCTGAACCGCGACCTCAAAACCCTGCGCAGTGACGTTCTGCAAGACACCGTTCACCCGGTTGCGCCGACGCGTGTGGGGCTCAATGCCCAGCAGGCCTACGGCGGAGCCGCTCGCCAGTGTCTGCACGAGTGGGTCACCGGCTGTGGGGGTGCTGCGCACCAGCAGCGTTCGCGCGTCGGGGGTTGACAAAAAACCGGGCGCGCCAGTCAGCACTGACGCCCAGGGCTGCCCCTGCGCATCGACCGAGCCCACCAGCAACAATGGCAGTTGGGCGAAAAATGCGCGGTGCTGATCGGGCATGAAGTCGCGGATCACGCGCGGGCCAAGCTCCGCCATGCGTGACTCAACGCCGACTCGGGTTTGCACCGCGCGCTCACCCGCGTGGAATGTGGGGCCAGTCATGCTGACAGCCCCACCGGCGTGTTGAGCATGGGCACAAAACCAGGCAAAGCTTCCATCCGCGCCAGCCAGGCGCGGATGTGCGGGTAGCCCTGCAGCGACACGCGCCCTTCAGGCGCGCGCGCCGTGTAGCTGTAGTTCGCCACGTCAGCCAGGCTGGGTGACGCGCCGACCAGGAAATGCGACGCAGTGAGATGCTGCTCCATCTGCACAAACAGTGCGTGGGCACGCGCCACCACGTCGTCGGTCGCGCTGGGGGACTTGAACAGCTGGATCAAGCGCGCGGCACCGGGGCCAAACACCAGGGGCCCGGCGGCCACCGACAACCAGCGCTGCACCTGGGCCGCCCCCAGAGGGTCGCGCGGCAGCCAGGGGCTGCTGGCCGCCGTGTAACGCGTGGCCAGGTACACCAGGATGGCGTTGGAGTCGGCCAGCGTCACTTCGCCGTCTTCAATCACCGGGACCTGGCCCAACGGGTTGCGCGCCAGAAAGTCGGGCTGCTTGTGGGCGCCGGCCATCAGGTCCACGTCAATGGCCTCGAACGGCAGGCCCAGCAGGGACAAAAACAACTCCACACGGTGTGCATGGCCAGAGACGGCGTGGCGGTACAGGCGGATGGGTTGGGCCGGCAGGGCGCGGGCGACGTGGGCAGAAGCAAGGTTGGACATGGGGTGCTTTCAAAGTTTGGAATGGAGAGGGTTGAATTTTGTTGAGTCCATTCCATTCAATAAATACCCTTAAACATATTTGACCGCTCCACAAAACAGATCAATGCCCACCGCTTTGGCTACCATCCACCCATGGACAAACTCAAGGCCATGCAGGCTTTCATCCACATCGCCGACGAGGGCAGCCTGACGGCCGCTGCGGCCACCCTGGGCGCGTCGCTGCCCGCCGTGGTGCGCACGCTGGCGGCGCTGGAGGCTCACCTGGGCGTGCGGCTGTTCAACCGCACCACACGCCGTTTGTCGCTCACAGAAGAAGGCCGCAGGCATCTGCAAAGCTGCCGCCAATTGCTGGCCGAACTGGCCGATGCCGAAGCAGCCCTGACGGCGCAGGCGAGCGAGCCCTCGGGCCACCTGACCATCACCGCGCCCATGCTGTTCGGTCAAATGCACGTGGCCGCAGCGGTGACCCGGCTGGTCAAGCAGCACCCGCAACTGCGCTGCAGCGTGCTGCTGCTGGACCGCGTGGTCAACCTGCTCGAAGAAGGCATTGACGTTGGTGTGCGCATCGGCCACTTGGACGACTCCACCCTGGTGGCACAAACCGTCGGGACCATCCGGCATGTGGTGGTGGCCAGCCCGGAGTTTCTGGCCGGCCGCATGCCCTTGGCCCACCCGCGTGACCTGCTCAAGCACCAGTGCGTGCGGGTCACCGGCCATGCACCCACGTGGGGTCCGTTCAATGACCAGGGCAAGCCACTTCGGCTGGCCGTCGGTGGTAATCTGGAGTTCAACCAGAACGCGCCGGCCATTGCGGCTTGTGTCGAGGGCGCGGGTTTTGGCATGTTTCACTCGTACCAGGTCGCTCCGTTTCTGGCCAGCCGTCAATTGCAGGTGGTGCTGGCCGAGTTTGAGCCCGCGGTGCGACCGATCAACCTGGTCTACCCCCATGCCCGCTTGCTGCCCACCCGAACCCGGGTGTTCATCGAGTGGATGAAAAAAGAGCTTTCCCACTTTCAACCCTCTCCGGTTTCAGGACACCCGCATGACAACTTATGACTTTGACCTTTTTGTGATCGGTGGCGGCAGCGGCGGTGTGCGGGCTTCCCGCATGGCCGCACAGCGCGGCGCGCGTGTGGCCTTGGCCGAGGCTTCCAGCATGGGCGGCACCTGCGTGAACCTGGGCTGTATCCCGAAAAAGCTCTACAGCTACGCGGCCCACTACGCCGACCTGTTTGAAGAAGCGCACGGCTTTGGCTGGTCGGCGGACAGGCCCACGCTGGACTGGGAACTGCTCAAGGCGAACCGCGCCCGCGAAATCTCTCGCCTCAATGGCATTTACGACGGCTTGCTGGCGTCCAGCGGCGTCACTGTCATCCAAGGCTGGGCCAGGCTGGTGGGCACGCACACCATCGAGGTCAGCGGGCAAACCTTCACGGCGCAGAACATCCTGATTGCCACCGGCGGCAAGCCCACGGTGCCTGAGGTGGACGGCCATGCGCTGGCGCTGGTATCTGACCAGATTTTTGACATCAGCCCCTTTCCCAAACGCCTGGCGGTGGTGGGCGGTGGCTACATCGCCAGTGAGTTTGCGTCGATCTTCAATGGCCTGGGTGCCCACGTCACGCAGGTGCACCGGGGGCCCAAACTGCTTACCGGGTTTGACGAGGACGTGCGCAGCTTCATCGGCGCTGAAATGGCCAAAACCGGGGTTGAATTTCGCTTCAACACGCAGGTCACGGCCCTGAGCAAAACCGCTGACGGCGTGCTGCTGACCCTCGATGGCCCGGCGGACCAGCCCGCCAGCTTCACGGTGGACGCGGTGCTCTACGCCACCGGGCGCGAGCCCCACGCCGCAGACATCGGCCTGGCGGCGGCGGGCGTGGCGGTCAACGCCAAGGGCGCGATCGAGGTCAATGACCAGTACCAGACCTCGACGCCCCACATCTATGCGCTGGGCGACGTCACCGCGCGCCTGCAGCTCACACCCGTGGCGCTGGGCGAAGCGATGGTGGTGGTGGACCAGCTGTTTGGCCCGGCCGCCGGCAAAGCGCCGCGCAGCATGAGTTATGACTACATCCCGACCGCTGTGTTCACCCACCCGAACATTGGCACCGTGGGGTATTCGGAAGAAGCCGCGCGCCAGAAGTTCGGCGCCATCACCGTGTTCAAAAGTGAGTTCAAAGCCCTCAAACACACGCTGAGCGGAAGAGGCGAGCGCACGCTGATGAAGCTGCTGGTAGACAGCGCGACCGACCGCGTGGTAGGTCTGCACATGGTCGGGCCCGACGCGGGTGAGGTGGTGCAAGGCTTTGCCGTGGCGATGAAAGCTGGTGCCACCAAAGCGATTTTTGACAGCACCATTGGCATTCACCCCACAGCGGCCGAAGAGTTTGTGACGATGCGCGAGCCGGTGAAACAACCGGCCTGAGACCTCAATAGGCCCGACGGTCAGGCTTTCTGAATCGTCGGCTCAGTCGTCACTGTTGTCGCCGTTGTCACCCTCGGCCGCACGGTCTTTGAGGCGCACGTCCAGTTTTTGCTTCAGACGGGCCGTCTCGTCCATGAACTGACCAATCCCCACGCCTTTGGCGATGCGCCAGCCTGGTGGGTAGACATGGGTCATGTAGAGCTGGTTGGACAGGCGCTGGTTCTGCAGCCAGCTGGTGCCCAGCGATGCCGCCAAGCCCAGCGAAGCCAGGCCAACGGCCAGCCAGGCCAGAAAGCGCTTGCGCTGCGGGGCTGTCACCGCGAGGTGCCAATACACCACCACCGCCACGCACAGCATGAACAGCTGCAGCTCAAAACGGCTCAGCACCTCCAGCGAAAACACAAACGCCAGCACACTGGCCAGCGCGGACACGGCTTCGGTCGCCAACAAACCGGCGCAGGCAATACGCACATGCCGCCAGAACTGCAGCCGGCCCATGAACAGCTTGGTGGCCAGCGCCCACACACCCGCCCACACCACCAGGCACAAGGCCACCAGCCCCAGTTGCCCTGGCAATTGCCGCCCCAGCTGGGCGGGCTCGGTGATGTCCATCCAGGCCTGCGCGCCAACGGCCAGCAACACGCCGGCCACGGCCAGCAGGGTCCAGGTGACCGGCGCAGCGGCAAAGCGCGACGGCCGGGTGGCGTGGGCGGCATCGCCCCGCGCACCCAGTGCGTTGGCGGATGCGTCGGAGGCTTCTGCGCCAGACCATGTCGGCAACAGCTGCTCGGCGGCCAGCGGATCGTCGGCCAACCGCAGCGCCAGCTGCAAGCCGCCCAGGTGCAAGACTGGCCGCCGCCCGGTGCTTGCCACGCCATCCGACCAGCCAAACTGGGAGCCACTTGCGTGGTGGTCGCGCCCGGGTTCCTGCTCAAGCTGCACCCCGTTGAGGGTTTCCAGCACCGACACGACCACCTGGCCATCCGGGTTGCGGTCAATGCGCAGGTGCTCCGCCGCCACGTGCTCGTCGTCCAGCACCAGGTGGGCGCTCAGCGCGCGGCCCACTGTCACCGGCCAGCGCGCCACGTCCAGCAGCGCCACCACCGCGCCGCTGGCGTTTTTGGCCTGCAACACACCCAGCCGGGTGGCCGTCATATCCCAAGTGGCGCTCATGGTGCGGCCTCCCATTTGAAGTGGCTGAGGTAGTGGTTCACCAGCTTCATGCCGTTGTCAAAACTCACGCCTTGCGCGTCCAGCCGACCCTGCACCGCACCCAGCGGCTGGTCCACCGACATGGTGAGCACCGACACGTCGTACAAACCCGTCAACTTGCGGTAAGCGCTGACGCAGATCACCGCGCGCATCGTCAGGCCGCCCGTGTCCAGAAACCGCTCGGAACACTCGGCCGCGGTGGCCTTGCGGTTGCCGCGCGACGGGAAATACTCATTGGCAAAGCTGCGCGACAGCAGCGACGAAAACTGCAGCGTCGTGAATTTGGGCGCGTCATAAGCCTCGTAGCGCAGGCGGATGAAGCCGGTGTCAAAGTCACCGGCAAACACCTGGCTGTCCACCTGGCAGTTGCTGCTTTCCAGGTTGAAGGCCTTGAATTCCGGCTCACGCCCACGGCCCCAGCAGCGGGCCAGCGAATCAGCGGGCACCGGCACGCTGTAACCACCGTGCTTTTGCTGTGTCAGGGCGGTGGCGGTGAACTTGTCGGTCATCAGCGCCTGGTGTTCCCCCAGCTGGCGCGCCACCTCAGCATAGGCCGGGGTGGTGATGGGCTTGGCGCTGGCTGACCTGGCCAGCAGCGCGCGGGCAAACTCGGCCGGGATCAAAAAACTGACCAGCTCGCCGTCGCGGCGCTTGGACACGTTCACGCCAATGACTTCACCCGCCGTGTCGATGGCCGGGCCACCGCTCATGCCCGGGTTCAGCGCGCCACCAAAAAAGATGCGCGGGTAAAAGCTGCGCTGCACCAGGCCGTTGTAAGTGCCTTCCGTCACGGCAAAACCAATGTCCAGCGGGTTGCCCAGCGAATAGACCCGCTCGCCACGGGCCAGCGGCTTGTCGGCCGCGCGAAACGTCAGCACGGGCACCACGGGCTCGGCCGCCTTGGCCGTTGTTGTGGCGGCTGGTGCCTTGATGCGCAGCAGCGCCAGGTCGTTGCGCACGTCAAAGGCCAGCAGCTCAACGTCGCCCTCCTTGCCGTCCACCGCCACATACACACCGCGGTAGCGTTCGGGCTCCAGCGCCAGCTGGCCGGCCACATGAAAGTTGGTGATGATCAAGCCGCTGGTGCCGACAAAAAACCCGGAGCCCACGCCCGCCTGGGTGTTGGCGTTGCGCAGCAGCGTGCGGATCTGCACCAGCTTGTCGCGCGTGGTTTCGTAGGCCCGCTCGGCGTCGCGTGACAGCGGCGCAGGCGCGGCGCGGGCCGCCGTGGCAGGCCCCCCGTTCTGCGCGTGGGCACCGCCCGCCGCCCACACCACCATGAGCGCCACTGCACCCCGGCAGGCAGCCCGAAGCATTGAAAATTTAGTCATCGGCTGATTCTAGATGGCCCCTGAAAATGCTATAAAAATAATAGCGCAACCGGATTTAAACACCTAGGCTGGTGGCTGATTTGACTTCAAACTTCACCCCCAAAGCCCCTCAGAGGCCCTGCGGGCGCTTCAAACCGCCTGTCAGAGCCCCATTGCACAATCAACGCCATGCCCTATTTGCCCCCCTTCATTGCCCCCACCCACTTCACCGACCCCGCCGCCGCGCTGGCGCAGGTGCAGCTGATTTACGACCAGCAAATTGCCCACCTGCGGGACGCTATGCAACGCTATGTGGCGGGTGTTACGCTGCCAGGCCATGTGCGCGCCTGCTACCCGTTTGTGCGCATCCACACCGACACCGTGGCCCGGGCAACGCGCGAAGAGCCTGACATCGAGCAGCTGAGCTACGGTTTTGTGGCGGGGCCAGGCCGCTATGAAACCACGCTGACCCGGCCGGACCTGTACAGCCACTACTACCTGGAGCAGTTCAAGCTCTTGCTGCTCAACCATGGCAGCCACGACGTGTCACTGGAAGTGGGCACCAGCACGCAGCCGATTCCGATTCACTTCTCGTTTGCCGAAAACGACCACATCGAAGGCAGCATGAGCCAGGTCAGGCGCACGCTGATGCGCGACGCCTTTGACCTGCCCGACCTGGCCGCCATGGACGACGGCATTGCCAACGGCACCTACGACGTGCGCCCCGGCGAGGCCATGCCGCTGTCGCTGTTCACCGCCGCGCGCGTGGACTACTCCCTGCAGCGCCTGCGCCACTACACCGGCACCTCCCCGCACTGGTTCCAGAACTTCGTGCTGTTCACCAACTACCAGTTCTACATCGACGAGTTTGTGCGCCTGGGCCACGCCGCCATGGCCGACCCGAACAGCGAGTACACGTGCTTTGTCGAGCCCGGCAACGTCGTCACCCGTCGTGTGGGCCTGTCGGCAGAGGCGGTGGACAGCGCCGGGTTTGCCCCGCCGCGCATGCCGCAAATGCCCGCCTACCACCTGATGCGCGCCGACCGCAGCGGCATCACCATGGTCAACATCGGCGTGGGCCCAGCCAACGCCAAAAACATCACCGACCACATCGCCGTGCTGCGCCCGCACGCCTGGATCATGCTGGGCCACTGCGCCGGGCTGCGAAACAGCCAGCAACTGGGCGACTACGTGCTGGCCCACGGCTATGTGCGGGAAGACCATGTGCTGGACGAAGAGCTGCCGCTGTGGGTGCCCATCCCGGCGCTGGCCGAAATTCAGATCGCGCTGGAGCAAGCCGTCAAAGACGTCACCGCCATGACCGGCCCCGACCTCAAACGCATCATGCGCACCGGCACCGTCGCGTCCACCGACAACCGCAACTGGGAGCTGCTGCCCAACAACCAGCCCCAGCGCCGCTTCAGCCAAAGCCGCGCCGTGGCGCTGGACATGGAAAGCGCCACCATCGCCGCCAACGGTTTTCGCTTCCGCGTGCCCTACGGCACCCTGCTGTGCGTGAGCGACAAACCCCTGCACGGCGAGATCAAACTCCCCGGCATGGCCAACCACTTCTACCGCGAGCGCGTCGATCAGCACCTGCGCATCGGCATTCGCGCCGTGGAGCTGCTGCGCGCAGAAGGCAGCACCCAGCTGCACAGCCGCAAGTTGCGGAGTTTTTCGGAAGTGGCGTTTCAGTAGGGCCAGAGGCCGCTTACCGCTTGGCTGCGGGAGATAATTCACATCTGTCACTTTCAGGAATCTGCATCTATGTCACTGTCGTCAATTGAGCTTTTTGCAGGTGCTGGTGGCTTGGCAATGGGGGTTTCTCTTGCCGGTTTCCATTCTCACGGGATCGTCGAATGGGACAAATGGGCCTGCGACACGGTGCGGCAAAACCAACAGCGTGGTTTTCCGTTGGTCACTGGTTGGCCCATCGTTGAAGGTGACGTGCGGCAATGGACGCATGATTTTGATGCGACACCCCTTGCCGGTCAGTTGGATCTGGTGGCGGGTGGCCCGCCATGCCAGCCTTTTTCAATGGGCGGCAAACACCAGGCGCACCAGGATACGCGGGATATGTTTCCCGCCACGGTTGATGTCATCCGAAAATTCAAGCCCCGCGCTTTCATCGTGGAAAACGTCAAAGGACTCACCCGCTCCGCGTTTCACAACTATTACCAGCACATCCTGCTTCAGCTGGAGTTTCCTGAAATCAGTCGCCATGCCGATGAAAGCTGGGTTGATCATCACCAGCGACTGCAGCAACATAAAACCGCTAAGAAACGTGGCGGCAGCACGCTGACCTACAACGTCCTTCCAACGCTGGTGAATGCAGCCAATTACGGCGTACCCCAAAAGCGCGAGCGCGTTTTTATTGTGGGGTTTCGCAGCGACTTGCCCGTGCGTTGGTCGTTTCCGACCGAGACGCATTCGCGCGAAGCCTTGCTGCATGACCAATGGGTCAGCGGTGTCTACTGGGACAGGCACCAAGTGTGTTTGAAGGACCGCCCAGAGCTGCCCGCCGCGCATCGAACTCTGGTAGAGCGCATGCGCAGCTTGGGCCTGCCGCCCATGCGCGCACCGTGGCGCACCGTGCGGGATGCGCTGGTCGGGCTCACAGATCCGGAGATCACTGAGGGGGATGCACTGAACCATCGCTTTCAGGGCGGTGCGCGTGTCTACCCTGGCCACACAGGCAGCCCGATGGATCAGCCTGCCAAAACGCTCAAAGCGGGCGGTCATGGTGTTCCCGGTGGCGAAAACATGCTGGTCCGCCCTGACGGCAGTGTTCGCTACTTCACCGTGCGCGAGTCGGCCAGGCTGCAAACATTTCCAGATGGGTATGCCTTTCACGGCGCGTGGTCAGAAGCCATGCGCCAACTTGGCAACGCGGTGCCCGTGGCGCTGGGGCGGATGGTGGCGGCCAGTGTTGCGGAGCACCTGTTGCATGAAGACGCCCGCCTGATCGCTGCGTCCCAGCATGGACAACAGCGACTCGCTGCGTGATCGGGTGAACGCATGAGCATGACGCAAACGACCCCCTACAACCCACTGGATAAAAAGAACCTGGGTGCCAGCGTTGCCGAGGCGCTGCTGGGACGCAAACCGCACCCTTTGGGCGATTTGTCCTTGTTTCACGGCGCAGGTATTTACGCGATTTATTACACCGGGCCTTTTGCGGCCTACGAACGGTTGAGCGCGCAAAACCAGGGGCCTGATCCCACTGCGCCTATTTATGTCGGCAAAGCCAGTCCATCCGGTGGCAGAAAGGGCACATTTGCTCCTGACGAAACCAAAAGCAAAGCTCTGTTCAACCGACTCAAAGAACATGCTGAAAGTATTGCGTCAGCCCCTAACTTGGACGTCAAAGACTTTCAATGCCGATTCCTGATCGTTGACGACATTTGGATTCCGCTGGGGGAGTCGCTGTTGATTGCCAAATTCGCGCCCGTCTGGAACACCTTGATCGACGGGTTTGGCAACCACGACCCCGGCAAAGGGCGGCACAACGGCATGCGCCCCAAATGGGACGTGCTTCACGCGGGGCGTGGATGGGCAGACAAATGCCAGCCAAGGCCAGAAACCTACGCACAAATTGAACGTGAAGTGGCGGCTCATTTGTCCATGCTGGTTCTTCCCAAATCACCCCACTTCTATGTGGAGCAAAACCGTCCTGCGTATGTGGTGAGCACTTCGAAGGGCAGCTGACACTACCAGCCAGCCCGCCCCGGCAAATCGTCCGGCAAGCGCGGGCCTGGTGTGGCGCTGTCCCCCTCCACCCGCACCACCGGCAAGAACTGCGGGTACTCGCGCTGCATGAAGTCCACCAGCGCTTCGCGCACCCTGCAGCGCAGGTCCCAGTTCAGGCTGGAGTTGCCGGACGTGACCAGCACGCGCAGCTGCATGCTGCGTTCACCGGCCTCCACCACCTGCAGCAGGCACAGGCGTTTGTCCCATTCGGCGGCAGCTTCGCAGGCGGCCTGGGCGGCGTCGCGCAGGGGTTGCAGGGGCATGCGGTAGTCCACCCAGATGAACACGGTGCCGATGATCTGGGCGCTGCTGCGCGTCCAGTTCTGGAACGGGTTTTCAATGAACCACTGCAGCGGAATGATCAGGCGGCGTTCGTCCCAGATCTTCAGCACCACGTAGGTGCCGGTGATTTCTTCGACCCGGCCCCATTCGCCCTGGATGATGAGCACATCGTCGATGCGCAGCGGCTGGGCCAGCGCCAGCTGCAGCCCGGCAATCAGGTTGCTGAACACCGGCCGCGCGGCAATGCCGGCGACGATGCCGATCACCCCGGCGGACGCCAGCAGGCTCGCCCCCACCTGGCGCGCGCCAGGAAAGGTCATGAGCATCAGCGACGCCCCCGCCACCAGCACCGCAAAACTCGCAGTGCGCGCCAGCAGCTGTGTCTGGGTCTGGATGCGGCGCGCCTGGAGGTTGTCGGCCACGTCCATCGAATGGGTCGCAGCCACACCCCGGGCAATACCGCTGATGACACGAAGGCCCAGCCAGGTCAACGTGGCCAGCAGCAGCAGGCCGTTGCCATGCCGGATGGTGTCGATGAATGGCAGCTTGTCGGGCGCGGCCTGCCAGACGCTCTGCAGACCGATCAACGGCAGCGCTAACCGGGTGGACGCCTGGCAGCGGCTGGCCACGGCCGTGGCCAGCAGACTGGCCCGTGTGATGCGCCGGATCACCACCACACCAACGGCATGAAGGGCCAGCGCCACCAGCACCACCACCACCGCAGCAGCCAGCACCGCCCAGGCCACGTCACCGGGCAAGGCGTCCAGATCTTGAAAAGTCCACGGGACGTTCATGCAGGGAACCCGATGAAGACACGCGACTCGGCCAGGGGGTGAAAGCAGAAGGCCGACAACACAATCAGAACCATCCGGCAAGTATGCCTGCCAGGTGTGTTCAGACCGTGGCCGCCGAGGCAACGCGTGGCCGCCGCTTTTTAAGCAGCCCCAGCGCCACGCAAGTCACCACTGTACCGACTGCGATGGCCAAGGCGTACAGCAGCACATGGTTGACGGCGTTCGGGATGGCCAGCACAAAGATGCCGCCGTGCGGGGCCTGCAGGCCGATGTTCCACATCATCGACAAGCCCCCGGTGACCGCCGCACCGGCCATGCAGGCCGGAATGACACGCAGCGGGTCCCGGGCGACAAACGGGATCGCGCCTTCGGTGATGAAGGCCAGACCCAGCACGGTGACGGCCTTGGAAGCCTCGCGCTCTTCGTCAGTGAAGCGGCTACGAAACACCCAGCAGGCCAGCGCAATGCCAAGCGGCGGCACCATGCCCCCGGCCATGGCGGCGGCCATGGGGTTGGCCACGCCAGCGGCAATCAAGGTGGTGGAAAACACATAGGCGGCCTTGTTGACGGGCCCGCCCATGTCAAACGCCATCATCGCGCCGAGGATCACGCCCAGCAGCACGGCGCTGCCGGTCTGCAGGCCCTTGAGCCAGTCGGTCAGCCCGCCCATGACACCCGCCATCGGTTTGCCGATGACCATCAGCATCAGCACACCGACCACCACAGTGCCCAGCAGCGGCAACAGCAGCACGGGTTTCAGGCCGTCCAGCGTGCGCGGCAACCGAATGACGCGGTTCAGCCAGGACACCGTATAACCGGCGATAAAACCCGCCGCAATCGCCCCCAGAAAGCCCGCGCCCACGGTGCCCGCCAGCAGGCCGCCGATCATGCCGGGCGCAATGCCGGGCCGGTCGGCGATGGAAAAGGCGATGTAACCGGCCAGCGCCGGCAGCATCAGCGTGAAGCCGGCTTTGGCACCGATCTGGAACAGCGTCCAGCCCAGCGTGCCCTGGTGTGCATCGTCGTAGACATAAATCCCGCCCAGTGCGAAAGCCAGCGCGATCAGCAGCCCCCCCGCCACCACAAAGGGCAGCATGAAGGACACGCCGGTCATCAGGTGTTTGTACGGGCCGCTGCGGGCGGCTGGAGCGGTGGCGGTGGCGGAAGAGGCGGAAGACGCTGCGCCCCAGACCACCGCGCCTGTGTCGGCTTGTGCAAACACCGCCGCCGCGTCATGGATGGCGGCTTTGGTGCCGGTGGCGTACAGGCGTTTGCCCGCAAAACGGGCCCGGTCCACCTGCGTGTCGGCGGCAATCAGCACCAGGTCGGCGGTGGCGATATCCTCCGGCGTGAGGGCGTTTTGTGCGCCGACCGAGCCCTGCGTTTCGACCTTGATCGGGTAGCCCAGCGCCTTGGCTCCCTGCTCCAGCGCCTCAGCCGCCATGAAGGTGTGGGCCACCCCGGTGGGGCAAGAGGTGACGGCGACGATGCGCAGGGCGTGGCTGGCTGCCACGGCAGGGGCCGCTGATGCCAGCACCCCCGCACCCGCCAGCGCCGCGCGCACCACCTGCATCGCATCTGCCAGCACCGCATCTGGGGTGGCCTCGTGGATGCGGCTGGCGGGCAGGCCGCTGCGGTCCACCGCCATGTCGGCGGCGATGATGACGGCGTCAGCCAGTGCCAGCTCGGACGCGGACCAGCCGCCCTGGGTGCCCAGGCTGCTTTGCACGCAGAGTGTGATGCGGTGGCCCAGCTGTTCGGCGGCGGCGCGCAGCGCCTCCCCGGTCATGAAGGCGTGGGCCGGGCCGGCGTGGCTGGCGGCGATGGCAATGAGTTGGGCCATGGAAGGTCTCCGTGATGGGAATAGGTAACGTCAGTGGCGCTGTCAGAGCGGCTGCGGAGCGATGGCCTGGGCCAGGGCATCCACCTCGGCACGCGGCGGCAGGCCGGGTGCGATGCGCTGGATGCGTGCCGCTGCACAGGCCATGCCGAACACCGCCGCGCCAGGAAAAGGCTGGCCTTGCACCAGCGCGGCCAGCGTGCCGGCCACCAGCGCGTCACCCGCGCCCACGGTGGTCGCCACGGGCACCCGCGGGGCGGCGGCAAACCAGCGGCCTGTGGCCGAGGCGATCACCGCGCCGTCGCCGCCCAGGGACACCACGGCGCGCTGCACACCGCGCGCGCACAGGGCGGCAGCGGCGTCGGCCACGTCGGCCAGCTGCGGCAGCGGCCGCCCGGCCAGCTCTTCCAGCTCGGCCCGGTTGGGTTTGACCAGCGCCACCGGCACCACTGGGCCAGCGGCCGGGTCGGCCAGCGCTGCCAGCAGTTGCAGCAGCACCGCGCCGCCAGTGTCGATCACGATGTGCGCGCCCTGGGCGGCCAGCACCCGCGCCAACCGCACCCAGGTGTCTGGCTTGGCACCGGGGGGCAGGCTGCCAGCCAGCTCACACCAGTCACCGGGGCGAACCTGCTGGCGCAACATGGCCAGCAGCGCAACTTCGGCCTGGGTCAAGGCTTCAGGTGACAGGGCCAGGCCCGGCAGGTTGATGTCGGTGGAGTCGCCGCGCGTGCTATCGGCCAGTTTGATGTTGGTACGGGTGCTGCCCGGCACCCGCACCATGGCGTCGGTGATGTGGCGGCCTGCAAAGGCGGCTTCAAACACCGCCGCGTTGTCAGCACCCAGCCAGCCGCAGGCGGTGACGGGCACCCCCAGCGACGCCAGCACGGCGGCCACGCCGACGCCCTTGCCACCGGCTTCCAGTTGCTGGCCCAGCGCGCGGTGCACCTCCCCCGGCACCAGCGCGGCAATGCGCACCGTCTGGTCAATGGCGGGGTTCAGGGTGATCGTGAACACGCGGGAAGTGCTCATGCCGGCACCGCCTCGGTGCCCAGCGGCAGGGCTGGGCGCAACGCCGACCCCAGGGCGCGCACCTCGTCGGCGGTGTCCACCTCCAGCGCCTGGCGGGCCAGGGCCTGCAGCTCGGCCAATGAATGGCGACGCAGCAGCGCCTTGACGGTGCCCAGGTCGCCGGTGCTCATGCTGAGCTCGTCCACCCCCAGGCCAACCAGCAGTGCCGCCCCCAGCGGCTCACCCGCCAGGCCGCCGCACACCCCGACCCAGCGGCCATGGCGGCGGGCGCCAGCCACGGTGCGCTCAATGAGCCGCAGCACCGCCGGGTGCAGGCTGTCGGCCATGCCGGCCAGCTCGGGGTGCTGGCGGTCCACGGCCAGCGTGTACTGGGTCAGGTCGTTGGTGCCGATGGAAAAGAAGTCCACGTGCGCGGCCAGCCGGTCGGCCATCAGCGCAGCCGAAGGCACCTCGATCATGATGCCCACCGGCACCTGGGGCGCGTCCAGCGCCAGCCGCACGGCTTCCATGCGGGCCCGCAGTTCGAGCACCTCCTCCACCGTGCTGATCATGGGAAACATGACCGACAGCGGGCCGTGCCGGGCCGCACGGTACAACGCCCGCAGCTGCGGCACCAGCAGGTCGTCCCGGCGCAGCACCAGCCGCGCGCCGCGCACGCCGAGGAAAGGGTTTTCTTCCACCGGCAAATCCAGGTGGAGCACCTGTTTGTCACCGCCGATGTCCAGGGTGCGCACGATCAGGGGGCGGCCGTGCAGGCCCAGCACCATGTCGCGGTAGGCGGTGTACTGGGCCTCCTCGTCGGGCACCTCGTCGCGCTCCAGAAACAGGAACTCGGTGCGCATCAGCCCCACGCCCTCGGCACCGGCCTCCAGCGCGCTGACGGCCTGGTCGGCCCGGTTGGCGTTGGCGGCGATCTCGATGGCATGGCCGTCGGTGGTGGTGGCGGGCAGCTGCCGGGTGCGCGCTTCCTCGGCCTGGCGGCGGGCGATGCGGCTCACCATGTCACGGGCCTCGGCCAGGGCGGTTTCACTCGGCCCGACATACATCCGGCCCCGATAACCGTCCAGAATGGCCACCGTGCCAGCCGCCAGCCCGGGTTGCAGCACCCCGGTTCCGGCAGCCACCACGGCGGGCAGGCCCAGGGCGCGCGCCAGGATGGCGGTGTGCGCAGTGGGGCCGCCCCGGGCGGTGCAAAACCCGCGCACCCGGCGCGTGTCGATCTGCGCCGTCACCGAGGGCGAAAGGTCGTCGGCCAGCAAAATGGCGTCGTCGGGCCAGACGGCGGCGTGGCCGTCGGCCTCATGGCCCCGGCCCAGCAGGTGGCGCAGCACGCGCTCGCCCACGTCCTGCAAGTCAGCAGCCCGGGCTGCCAGCGTCGCGTCAGGCAGGGCACGCTGGGCTGCGACGCGGGCGGCCACCGCATGGCGCCAGGCCCAGGCCACGCCGTGGCGCTGCACCACACTGCGGCTGGTGGCCAGCAGCAGGTCGGCATCCTGCAGCAGCCCGGCGTGGGCCGTGAAAATCGCGGCCTGCTCGGCCTGGCCCTTGGCGCGGGCACCCTGCGCCAGTTGCTGCAGCTGCACCAGGGCGGCGTTCAGCGCGGTGTCCAGGGCAGCGGCCTCGGCCGCTACCGAGCAAAAGCGGTCCTCCACTTCCAGGGCGACCTGGCCAGCTTGCACCAGCGTGCCCACCACCAGCCCGGGGCTGGCGGCAATGCCGGTGAAGGTCTGGCGTGCGGTGGGCTGCCAGTCGCCCAGCTCACGGCCCAGGCCCTGCGCTTGCGCCTGGCGGGCGGCAGACAGCTCGGCCTGGCGGTTTTCCTCCTCGCCGAGGCGCACGATGAGGTCCTGCAGGGCCGCCAGTGCCGCCGGTGCGTCTGCACCCTGGGCCGACAAACGCAGTTCAGCCCCACGGCCGGCCCCCAGGCTGAGCAGGGCCGCCAGGCTTTTGGCGTCGGCCACGGTGTCGCCGCAGCGCACGTGAACCCGGGCGGTGAACCGTTTGGCCAACTGGGCCCACTGGCCAGCGGGCCGCGCATGCAGGCCGTTGGGGTAGTTGAGCGACAGCGCCTGGCCGAGGGGGAAATCCTCCAGCGTTGGGTCGGCGCCACCGGCGTCGTCGCGGGTCAACGCCCGCACGATCTCGCCCGCGTCCTGGGTGCGGGCCAGGCGCGCCATCAGGGCCTCGTCGCGCATCAGCCGGGTCAGCCGGCGCAGCACGGCAATGTGTTCGTCCGAGGCGGCGGCAATCGCCACCACCAGCCGCGCCTGTTTGTCCTCATCGCCCCAGCGCACGCCGGCGGGCACCTGCAGCACGGCCAGCCCGGTGCGCAGCACGAGGTGTTTGTCCTCCACCATGCCGTGCGGAATGGCCAGCCCCTGGCCCAGAAAGGTGTTGGCAACCTTTTCGCGCTGCAGCAGGCTGTCAACATAAGCCGCTTGCACATGGCCGGCCTGTGCCAGCAGCGCACCCGCAGCGCGCACGGCGTCTTCGCGGTTGTGCGGCGCTGCACCCAGACGAACTTCAACAGGGATAGACATGACCAGCGGTTTCCTTGATTTTTTGGTATCGATTCCAGACGTGGAATTATCCCGCCATCATTTCTGACCGCGCAAGCCAACGGGCGTTTTTCGCTGCATTTTCAGGGTAAACACTGATTAAAAAGCAGCATTGGCGCTGTTTCCACCGCTTGAAAATACAGCCTCACCGATCCAGAACAGGCTCAATAATGAGTTTTTCTGAAATCGATACCAAATTAACCCCCACCCAGGAGAGTGCCGTGGCCAGCATCAAGGACGTCGCGCAACAAGCCGGCGTGTCCACCACCACCGTGTCGCGGGTGCTGTCCAGCCCGGACGCGGTGCGCGCCCCCCTGCGCCTGCGGGTTGAGCAGGCCATCGCGGCGCTGGCCTACCGGCCCAACCTGGCGGCGCGTCGGCTGCGCCAGCAGCGCTCGTCGATCATCGGCTTGATCGTCTCGGACATGCGCAGCCCGTTCTTCACGGACCTGGGGCGGGCGGTGGAAGACGTGGCCTACCAACACGGCCTGCGGCTGATCATTTGCAACACCGACGAAGACCCGGACAAGGAGCGCGCCTACCTGGAACTGATGGTGGACGAGCAGGTCAGCGGCGTCATCATCTCGCCCACACTGGACGGCCTGCGCAGCCTGAAAAAAAGCCAGGCCTGGCCCTTCCCGATGGTGCTGGTGGACCGGGCGCTGCCCGACACCCCCATTGACCGGGTGCTGCTGGACAACACCACCGCCGCCCGCCGCCTGACCGAGCACCTGCTGGACGCAGGCTACCGCCGCATCGCGGCCCTGGCGGGTGCCCGCAGCACCACCGGGCAAGACCGGCAGGCCGGTTACGCCGAGGCCATGCGGGCGCACGGCCTGGCCCCGCTGCAGACCTGGGTCGCGCCCACGGTGGACGCGGGTTTTGCCGCCGCCACCACTTTGCTGACATCTGCCGAGCCGCCCGACGCGCTGCTGGCCACCAACGGCTTGCTGCTGATGGGCGCGCTGCAGGCGATTCAGGCCGCAGGACTGCGCAGCCCGCAGGACATCGGCCTGGCCGGGTTTGACAACAACGACTGGACAGCACTGCCCACGCTGGACGTCACTGTGATCGCCCAGCCCACCTACGAGATTGGCCGCACGGCCGCTGAGCTGCTGATGCAGCGCCTGGCGGAACCGACGCGACCGGCACGCGGTGTGGTGCTCGAAGGGGTGCTGCTGGCTCGCGGCTCGACGCGTCGGCCAAGCCCGCTTAACGCTTGAAGGAGGTGGGTTTCAGGCGCGCCGTGGCTTCACGGCTGCAGCAGCTTTTTTGGCGTTCACACGCGCCACTTCCACGTCCGCATCAAAGGCCAGCGCCACGCCCATGCGGCGTTTGACAAAACTCTCCGGTTTGCCGAACAAACGGATGTCGGTGTTGGGCACCCGCAGGGCCTCGGCCACACCGTCAAACACAATGCCCTGCGCGTCCACGCCGCCATAAATCACGGCGCTGGCACCGGGGGTTTTGAGGGCGGTGTTCACTGGCAGGCCCAGGATGGCGCGGGCGTGCAGCTCAAACTGGGTTTGCACCTGGGTGCACATGGTCACCATGCCAGTGTCGTGCGGGCGCGGGCTGACCTCGCTGAACCAGACGTCGTCGCCTTTGACAAACAGCTCGACGCCGAAGACACCCTGCCCCCCGAGGTTGTCGGTCACGGCCTTGGCGATGTCGCGGCTTTTTTGCAGCGCCGCAGTACGCATGGGGTGCGGCTGCCAGCTTTCGACGTAGTCCCCGCTGACCTGCACGTGACCAATGGGTTCACAAAAATGCGTCTGAACACCGCCATCAGCGGCCAGCGCACGCACGGTGAGCTGGGTGATTTCGTAGTCAAAGTCGATGAAGCCTTCCACAATCACCCGGCCACCGGCCACGCGCCCGCCGGCCATGGCGTAGTCCCAGCCGGTCTTGACGTCGTTCGGCCCGGCAATTTTGCTTTGACCCTTGCCCGAGGAGCTCATCACCGGCTTGACGATGCAGGGGTAGCCGATTTTTGAATCAATCGCTGCCTGCAGCTCGGCCAACGAGTCGCAAAACACATAGGGGCTGGTGGGCAGGCCCAGTGTTTCGGCGGCCAGTCGGCGAATGCCTTCGCGGTCCATGGTCAGGCGGGCGGCGCGGGCGGTGGGGATGACACGGGCCACGCCAGCGGCCTCCAGCGCTTCCAGCATGGGCGTGGCAATCGCTTCGATCTCTGGCACAACCAGGTGCGGTTTTTCGGCTTCGATCAGCGCTTTGAGCTGCGCAGGGTCGCTCATGGTGATGGTGCGCGCATGGTGGGCCACCTGTTGGCCGGGCGCGTTCTCGTAGCGGTCTACCGCGATGGTTTCCACGCCCAGGCGCTGCAGCGCAATCAGCACCTCCTTGCCCAGCTCGCCGGAGCCGAGCAGCATGACTTTGGTCGCGTGGGGGGACAGAGGGGTGCCGATGGTTTTCATGGAAGGACTGGAGGTGAAATTGAAACCCCCGATTGTCGGGGCATCCAGTGAATCCCACGGCACGTTCAAACACCTTCACAGATAATAGTCATTCTCATTTACCTTGCCCCCCCGTTCAGGCACCGCCTGCGAAAGCCACCCGTGACCCAACCCACACCCGACAGTTCTGCCAGCACACCCCCGCCCCGCCAGCGCCGTCCCCCACGCCGCGTGCAGGTCAGCGCGGTGCAAACCATCAGCCCGGCGATGCGCCGCGTCACCTTCACCGGACCGGAGCTGGAGGGTTTTTTGCCCGTGCTGCCCGCCAGCTACCTCAAGCTGATCTTCCCGGAACCCGGCCAGCTGGAACCCAACCGCCCCTTGCCCGACGCGCCCCGCCCCACCGCCATGCGCACCTACACGCCACTGGCGACCAGGCCAGAGATGCTGGAAGTTGACGTGGACTTTGTGCTGCACGGCGAAGGCCCCGCCTCCACCTGGGCTGCGCAGGCGCAGGTCGGCCAGGTACTGTTTCTGATGGGCCCCGGCCCTGGTTACGCGGTAGACACCACGGCTGCCAACCACTTGCTGCTGCTGGACGACAGCGCCTTGCCCGCCGCCGAGACGATTCTGACGGCCTTGCCCGCCAGCGCGCGTGTCACGGTGCTGGTGGAAGTGATCAGCGCAGCCGAACAGCGCCCGCTGGTCAGCGCCGCACAGGTCCATGCACAGTGGCTGCCACGCGGCACGGATCACCGCACGGCGGGCATGCCGCTGGAAATCGCCATTCGCGCCCTGCCCGCCATTTCTGCCGACACCAAGATCTACCTCGCCTGCGAAGCAGCCGCCATGCGCCGCATCCGTCAGGTGCTGACCACCGAGCTGGGCGTGGACCGCGGCCAGATCATTGGCCGGGGCTACTGGAAGCTGGACACCGTGAACCACCCAGACCACGACTACGGGGACGACAGCTGACACCCTTCCAGTTGCTATTATTAATATAGCAAGACAGGCAATAAAAGCCTAGGCTGGTGGCCGATTTGATTAAAAAACTGCCTCGATGGTGCCTCTGGGCGGCTCAAAACGCTCACCGGACGGCTGCTGGCACGCTGGCTTTCCTGCGTGAAAATAGCACCCATGACTGACATCCTGTTTCGGATTGAAGGACTGACCAAACGCTATGGCAGCACGGTGGTCGTCAACGACCTGTCGTTTGACATCGCCCCCGGCGAATGCCTGGGCGTGATTGGCCCGAACGGCGCGGGCAAGACCACCACCATCCGCATGTGCCTGGGGCTGACGGCGCCGGACGCAGGCGCCGTGAGTTTTATTCAGGGCAACGGTCAACCCACACTGCAGATGCCGCGGGACGCGCTGGCCATCAAGGCGCGCCTGGGCATCGTCAGCCAGTTTGACAGCCTGGACCCGGACTTTTCGTGTGCAGAAAATCTGCTGGTGTTTGGCCGGTACTTCGGGCTGAAAGACGCGGTGATCCAGGAGCGCATCCCCAAGTTGCTTGAGTTTGCGGCGCTGACCCACAAAGCCAACGCCCGTTTGGGCGAGCTGTCGGGGGGTATGAAACGGCGGCTCAGCCTGGCGCGGGCGCTGGTCAATGACCCACAGCTCCTGCTGCTTGATGAGCCCACCACGGGGCTGGACCCGCAAGCCCGCCACCTGATGTGGGAGCGCCTGCAGCGCCTGGTGCAGCAGGGCAAATCCATCTTGCTGACCACCCACTTCATGGACGAGGCCGAGCGCCTGTGCGCCCGCCTGCTGGTGCTGGACCACGGCAGAAAAATGACCGAAGGCACACCTCGGCAGCTGATTGCCGACAACCTGGAGCCGGATGTGGTGGAGGTCTACGGCGTGGGCGCTTTGGCCCTGGTGGACTCGCCCTTGAAAGCGCTGGCAGCCCGCACGGAAGTCAGCGGAGAAACCGTGTTTTTCTACACCCATGACTCGCGCAGGCTGATGAACGCCTTGAGCGCCTACCCGCAGTTGCGCACGCTGCACCGGCCCGCCAACCTGGAAGATCTTTTTCTGAAATTGACGGGTCGCCAAATCAGGGAGGATGCATGAGGCCCGGCCACCACAACCCCTGGGCGGCATATCTCCGCCCGCCACGCATCAGTCTGCGCTGGCTGCCCGTTTTCCGCCGCAACCTGCTGGTGTGGCGCAAACTGGCGATTCCCAGCCTGGTCGGCAACATTGCCGAACCACTGATCACGCTGGTCGCATTTGGCTACGGTCTCGGTGCACTGGTCGGGCAGGTACAACTGGGCGGCAGCACAGCGCCCTACATCCTGTTTCTGGCCAGCGGATCGATCTGCATGAGCGCGATGAACGCTGCGTCGTTCGAGGCGCTGTACTCGGCCTTTTCACGCATGCAGATCCAGCGCACCTGGGACGGCATCATGAACGCGCCCGTGCGACTGGACGACGTGGTGTTTGCCGAAATGATGTGGGCTGCGTTCAAGTCGCTGTTCACCACCACGGTGATCCTGCTGGTCATGCTGGCCCTGGGCATCAGCCACAGCCCGATGCTGCTGCTGGCTTGACCGCTGCTGGGACTGGTCGGCGTCGTGTTTGCCAGCGTGGCGTTGATCTTCAACGCGCTGGCCAAAGGCTACGACTTTTTCACCTACTACTTCACGCTCTTCCTCACACCAACCATGTTTCTAAGCGGGGTGTTTTTCCCACGTGAGCAACTGCCCGGCGTGATGCGGGGGTCTCGGACTGGCTGCCACTCACCGCAGCGGTGGAATTGATCCGCCCTCTGTTTTGGGGTCAATGGCCGGCACACGGCTTGCAACACCTGGCGCTGCTGGTGACCTATGCAATGGTCGGCTTCTGGGTTGCGCTGGCCATGACGAGGCGCCGGTTCAAGCGCTGATTTGAACGATCAGCAAACGCATTGCACCGATGACTGGCATACCATCTGCTATCCCTTGCTTTCCAACACAAAGGCCATGTCAATGATGCTCACCTCACCTTGCCTCCAACGTTTTTTGCCAGTCAGCTTTGTTTTGCTGCTGGGTGGATGTGCGTTCTGGTCAGACCAGACGCCAGAGGCTCCGGCGAGCCGAGTAAGTGTGCAGCTCAGTGACACCCCCGCGCCGACGAGCAGATCCGCCTGGTTGCAGCACCAGGTCACGGCCATGGATGTGGCAGCCTTCGACGGGCAACGCAGCGGCGTGAACCTCAAGCTGTCCTATCAGTTGACATTGGCACCGCGCAAAACCTGACCCACGCCTGGCCCACTGGCCGACTCGCTAACTGGCTACGGACCACCAGAAGTCAGAGCAAAAAAAGCCCCAGCGTCTTTGCAGACCTGGGGCTTTTGACCGAATAGCCCGCCGACACAGGGCAGGCGGGCAAGGGTCAACTTACTCCGTGGCAGAGCTTTCCGCACCGGACTCTGAAGGCGCATCGGCCGACAGGGCTTCCATCTCCAACGCTTCGGACTCGGCAATGGCACGGCGCTCGGCGTCGTCCAGCTGGTCCTTGGCCTTGCGAGCGTCGTGGTAGGCCATACCGGTTCCGGCAGGGATCAGACGGCCCACAATCACGTTTTCTTTCAGGCCACGCAACTCGTCGCGCTTGCCCATGATGGCAGCCTCGGTGAGTACACGGGTCGTTTCCTGGAAGGACGCCGCAGAGATGAACGAGTCGGTCGACAGCGATGCCTTGGTGATACCCAGCAGCAGGTTGCTGAAGGTCGCAGGGATCTTGTCGTCCGCGCGCAGCGAGTCGTTCATGTCGAGCATGACGGAGCGCTCGACCTGTTCACCGGCGATGTAGGAAGAGTCACCCACGTTTTCAACCACCACACGGCGCAGCATCTGGCGAACAATCACTTCAATGTGCTTGTCATTGATCTTCACGCCCTGCAGACGGTACACGTCCTGGACTTCGTCAACGATGTAGCGAGCCAACTCTTCCATGCCCAACAAGCGCAGGATGTCTTGTGGGTCAGCAGGGCCGTCCACAATCGACTCGCCCTTGTTCACGACCTGGCCTTCGTGCACGAGAATATTTTTCTCTTTCGGCACAAGGTCTTCCCAGACCTTGCCTTCAGGGTCGGTGATCTGCAGGCGAATCTTGCCTTTGGTCTCTTTACCGAACGACACGGTTCCGGTCATCTCGGCCAGCGTGCCCTTGTCTTTCGGCGTACGGGCTTCGAACAACTCGGCCACGCGTGGCAAACCGCCGGTGATGTCTCGCGTCTTCTGGCCTTCGATCGGGATACGGGCCAGCACCTCGCCAGGGCCCACGTCCTGACCGTCACGCACCTGAACCAGCGCGCCGATCTGGAAGCCAATCGTCACCGAGTGGTCGGTGCCGGGGATCTTGACTTCGTTGCCAGTGGCATCGATCAGCTTGACGCCAGGACGGATGACCTTGGTCGCGCCGCGACGTTTCGGGTCAATCACCACCAGGGTGGACAAGCCCGTCACATCGTCAACCTGCTTGGCCACGGTCACGCCTTCTTCCACATTCTCGAACTGCGCCTTACCAGCGAACTCCGTGATGATGGGGCGGGTCAGTGGGTCCCAGTTGGCCAGGATCGTGCCGGCTTTGATGGTCTGGTCAGCCTTGACCGCCAACGTGGCACCGTAGGGCACCTTGTGGCGCTCGCGTTCGCGGCCGTGTTCGTCATGAATGACGATTTCGCCGGAACGGGCAATCACGACCAGGTCGCCCTTGCTGTTGGTCACGTAACGCATCGGTGCGTTGAAACCGATCACGCCGTTGGACTTGGCTTCCACGCTGGACGCAATCGCCGCACGTGAGGCCGCACCACCGATGTGGAAAGTCCGCATCGTCAGCTGCGTGCCTGGCTCACCGATCGACTGGGCGGCGATGATACCGACCGCTTCGCCGATGTTGATCAGACCGCCGCGACCCAAGTCACGGCCATAGCACTTGGCGCACAGGCCAAAGCGGGTTTCGCAGGTCAACGCGGTGCGAACCTTCACCTCATCCACGCCTGCCGCTTCGAGTTCCTCGATCAGGTCCTCGTCGAACATGGCGCCGGACTTGGCCAGCACAGCGCGGTTTTCAGGGTGCAGCACATCTTCCACAGCCGTGCGGCCCAGGATACGGTCGCGCAGGGATTCGATGACTTCACCGCCCTCCACGATGGCGCGCATGACGGAGCCGTTCTGCGTGCCGCAGTCCTGCTCGGTCACCACCAAGTCCTGCACCACGTCGCACAGACGGCGGGTCAGGTAACCCGAGTTGGCGGTTTTCAGCGCGGTGTCGGCCAGACCTTTACGCGCGCCGTGGGTGGAGATGAAGTACTCCAGCACGTTCAGACCTTCGCGGAAGTTCGCCGTGATCGGCGTTTCAATGATGGAGCCGTCAGGCTTGGCCATCAAACCGCGCATACCGGCAACCTGGCGAATCTGGGCAGCGGAACCGCGGGCACCGGAGTCGGCCATCATGTAGATGGAGTTGAAGGATTCCTGCTCGACATCCTTGCCATTGCGGTCAATGACGCGCTCTTTGGAGAGCTGGGCCATCATCACTTTGGACACTTCGTCGCCCGACTTGCCCCAGATGTCCACCACCTTGTTGTAGCGCTCTCCGGAGGTCACCAGACCCGAGACATACTGCTGCTCGATTTCCTTGACTTCCTTCTGTGCACGCGAAATGATGGCGCCCTTTTCCTTGGGCACCAGCATGTCGTCGATACAGATCGAGATACCAGCCTTGGTCGCCAGGCGGAAGCCCGATTGCAACAGCTTGTCGGCAAACACCACGGTTTCTTTCAAACCACATTTGCGGAATGACACGTTGATGAGCTTGGAGATTTCCTTTTTCTTCAACGCCTTGTTGATGTTGGAAAAAGGCAGGCCTTTCGGCAGGATCTCAGACAGAAGTGCGCGCCCGCCTGTGGTCTCCCACAGCTTGGTCGACGGCACAAACTCTTTGGTTTCCTTGTCTTTGGTCCACTCGGTCAAACGCACGCTGATGCGGGCGTTCAGGTCGAGTTCACCCGCGTCAAACGCGCGGCGCACTTCGCCGGTGTCCGAAAACACCAAGCCTTCACCTTTGCCGTTGGTACGGTCACGGGTCGTGTAATACAGACCCAGCACCACGTCCTGCGAAGGAACAATGGAAGGCTCACCGTTGGCGGGGAACAGGATGTTGTTCGAGGCCAGCATCAAGGTGCGGGCTTCCATCTGTGCTTCCACTGACAGCGGCACGTGAACAGCCATCTGGTCACCGTCAAAGTCAGCGTTGAACGCTGAACAAACGAGTGGGTGCAGCTGAATTGCCTTGCCTTCAATCAGGATGGGCTCGAATGCCTGGATACCCAAACGGTGCAGCGTGGGCGCACGGTTCAGCATCACGGGGTGCTCTTTGATGACCTCTTCCAAGATGTCCCACACCACTGGCGTGCCAGATTCAACTTCCTTCTTGGCGGCCTTGATCGTCGTGGCAATGCCGCGCGATTCGAGCTGGGCAAAAATGAAGGGCTTGAACAGCTCCAGCGCCATCAACTTGGGCAAACCGCACTGGTGCAGTTTGAGTGTTGGGCCCACGGTAATCACCGAACGACCTGAGTAGTCCACGCGCTTGCCCAGCAAGTTCTGGCGGAAACGGCCTGACTTGCCCTTGATCATGTCGGCCAGAGACTTCAGCGCACGTTTGTTCGCACCGGTCATGGCTTTGCCGCGGCGGCCGTTGTCAAGCAGCGAATCAACCGCTTCTTGCAGCATGCGCTTTTCATTGCGGGCAATGATCTCGGGCGCTTTCAGTTCCAGCAGACGGCGCAGGCGGCTGTTGCGGTTGATGACGCGGCGGTACAGATCGTTCAAATCGGAGGTCGCAAAACGACCGCCGTCCAGCGGCACCAATGGGCGCAAGTCCGGTGGCAACACAGGCAGCACATCCAAGACCATCCAATGTGGCTTGATGCCAGACTTCTTGAACGCTTCCATCAATTTCAAACGCTTGGCGTTCTTCTTGATCTTGATCTCTGAGCCGGTCAGGTCGTTGCGCAGCTTGTCGATTTCGACGTCGAGGTCCAGACCTTCGAGCAGGTCCTTGATGCCTTCAGCGCCCATCTTGGCCACGAACTCATCACCATACTCTTTGGTCTTCGCATCGAAGTCATCTTCCGACATGATGCTGAACTTTTTCAGCGGGGTCATGCCAGGGTCGGTCACGACATACGCTTCAAAGTACAGCACGCGTTCGATGTCCCGCAATGTCATGTCGAGCACCAGGCCCAGACGCGATGGCAGCGATTTCAGGAACCAGATGTGCGCGCACGGTGCAGCCAGGTCGATGTGACCCATGCGCTCGCGACGCACCTTGGTCTGTGTGACTTCAACGCCGCACTTCTCGCAGATCACGCCACGGTGCTTGAGGCGCTTGTACTTGCCGCACAGGCACTCGTAGTCCTTGATAGGGCCAAAAATTTTGGCGCAAAACAGGCCGTCGCGCTCGGGCTTGAAGGTGCGGTAGTTGATCGTCTCTGGCTTTTTCACTTCGCCGAAAGACCACGAACGGATCTTCTCGGGCGAGGCCATGCCGATCTTGATGGCATCAAAATGCTCATCGGGCGTGAATTGCTTGAACAGGTCGAGTAATGATTTCATGTGTTAAATCCTTTTGCTGTCCTGAATTAGCTGCGTTCGAGTTCAATATCGATACCGAGCGAACGAATTTCCTTGACCAGCACGTTGAACGACTCTGGCATGCCAGCCGTGATCGCATGCTCGCCCTTGACGATGCTCTCGTACACCTTGGTACGGCCCACCACGTCGTCGGACTTGACCGTCAGCATTTCCTGCAGCACGTAAGACGCGCCGTAGGCTTCCAGCGCCCACACTTCCATCTCACCGAAACGCTGACCACCAAACTGGGCCTTGCCGCCCAACGGTTGCTGCGTGACCAGCGAGTAAGGACCAGTGGAACGAGCGTGCATCTTGTCGTCGACCAAGTGGTGCAATTTCAGGAAGTGCATGTAGCCAACCGTGGTGGTGCGCTCGAAAGCATCACCGGTACGACCGTCATACAACTGCGCCTGAGTGCGCGTGGCCGTCAGGCCTTTGGCTTTGGCCAAGTCGTCAGGGTAGGCCAATTGCAGCATCTGCATGATCTCGGCTTCTGAAGCACCGTCGAACACAGGGGTTGCGAACGGCACACCTTCCTTGAGGTTACCGGCCATCTCCAACACATCGGTGTCCGACAGCTTGCTCAGATCTTCAGCACGGCCAGCCTTGTTGTAGACCGTATCGAGCAATGCGCGGATCTCATGCACCTTGGCCTCGGCCTGCAGCATGTCACCGATGCGTTTGCCCAAGCCTTTGGCAGCCCAGCCCAAGTGAACCTCAAGCACCTGCCCGACGTTCATCCGTGATGGCACACCCAGTGGGTTCAGCACGATGTCGCACGGTGTCCCGTCGGCCATGTAAGGCATGTCTTCAACCGGAACGATCTTGGACACGACGCCCTTGTTGCCGTGACGGCCGGCCATCTTGTCACCAGGCTGCAGGCGGCGCTTGACAGCCAAGTAGACCTTGACCATCTTGAGCACGCCAGCTGGCAACTCGTCACCTTGCGTGAGCTTTTTCTTCTTTTCCTCGAACGACATGTCAAAACTGTGGCGCGTCTGCTCCATCGAGTTCTTGATACTTTCGAGTTGTGATGCAACGGCGTCATCGGCAGGACGAATATCAAACCAGTGGTACTTTTCGACATCGGCCAGATAGGCTTTGTCCAGCGTCGTACCCTTGGCAAGCTTTTTCGGACCGCCATTGGCGACCTTGCCCGTCAACAGCTTTTCAATCCGGTCAAACGCGTCCGCTTCCACAATGCGGAGCTGGTCGTTCAGGTCCAAACGGAAGCGCTTGAGTTCGTCATCAATGATCTGCTGGGCTCGCTTGTCGCGCACGATGCCTTCACGGGTGAAGACCTGCACGTCGATCACAGTGCCCTGTGAGCCCTGGCTCACACGCAGCGACGTGTCTTTCACGTCGCTGGCTTTTTCACCAAAAATGGCACGCAGCAATTTCTCTTCTGGCGTCAGCGTGGTCTCGCCTTTAGGCGTGACCTTGCCGACCAGTGTGTCGCCCGGCTGAACTTCAGCACCGACATAAATGATGCCGGATTCGTCCAGACGGTTGAGCTGCTGCTCGGACAGGTTGGGGATGTCGCGCGTGATCTCTTCTGAGCCCAGCTTGGTGTCCCGCGCCATGACCACGAGTTCTTCGATATGGATGGAGGTGTAGCGGTCTTCGGCCACCACACGTTCGCTGATCAAAATCGAATCTTCGAAGTTGTAGCCGTTCCAGGGCATGAAGCCAATCAGCATATTCTGACCAATGGCGATTTCGCCGAGGTCGGTCGATGCGCCGTCAGCGATCACATCGCCCTTGGCCAGCTTGTCGCCCATCTTGACAATGGGGCGCTGGTGGATGTTCGTGTTCTGGTTGGAACGCTGATATTTGATCAGGTTGTAGATGTCCACCCCGACTTCACCAGCCAAAGCTTCCGCGTCGTTGACGCGCACCACGATGCGGGTCGCGTCAACGTAGTCAACGATACCGCCGCGTGTGGCGGTCACCACAGTGCCGGAGTCGACCGCTGCAACGCGCTCAATCCCGGTGCCCACCAATGGCTTTTCCGGGCGCAGCACAGGCACAGCCTGACGCGACATGTTCGCACCCATCAGCGCACGGTTTGCATCATCGTGCTCCAGGAACGGAACCAGCGAGGCAGCAACCGACACGATCTGCGCAGGCGACACGTCCATGTACTGCACACGCTCAGCGCCCACCAACACAGACTCACCATTTTCACGGGCAGACACGAGGTCACCAGTCAAGGTTCCCGTATCGTCCAGTGCCGCGTTGGCCTGGGCAATGACGTACTTGCCTTCTTCAATAGCCGACAAATAGTCGATCTGGTCGGTGATTTTGCTGTCAGCCACTCGGCGGTATGGCGTCTCAATGAAGCCGTACTCGTTCAAGCGGGCGTACAAAGCCAGCGAATTGATCAGACCAATGTTTGGACCTTCTGGCGTCTCAATCGGACACACACGACCGTAATGGGTCACGTGCACGTCGCGTACTTCAAAACCTGCGCGTTCACGGGTCAAACCACCAGGGCCAAGGGCCGAAACACGGCGCTTGTGGGTGATCTCGGCCAATGGGTTGGTCTGGTCCATGAACTGCGACAGCTGGGACGCGCCAAAGAACTCTTTCAATGCAGCCGAAATCGGTTTGCTGTTGATCAGATCATGCGGCATCAGCGGCTCTTGCTCTGCCTGGCCCAAACGCTCTTTCACCGCTTTTTCGATCCGTGCCAAGCCAGTGCGGTACTGATTTTCAGCCAACTCACCGACGCAACGCACACGGCGATTGCCAAGGTGGTCGATGTCATCAACCTCGCCATTGCCATTGCGCAAATCAACCAGAATCTTGACCACCGCCAAAATGTCTTCGTTGGTCATGACCATCGGACCGGTTGACGATTCACGGCCCACACGGGCATTGAATTTCATGCGACCTACACGTGACAGGTCGTAGGTGTCCGGGTTGTAGAACAGCCGCTGGAACAGGGCCTGAACGGCATCCTCTGTTGGCGGCTCGCCAGGTCGCATCATGCGGTAGATGGCAACGCGCGCAGCGAATTCATCAGCAGTTTCGTCAGAGCGCAGGGTTTGCGAAATGTACGAGCCCTGATCCAGTTCGTTGGTGTACAGCACCTGAAGGTCCTGCACGCCGGACGTACGCAGCTTTTTCAGCAGCACTTCGCTCAGTTCGTCATTGGCCTTGGCAATGATTTCACCCGTGTCGGCATCGACGATGTTTTTGGCGACCACACGGCCGATCAAAAAATCTTCCGGCACGCTGATGCTGTTGGTGCCCGATGTTTCGAGTTCACGCGTGTGGCGAACAGTGATACGTTTGTCTTTGGCCACCACCACTTTGCCCGACTTGTCGGTGATGTCAAAGCGCGCGACTTCACCGCGCATGCGCTCAGCCACAAAGTCCATTTGTGCGCCACTGTCCATGAGGCGGAAATTGTCAAACACAAAGAAGTTCGCAAGGATCGACTCATGATTCAAGCCGATGGCCTTCAACAAAATCGTGACCGGCATCTTCCGACGACGGTCCACACGGAAGTAAAGGATGTCCTTCGGATCAAACTCAAAGTCAAGCCACGAGCCGCGGTAAGGGATGATTCGCGCAGAAAACAGCAACTTGCCGGAACTGTGCGTTTTGCCCTTGTCGTGTTCAAAAAACACGCCTGGCGAGCGATGCAGCTGCGACACGATGACACGCTCAGTGCCGTTAATAACAAAAGAGCCCTTGTCGGTCATGAGCGGCACTTCGCCCATGTAAACCTCTTGTTCCTTGACTTCTTTCACCACTTTGGACTGCGACGTTGATGACTCACGGTCGTAAATGATGAGCTGGACCTTCGCACGAACGGCTGACGCAAAGGTCAAGCCACGGGTCTGGCACTCGCGCACGTCAAACGCGGGCTTTGCCAGGTTGTACTCAAGGAATTTCATCTCCACAAAACCGTTGTGCGAGACGATGGGGAAAGCATTTTCAAAGGCTGCTTGCAGACCTTCTGCAGTGCGTTTTTGAGGAGCACGGTCTGCCTGCAGGAACGCTGTGTAGGCGTCCTTTTGCATTTGCAACAAATAAGGGACCGTCAGCACGCTCTCGCGATTGCCGAAGCTTTTGCGGATGCGTTTGCGTTCGGTGAAGCTGTAGCTAGAAGTAAGGGCCATGAGTTCTCCGCGTCGATGGGCTCTGGCGACTCTCGGGCTTGAATACACCACGTATTCATGCACGCTTGGTGGTTGGCCACTACCAACCATGGCGGACGGTGACGCGTAAGCGCGTCACCCGAACCAAGGCGTTTTCTGCAGTCGGGGGGCAGAAAACACTGGAAAACAGACGACCGCAGTCTGCTTTCCAGTGCCTCTAAAGGTATTCGCACTTCACGAACCACACACTGCAATAGCAGCAAGCCCGGAAGCGCAAAAGGCTGGAAGCCCCCAAAGGGCTTCCAGCCTTCCCAAACACAAGTAATTACTTGAGTTCGACTTTCGCGCCAGCTTCTTCGAGCTTTTTCTTGGCGGCTTCGGCGTCGGCCTTTGGAATTGCTTCCTTGACGTTCTTTGGAGCACCGTCCACGAGGTCTTTAGCTTCTTTCAAGCCCAGACCGGTGAGTTCACGCACAGCCTTAATGACTTGCACTTTCTGTGCGCCAGCCTCGAGCAGCACGACGTTGAAGTCGGTCTTCTCTTCAGCTACAGCAGCAGCAGCGCCACCGCCAGCAGCAGGTGCAGCCATGGCTGCAGCGCTCACGCCAAATTTCTCTTCGATGGCTTTCACCAGGTCGTTGAGTTCCAAGACCGTCATGCTGTCCAGCGCGGTCAAAAATGCGTCTTTGTCGAATGCCATTTTGAATTCCTAAAAAAGTTGGTAAAAATTACGCTGCTACAGCTTCGGCTGTGGCTTCTTCGGCTGCCGGTGCGTCGCCGCCACCTTTTTTCGCCGCCAGCGCGCCCAGCACAACGGCCGTACGCGACATAGGCGACATCAGCAAGCCGCAGATCTGGGCCAGCAATACTTCCTTGGAAGGAATATTGGCCAGTTGCTTCACGCCGTCCACGCTCAATTGTTTTCCACCGAACGCGCCACCACGAATCACCAACTTGTCGTTGGTTTTCGCGAAGTCGGCCACCACTTTGGCAGCAGCCACAGCATCCACGGAAAAACCGTAGATCAGCGGCCCAGTCATCTGGTCGGAGACAATGTCAAATGCGCTGCCAGCCACAGCACGGCGAGCCAGAGTGTTTTTCAAAACACTCAGGGTCACGCCTTTGCTCCGGGCCTGGCTACGCAGTTTGGTCATGTCAGCCACTGTGATGCCACGGTATTCCGCCATCACCAGCGTTTGAGCAATAGCCGCGAGCCCTGTCACTTCATCAATGACGGCTTGTTTCTCACTGCGATTGAGACTCAAGGTCTACTCCTTAAAAATGTGGATCAGAGTCACCAGCTTTCGCCTCAGCCCCCTCACCACGCTCATGTTCAGCGACCAACTGTTTTCAGATTCTTTTCAAAACCTTGTCTGCAGCGGGACCGCCATCTGCGTTGGCTGTCTTTGATTAAGCGCCCTGCTGCTACCGGATCGGTATCAACTGGCGCACCAACGGTCTAGGATGACCTGCCGTAAACGAGTTACAGCAGCCCACCACCTCGAGCAGTACAGATGTACCGCTCAAATTTTTACGTCAGCGACTTCAGGCAGCGATGGTTTGCGTGTCGACGCGAACGCCCACACCCATCGTTGAAGAAACAGCGACCTTGCGCAGGTACACACCCTTGCTGGTGGCCGGCTTGGCTTTGACCAGCGCCTCGATCAGCGCAGCCAAATTACCTTGGAGCTTGTCACTGTCGAACGAGCGAAGACCAATGGTTCCGTGAACGATACCGGCTTTGTCAACACGGAACTGAACTTGGCCGGCTTTGGCGTTTTTAACTGCAGTAGCCACATCCGGCGTGACCGTCCCGACCTTCGGATTGGGCATCAAACCGCGTGGGCCGAGGATCTGACCCAAGGTACCAACGATACGCATCGCGTCTGGCGACGCAATCACCACGTCAAAATCCATCTTGCCGGCCTTGATGTCGGCAGCCAAGTCGTCCATGCCGACGATGTCTGCACCGGCAGCTTTGGCTTCCTCGGCCTTGGCACCTTGTGCGAAAACAGCGACACGCTTGGTCTTGCCAGTGCCATTCGGCAACACGACAGCACCACGAACAACCTGGTCAGATTTCTTGGCATCGACGCCGAGTTGCACAGCCACATCGATAGACTCATCGAATTTCGCAACAGCGAACTCTTTCACAAGACCCAAGGCGTCCGACAAAGCGTACAGCTTGTTGCTGTCAATTTTATCGCCGATGGTCTTTTGGCGTTTGGTCAACTTGCTCATACAACACCTTCCACTGTCACGCCCATTGAACGGGCTGATCCAGCAATAGTACGAACTGCGGCGTCCAGATCGGCTGCAGTCATGTCTTTCATCTTTGTTTTGGCGATCTCTTCCAACTGAGCTCGTGTGATCTTGCCAACTTTTGCCGTGTGCGGCGTAGCGGATCCTTTGTCGAGCTTGATGGCTTTCTTGATCAACGTGACGGCCGGCGGCGTCTTGATGATGAAGGTAAAGCTCTTGTCGGCGTAGGCTGTGATCACCACTGGCAGCGGCAGACCAGGCTCAACACCTTGGGTCTGCGCATTAAATGCCTTGCAGAACTCCATAATGTTCAAACCGCGTTGACCCAGCGCAGGGCCAATGGGGGGGGATGGGTTGGCCTTGCCAGCTGGAACTTGCAGCTTGACGAAGCCGACGATTTTTTTCGCCATACTTTTCTCCTTGCGGGTCATAACGCCGAGGTCAGGTCAATGACCAACACTCAGCTGCCCGGGGTTATGCAACTCAAAAATAGGTCTCTGAAGACCCTTTGCGCCGAGTTGGGAAGCGCAAATAACTGGTCAGGTTTTTTCGATCTGACTGAATTCGAGTTCAACGGGTGTGGCGCGACCGAAAATCGTGACGGAAACACGCACTTTGTTCTTGTCGTAATTCACCTCTTCAACCGTCCCATTGAAGTCGGTGAACGGGCCATCCTTGACACGCACGTACTCACCAGTCTCAAACTCCACCTTGTGGCGCGGCTTCTCCGTACCAACCTGCATCTGGTTCACGATTTTTTGAACATCCGACTCGGAAATCGGGGCTGGCCGATTTTTGGCGCCGCCCACAAAACCTGTGACTTTGTTGGTGTGCTTCACCAAGTGCCAGGTTTCATCGTCCATCATCATTTCTACCAGAACGTAACCTGGAAAAAATCGGCGCTCCGTTGTTTTTTTCTGTCCATTCTTGATTTCAACCACCTCCTCGGTGGGAACCAGAAAGCGACCAAACTTGGACTCCATCCCAGCGCGAACAATGCGCTCAGTGATGTTTCGCTCAACTGCTTTTTCCATTCCCGAGTAAGCATGCACGACATACCATTGCATGCCGGGCGTAGGCGTCAATGAGACACCTTCAGCAACTTCGGTGATCACGGCACTGGTCAGATCGGTCATTACGTTTTCCATCCAAGGAGCAGGTCATAAAACACCCATTCGAGTGTTTTGTCGGTAAACCACAAAAACAAGGCCATGACAACCACGAACCCGAACACATAGGCGGTCATTTGGATAGCCTCCTTGCGCGCAGGCCATACAACTTTTTTCACCTCACGCCAAGAATCGCGGCCAAAGGCCACGAGTTGCCGGCCAGCCTCCGCAGACAAAAACACAGCGACAGCTGCAGCAAGGCCTACAAGCAAAGCGCCCCATTGGGCCAACTGCCCTTGCTTGCCTAAAACATAGAATCCGGTCAGCGCAGCCAGGACAAGAATAACGGCCAAACCGAGCTTGGCCTTGTCTGCCGTTGTGCTTACAGTTTCAACTTGAGATGTGGCCATGGTTGGCTGGTATCCTGTTCAATCTTCTGACGCCGATAAAGGCGCTTGGGCCCGCCAGAGCTTTCACCCCGGCAGACCCGCTTGTTCTCTCAAACCACCGTCTCAAGAAAAATGCACACGCACTTTTATCAATCGGTGGCAGGGGCAGTAAGAATCGAACTTACAACCTTCGGTTTTGGAGACCGACGCTCTGCCAATTGAGCTATACCCCTTTGTCAAACCCGACTTTTTTTACGCGATGATTTTGGCCACAACGCCAGCACCAACGGTACGGCCGCCTTCACGGATGGCGAAGCGCAAGCCTTCTTCCATCGCGATCGGGTTGATCAGCTTGACCGTGATCGACACGTTATCGCCT
>JBJXEI010000094.1:0-10457 GCA_046154065.1 Polaromonas sp. | reverse complement strand
CGGCGGAAAACCAGGGGAAGATGCCGTTGCTGTAGGCCCGCAGCAATGTCGCCGCATCGAGCGCGCCGCCGCCGGCCAGCAGGCCCGGTGCCGGGTCGCCAGCGCCCCAAGCTTGCGCGGCATCAGGAAAGGCATCGCCCGGGCTTAACCAAGGCAATTGGGTTTGAGCTTTGGCTGGGGCAGTCATTGCAGCGAATTTACTGCAAGCCGCCTGGGCGCTGGCGCTAAGGCCGTTCGCGCTTCATCAGGTCGGCTTCCGCCACAAAGCCTTGTGGCGGCTTGACCGCTGGCCTGAAAGCAGCACCGGGCGCATTGGCGGAGAGTGCGGGCCTGTCAGGTGCCGCCGGCAAGCTATCGGGTGGCAGCGAGCTGAGGAACTGCTCGAAGTCGACATCAGAGACCTCGTAGCCCGGCACCGACAGGTATTCGTCGGTACCCAGCGAATAGCGAATCTTGTCAACGGCTTGGTTTCTCCGTTGTTCCAACTGCTGGTGCCTGCTCGGGGGGCCGTTGGCATTGCCTCGCGCTTCTCCGCTGTCGAGACCCATTTGTCCGGTGGGTATAAAGCTGTCGTCATCGCTGGTGTAGCGTTCATCACGGCCTATTTTTTTACCGGTAATCCCGGTGGGTTTGACACCCGTGAAGCGCCGCTCGCGCAACTCCGCACCCAGCGCGTCGGCGCTTTTGAACGCCGGGGTTTCCTTGAATGCGCGGCTGCGCACCACGTCGATGTGCACCGAATGCACGCTAACGCCGTAGAGGCCCTTGAACTGCCGCATGAGATAGCTCTCAATATGGCGCGACATGGTCCACGCCGCATGGTCAAAATGCGCCAAATAAACCATCACGATCAAGTGGCCTGTTTTATGGTCTCTGGAAAACCGCAACACGCTGTCTGATTCGTCGCAAAGGCCGGTGCGGGCCAGCGCAGCCCGGGCCATGCTTTGCATCAATGCATGGTCAAGCCGCCACACCCGCCAGCGGAACAGCAAGCGAGCAAAAAAGTTTTGGTTAGATTTCAGGGGATGTACCGGATGGCTCTGCGGCGGCACAACCGGTGAGTGCTGCCGCAGAAAGTAATGCTATTTTGCTGGAATTACTGCAACTTAGAGAACTGGCGTGCCAGCCGCTGTATGGTTTTTATGCTATTCAAAAAAGAGTCTTTTGTAAAGCAAAACTGCGCAGTAACCCGCCGAATCGCTCCGTCGCGTGCAGCCCTTGCGCTCTGACAATTGCCAGCGCCGCCGCCCAGCCGCTGGGCGACTTGCGCTGGCCCGCTGTGCAAAGCCGCAGCCGCGCCATCAGCCGCGCAGCACCCGCTGCTGCGCGGCGTGCGCATCAATTTGACGTTTCGCCGGGTCGGGTGAACCGCGCATCGCCTAACGGCTAGGCGTGGCGTCCCTGACGCAGCAAGTGCGCCGAACCGCTATTGGTTAATCAGCGACTTCCAGTTCTCGTTGGCCGAGCGGATATGCCCGGGGATGTCTTCTTGCCAGCGTGTGAGAACCTTGGGCGATAAGTTCAAAAACAGCTTGCCGTCGACCACAGAAAACGCCTGCGGATCGATGTCCGGCTTAAAGCCCTGCGCCACACCATAGGCGCAATAGCCGCCGTATTGCGGCTGGTATTTGCTCGGGTTGGCCACGAAGGCGTCTAGGTTAGCGGCGCTGGCAAACTGGTAGGTTGCTCCGTCCACTTTGGCGCTGAATTCGGCTTTGCCCAGCACGGCCTTGTTGTCGGTGAAATAAGCCACCGGGTCATAGCCCTTGACCGCCACACCGCCAGTGTTGGTGTTGATCGCGCCTGCGGCCCAAATCACTGAACTGAAAAAGGCGCAAAACAAAGCACTGCACAGCAGCAAAGCTAATTTTTTGAAACGCATGTCGATCTCCTGAAAAAGGAAGATGGATACACGTAGCGTTCAATAAGTTCAGCCAGCACTTTCTTTAGATTGGCGTTTTCGCTCTACAAACCTTTGACGAGCTGCGCGCCGTATACGCGCATGCTGCCAATTTTTGCCTTCCAGTCGAACCGGTTCGGTTCGCGAAATCCGTGCGTCCTGCAAAGCTCCGTGACTGACAAATCAACATCGGCTTTGTGCAAAAAACCGATCACTGTTTTTCGTGTAAATCAATTCTTCATCATTGAACTTTCGATCAGAAATCATTGAGACTTCAGATTGACATGTGGCCATTTCAGGGAGGCAGAGCGGCACCACATGCGTGCGCCTGACACCTTAAGAGTGCGCCTTCCATAACCCTATTGGGCCGTACCCCCGCTTTTCCCCGAGCATAAGCTGCTCAAAACTGGCCCAACTTTTGCTATGTAGAACTTGTCATAACAAGATGCAAGCAAATGAATCCAAGCAGTCTGCGTGCAGTAATAACCAACTCACCCCAAGTGATGTCGGCTGGCGGTGTTGAGCCGAATTCACCAATCCCACTGTATGCGCAGATAAAAGATATCTTGCGTGCGCGCGTACTCGAAGGTAACTACCAGCCGCACCAGCAAATGCCGTCTGAAAGCGAAATGATGGCAGCCTTTAACGTCAGTCGCATCACCGTACGTCAAGCGCTGGGTGACCTACAAAATGAGGGCCTGATTTTTCGCATTCATGGCAAGGGCACCTTTGTGTCCAAGCCCAAGGCTTTTCAAGATTTGGGGCGCCTGCAAGGATTTGGCGAAGCCATGCGCCAGATGGGTTACGAAACCTTCGCTCGGGTGTTGTCTCTGCGCCAAATCGTGCCCACGGCGCAAGTGCAAGAGCGGCTGAGGCTGCCCAAGCGCGCCAAGGTATGCGAGCTTCAGCGCGTACGTTTCCTGAACCGAGAACCCATCTCACTCGACATTACTTACCTGTCTACTGCCATTGGCACTCGTCTAGCCAAAGAAGATTTGGCGGCGCGCGACGTGTTCGTCATCCTTGAAAACGATTACGGGCTGTCGTTAGGTCATGCGGACCTGCAAATTGGCTCCACGCTGGCGGATGAAAGCTTGGCGCGGCACCTGCGCGTTGAAGAGGGCTCTCCCGTGCTGGTGATTGAACGCACCACCCACACCCGCGATGGCGCCCCCATTGACTATGAGCATTTGTATTACCGCGGCGATGCATTTCAGTACAAGGTGCGGGTGGACCGCGTACCCATGCAGCCAATTGAGCCTCTTTAACAAATACGCAAAAGGTAAACATGAACACGATCGAACTCGAGTACGACATAGTGATAGTAGGGGGGGGTACAGGCGGCCCCATGGCAGCCGTCAAAGCCAAGGAAAAGAACCCCAAGTTGCGTGTGTTGCTGCTGGATAAAGCCAATGTCAAGCGCAGTGGTGCCATCTCCATGGGCATGGACGGCCTGAACAATGCCGTCATTCCCGGCCACGCCACACCAGAGCAGTACACCAAAGAGATCACCGTGGCCAACGATGGAATCGTCGACCAAAAGGGCGTTTATGCCTATGCGGCAAACAGCTTTCCCATGATTGAAGAGCTGGACCGCTGGGGCATCAAGTTCGAAAAAGACGAGACAGGCGACTATGCGGTACGCAAAGTGCACCATATCGGCAGCTATGTGCTGCCCATGCCAGAGGGGCACCACATGAAGCGGGTGCTGTACCGCCAGCTGAAAAGAGCCCGGGTTGAGATTACCAACCGGGTGGTGGCCACGCGCCTGCTGACGGGGCCGGCTGGTGAGATTACCGGTGTTATGGGATTTGACTGCCGCACGGCTGACTTCTACGTCATCAAAGCCAAGGCGGTGGTGATTTGTACCGGTGCAGCGGGGCGATTGGGGCTGCCTTCTTCGGGCTACTTGTTTGGAACCTACGAAAACCCAACCAACTGCGGCGAAGGCCACGTCATGGCCTACCACGCGGGGGCCGAGCTAACGAACCTGGAGTGCTTCCAAATCAATCCGCTGATCAAAGACTACAACGGCCCGGCCTGCGCCTACGTCACAGGGCCTTTCGGTGGCTACACCTCCAACAACGCAGGCGAGCGCTTCATCGAGTGTGACTACTGGAGCGGCCAGATGATGATGGAGTTTTTCAACGAGCTTCAAGGTGGTAAAGGCCCAGTGTTTCTGAAGTTAAACCACCTGGCCGAAGAAACTATCAGTGAGATAGAGCACATTCTGCACACCAACGAGCGCCCCAGTCGAGGTCGTTTTCATGAAGGGCGTGGCACCGATTACCGCAAGAGCATGATCGAGATGCATATCTCCGAGATCGGTTTTTGCAGCGGCCACAGTGCTTCGGGCATTTGGACCAATGAGCGTGGCGAGTGCTCCATACCGGGTTTGTATGCTGCGGGTGACTGCGCCAGCATTCCTCACAGCTACATGTTGGGCGCTTTTGTGTATGGCAAATTCTGCGGTGAAAACGCGGCCGACTACGTAGCAGGTGCCACACAGTCAGTAATCGACCAGGACCGGGTAAAGGTCGAGCGCGAACGCATCATGGCGCCGCTATTGCGTAGCGAAGGGCTCACGCCCTTTCAGGTGGAATACAAAACACGGCGCATCGTCAACGACTATTTGCAGCCACCCAAGGTCACCCGCAAGATGGAGCTTGGCCTGCAGCGCTTTGGCGAAATCAAGGAAGACCTGGACGAAATGGTTGCCCAAGATCCCCATGAGCTGATGCGCGCCATGGAGACCCACACCATCCGTGACTGTGCCGAACTGGCTGCTCGCGCATCGCTCTACCGCACGGAAAGCCGTTGGGGTCTGTATCACCTGCGCGTGGACTTTCCTGAGAAGGATGATGAAAACTGGTTTTGCCACACCAACGTGACCAGTGATGCCGACGGCAACGCCAGGTTTCGCAAGCGCGAGGTCGAGCCCTACGTGGTTGAGCTCAACGAACAAGAAAAGTCCGCCTACCAACGCTTGCGGGTGGCCAGCCCGGCTACCGCTGTCAAGGCCGCTTGAATGACCAAAAACCACGCCAAAGAACTTGAGGACACCACATGACCATTGCAACCACCCGTACCCAGTCACCTGTCGTAGTGAATGAAGATTTGTGCATCGCGGACAAAGGCTGCACCGTCTGCGTGGATGTATGTCCACTGGACGTACTGGCTATCGACTTCGTCAAGAACAAAGCCTTCATGAAGTTTGATGAATGCTGGTATTGCATGCCCTGCGAAAAAGACTGCCCTACGGGCGCAGTGCACGTCAACATTCCTTACCTGCTGAGATAAGCATGGCATATCCCATTCAAAACACCATTCACGAACGTCTGCGTGATAGCGACGCAGGCGTGCGACGCGTGGCAGTCATCGACTTGCCTTATACCGACGAAGAAGATGACATTGCACCACTACTGACGGCCGCCCTGGCTGACCCGGACCCTTTGGTTCGTCTGGAAGCCGCCAAAGCACTGGAAGGCTTTGAGGAGTTAGAAGTGCTGTCGGCCTTAGTTCCGATGCTCAAGGACAGCGATGCGGCAGTGCGCGATGCTGTGGCCTACACGCTGGCCGAGCTCAAGGATCCCGCCTCGGCCCCACCGCTTCTGCCCTACCTGGCAGATGCTGACTCCGCCGTGCAGGCCGCTGCACTGCATGCCATCAAGGCCTTGCGGGTGGCTGAAGCGTTTGTCCCCGCTATGGCAGCCCTGTCACATGCCGATGCAGCAGTGCGGCGTGAAGCCGTGGGCGTGCTGGGCTACCTCAAACGCCCGCAGGCTATTTCTGCATTGACGCGAATAGCCGCCCACGACGTCGAAGCCGAAGTGCGCCGTGTGGCCGTAGGTGCACTGGGCTACGCCACCGGCTCCACCGACATCAGCGTGCACCCGGCGCTGAGCCGCGCCATGAACGATCCCGCGTGGCAAGTGCGCGAAGAAGCAGCCAACACCTTTGCCAAGACCCGTTCCACCCTGGGTGTGCCAGATTTGGTGCGCGCTATGGACGATGAGTATTGGCAGGTGAGGGTAAAAGCCGCCCGCAGTCTGGGCAAACTCAAAGCGAGCGCGGGCGTGCAAGTCCTTAGCATCGCCACTACCCACCAAGTCAGCAACCTGCGGAAGGAGTCGGTGATTGCATTGGGTGAGATCGCCGACCCGCGGGGCATTGTTCCACTGGAATTAGCGCTCAAAGACAGTGACCCTGACGTGCGCAAACTCGCCAAACTGGCGCTAACGTCTATCCAGATGCAGGGCATTGCGCCAAGAGGGCCGACATGACACATATCGTGACAGAGGCCTGCATCCGCTGCAAATACACCGACTGTGTGGCGGTATGCCCGGTCGACTGCTTCCACGAAGGGCCCAACTTCTTGGTGATCGACCCCGAGGTCTGCATTGACTGCGGTGTGTGCATACCCGAGTGCCCTGTCGAAGCCATTGTGGAGGAGAAAGACCTCCCGCCCTCCCAGTACGAATACCTGGCGCTGAACGTCGCTTTGGCTGCGAAATGGCCCGTTATTACCGCCTCTACCGAGCCACTGGCGGACGCTGACGAGTGGGCCGGGCGCAAAAACAAGCGCGCTTTGTTAACGGAGAGCCTCTGACCTGACCTACATAACGCCTGGTACCGAAATTGCGTTGCAGATTTGCATGATTGAGTTGCGCGACCTCACTAATTGTTAAACCTTACTGGAGATATTGATGAAACACACTTTCCGCAATCCCCCGTACACCCTGTCGCGAGCCGCGTTGCGGCCAATGGCTTTGTTGGCAATCGCGGTGGTGCAGTCGTTGGCATTGGCACAAGAAAAGCAAGAGATCACCATCGGCATAGGCACGCAAAACACTACCTCCAACACTGTCACTGGTGGCATTGCCATCAAGGAGCTCAAGCTCTTGGAAAAGTACCTACCGAAAACCGGCAAGTACCAAAATACCACCTGGAAGCTGGACTGGCAAAACTTCACCTCAGGCCCGCCGGTGACAAACGGCATGGTGGCCAACAAGCTGCAAATTGGCATGATGGGTGACTACCCCTTGCTGGTCAATGGCGCCACCGGACAGCAAAACCGCGGCAACGAAACGCAATTGGTAGCCATCATTGCCTACAACGCGTTCGGGTCCGGCAACGGCGTGGTCGTACACAAAGACAGCCCCTACTACGAGCTGGCAGACCTTAAGGGGAAAAACGTGTCGGTTCCATTTGGCTCTGCCGCACATGGAATGATGTTGCAGGCCATGCAAGAGCGCGGCTGGCCCGATAACTTCTGGAACCTTGTCAGCCAAAGCCCTGAAGTGGGCACCACCAATTTGCAAGAAAAGAAAATTGACGGCCACGGCAATTTTGTGCCGTTCGCCGACCTGCTGCCCTACCGCGGCTTTGCGCGCAAGATATTTGATGGTGCACAAACCAAGGTGCCTACCTTTCATGGTGTCGTGGTGCGCAAAGACTTTGCCGACAAGTACCCTGAAGCTGTAGTGGCTTACATACGCGCGCTGATGGAGGCCAACGATTGGGTCCGTAAGGACCCCAAAGCGGCGATGCAAAAGGTGGAAGAGTGGACAAAGATTGAAAAAGAGGTGGCCTATATTTTTCTTGGCCCCGGTGGCATTCACACGCTAGACCCCACTATCAAACCCCGTTGGCTGGACACCATCAAAACCGCTTATGGCGTGCTGAGCAAGCTGGGGCGTGTGAAAGAGTTCGATATGAATGCCTGGGTGAACGAGACCTATGTGCGCCAAGCGTTCAAAGAGCGCGGCCAAGACTACGAAGCGCAAAAACAAACGCTGGTTAACTACGACATCGAAGGCACTGACCCTGTCTGCAAGAAAGCAGTGACCCGGCCCAAGGATGCGGGTGAAATTTGGTTGGAGACTGGCGAACTCATAGCGCTCAGCTCGCCGAGCTGCACCCTGGCTGGTGTCCGCCAGTACCAAGTCCAAGGCAAGAAGGTTACTGCGGCTTATTTGTTCGACAAGGAATTGGGGATCAAGGTCTTTGCCGACAAAGCCTTTTACGCGGTGGACACCAGTAACCCCAAGGCAACGCTTGTAGTCCCCTATCTGCTGAAAAAGGATGCTGAAGCGGCCGCATCGCGCAGTGGTGGCAAATTGGCCACCTACGCCGAGGCATTGGCTGCCGTAGCAACGCCAGCCGCATTGGCCAGGCTGAAGTAGTGCCATGCACGCCGCCATACGATTTGTGGACGTTTCACGCGACAGCCGAAGCCCGCCTGCCGGTAGCGACAGCTTGTCGTCGCTGGCAGCTACGGCGCTAGAGCAGCATCCCATTCCCCCAGTGGCTGCACCACCCATAGCCAAAGCCCTTCGAGAGCCTAGCGCGCTGCTATTTTGGGTGCGTAGCCACATGGTGGGCTGGATTACGGCTTTGGTCTCAATTGGCAGCGTGTTACTGGCGTGGCATTTGGCTACCCACTACCGGGTCGATTTTTACGTTCGGTTTAACAACATCCCTAGTCCAGCGGAAGTGTTTGCCAAGGTATTGGAGGTCAACCAGTCCACCAAATTCATCACCAACATCGGTATTAGCTTGCGCCGCATTTTGCTGGGCTTTGCGGTGGCTGCCGTCTTGGGCGTGGGTTTGGGCTTACTGATTGGCCGCTACCACTGGGTGCGCAAGCTCAGCATGCCTGCCTTAGAGGTGTTTCGGCCCATTCCGGCTATTGCTTGGGTGCCAATGTCCATCATGTTATGGCCCAGCAACGAGGTGAGCATTGTGTTTATTACCTTCTTGGGTGCGTTCTTCCCGATCCTACTCAACAGTATTCACGGGGTTGAGGCCATAGACCCCGTGCTATTGCGCGCTGCCCGCTCCCTCGGTGCCCGCGAACGCACCTTGCTGCTGGAGGTAGTCCTCCCTGGGGCCTTGCCGCACATCTTTACAGGGTTGGCCGTAGGTATGGGGGTGGCCTGGGTGTCGCTCATCGCCGCAGAAATGATTTCCGGCCAATTTGGCATTGGCTACTTTACGTGGGAAGCCTATTCACTTATCTCTTACGCAGAGATCGCGCTCGGCATGATTACCATTGGCGTGTTGGGGCTCCTGTGCAGCGGTGCCATCCGCATAGCCGCAAGAATCACAATGCCTTGGAATGCACCTTCCACCGCCGCAAGCAAGCCATGAACACGACCGCTATACATGTCAAGTCGGCGGTGCGCGGCCGTATCGAGGCACGCGACGTAGCCATTAACTTCAAGTCCAATGGCAGAAGTGTCAATGCGGTAGATGGTGTTTCCATCACCGTGCAGCCCGGTGAGTTTGTCTCGCTGATCGGCCCGTCTGGTTGTGGGAAATCTAGCCTGCTGAATGTGGTGGCCGGCTTCATGCAACCCACATCGGGTGAATTTCTGCTGGACGGCACACGTATTGAGCGCCCCGGCGCAGACCGGGGTGTGGTGTTTCAACAATACTCGCTGTTCCCATGGATGACGGTACGCAAGAACGTAGAGTTTGGCTTGAAGATTCAGGGGGTGTCTGTCAACGAACGCCAGACGCGTGCCCGCACACTGTTGGGACTGGCAGGTTTGCTGCAATTTGAAAACCATTACCCCGACCAGCTCTCTGGCGGAATGAAGCAGCGTGTGGGCATTGTGCGAGCGCTGTCGACCAGTCCTCAGGTATTGTTGATGGATGAGCCCTTCGGAGCGCTGGACTCTCAAACCCGCATCGTGATGCAAGAGATATTGACCAATATGTGGCAGCGTCTACGCATCTCGGTGCTGTTTATCACGCATGACATTGATGAAGCCATTTTTCTTTCGGACCGCATTTATGTGATGACGGCGCGTCCTGGGCGCATCAAGGCTGAGATCGTTGTTCCCCTAGCCCGACCGCGCACGCCAGACATGACCTCGACACCCGAATTCTCCGCCTTGGTCAACTCGATTAAGTCCTTGATCCGTGAGGAATGTCTGGCCGCGATGGGCGGAGAACTGGAACACGGCGGCTTAATGGGTCTGAGCACTGAAGTAGGTCCACGCGGCATAGCGGAGGTAATTTAATGAGCGAGACTTCGGCGTATCCAGTAAGCGTGGTTCATCACCAAACTTCCCGGCTACTGGCCCTACAGTGGAGTGATGGAATCCAGGCCGACTTGGAGTCAAACTATTTGCGCAGTGCATGCCGCTGCGCTTATTGCGAGAAGATTCGCCGCTCCGGCGCAGGGCCAAGCGTAGCGACGAACGTGAATCTAGTAGAGCTGATGCCGATAGGCGAGTTCGGCCTGCAACTGCGGTTTGACGATGGTCACGACAAGGGCATTTACCCCTGGGCATATTTGCGTGAGCTTTCAATGGCCGCTCCAGCGGAATACGTTGCATGAGCAGCCTGTTTGACGCCACAGTGTTAAGCGCACACCATTGGACCGACCGGCTCTTTTCTTTCACTACAACGCGCGACTCAGGATTTCGCTACCAAAGCGGCCAGTTCACGATGATTGGCCTCACGGTGAATGACAAACCCTTGCTTCGCGCCTACAGCATGGTGAGTCCGCACTACGAAGAGACTCTGGAGTTTTTGAGCATCAAGG
>JBJXEI010000093.1:0-6517 GCA_046154065.1 Polaromonas sp. | reverse complement strand
TGGGTGTGCTCGGCAAAGTTGATGCTGAGGTCTTCGTCCTGCAGCCTGGCGTGGGCAAAGGGATGGCGGCGCAGCGTGAAGCACAGGCCGGGGGAGTCGGCCTTGGTCGAGGCGTGCGCCCACAGCGCCTGCCCGTTGCTGAGCAGAAAGTTGAAGGTACCGTGCGGGGCAATCTGGGCGGCTAGCTCACGCAGTGTCAGCGTCAGCTCGGCCACGCTGGGCACGCCGGCATGGGACTTGGCCAGCTCCTGCATGATCCAGCAAAAAGCGCGTTCACTGTCAGTGCTGCCCACGGGCCTGAAGTTGCCGTGCAGGCGCGGTGTGAAGTGCGCCAGGTTGCCGTTGTGGGCAAACACCCAGTAGCGGCCCCACAGCTCACGCACAAAGGGGTGGCAGTTTTCCAGCGCCACGCGGCCCTGGGTGGCCTTGCGGATGTGGGCAATCACGTTGCGGCTTTTGATCGGGTAGCGGGCAATCAGCTCGGCCACGGGGGATGAGCACGCGGGTTGGTGGTCCACAAAGTGGCGCAGTCCCAGGTCATGGTCGCTGGTGCTGTCCGCACCGCTGCCTTCAAAAAACGCGATGCCCCAGCCGTCGGCGTGGTGGTCGGTGGCCCCGCCGCGCTGGGCAAAACCGCGAAAACTGAAGGTCGCGTCGGTGGGGGCGTTGCAGTTCATGCCCAGCAGTTGGCACATGGTCAGGGCTCTTTCAGAGGGACAGTCGCAGGGGCGCGCAGCTGCAGGGCGGCCAGCACGGCCACCGCGCACAGGGCTGCCAGCAGGGCAAAGGTTTCATTGAAGGCGGCCAGGCGCGCTGGGCTGGTGGCGGCCAGTGTGAGCGAGTCGCCGTGCACGGCCAGCCGCCACTCCAGCACGATGCCGCACAAACTCACACCCATCGCCCCGCCCAGCATGCGCAGAAAGTTGATGGCGCTGGAGCCCTGAGAGAGCAGGCTTGTCGGCAGTGGCCGCAGAGAGCCCAGATTCAGCGACGGCAAGATAAAACCCAGGCCAATGCGCCCCAGCGTGGCCCAGGCCACCAGCAGCCACAGGCCGGACGCCAGCGTGACCGTGCCCATCAGCGCAAAAGACGCGGCCAGCAGCACCAAGCCCACGGTGACCAGCAGCCAGGTGGGTTGCTGGTCGGCCAGGCGGCCCACGCCGGCAATCGTCAGGGCCAGCACCAGCCCGGCAGGCAGCAAGATGGTGCCGACGTGCGAGGCCGACAGCTGCAGACCCAGCTGCATGTACACCGGCAGCAGGTAGGTGGAGCCAAACAGCGCCGTGCCGTAGATGAACGCCACGATGCTGCCCATGGCGAAGGGGCGGTAGGCGAACAGTGCCAGGTTCATCAGCGGTGCGCCGCCTTGTGCCGCCAGGCGGCGCTGCCAGGCCAGAAACACCAGCAGACAAACGATGGCCGCACCCAGCAGCAGCCCAGCCTGTGCGTGCTGGCTGCCGTGCAGCGACACCATGCCGTTGAGCAGGCACAGCGTGCCCACCGCCCCCAGCAGCAGGCCGCGCCAGTCCAGCGCCGCTCCGCGCTTGTTGGCGGCCACGCCGCCGGGGGCTGTGACGGGCACGTAGCGGTAAGCCAGCCAGAGCGACATCAGGCACAGCGGCACGACCATGAAAAAGATCGAGCGCCAGCCAAAAGCATCAACCAGCACGCCGCCGATGCTGGGCCCCAGCGCCGGGGCCAGCACCACGCCCATGCCGAACAGCCCGCTGGCGCGGCCCTGCTCGTGCGGGGCAAAGGCCCGCATGATGATGATGGCCGGGATGGGCTGTACCACGCCGGCGGCCAGGCCTTCGGCGACGCGGGCCGCCAGCACCAGGTTGTAGTCACTTGAAAACCCGCCTACCAGCCCGCCGCCCATCAGCAGCAGCATGCAGCCGACGTAGGTGCCGCGGTAGCCGTAGCGGGCCAGCAGCCAGGGGGTGGTGAGCATGGACACCGTCATCGCCACCATGAAGCCCGAGGTGACCCATTGCGCCCGCGCCTGGCCCAGCGTGAAGTGCTGGCTCATGTCGGGAATCGCCACGTTGACGATGGTGGACGACATGATCGACGCCATGGTGCCGACCATCACGGACAGCAGCAACAGCCAGCGGTAACGCTCGCCGTAGTGGGCTTGCAGCTCGGGCAGGGTGGCGGGGCGGCTCAAGTCGTGCCGTTCAGTCGCGAGGTTCAGACCACAGCTTGCCGCCGGTGGCCCAGTTTTCACGCTTGATGTCGGTGATCAGGATGTCGACCGAGTCGGGCTCACCGCCGAGGATTTCAACACTGACACGGGTGATGGCCGCGACCAGCTGTTTTTTCTGTTCCAGGGTGCGGCCTTCCATCATTTCGACGTGGTAAGTGGGCATGTGGGACTTCCTTTTTTTGGAGGGTTTGCAGGGCAGCAGCCATCATAAAGTCATCGGGCAATGGCCGGGGGCCGCGCCTTGTCAGAGAGCGCTGACAGCGACATTGGACATTCGGGCGGGGCCGGGCGGGGTGAATCAGGGGAAACTGCTGGGAGAAGGGTCGGCGCGCGACCTGCACCCCACTGACCGGCCCCAACGGCGGGTTTTCTACAGGCTTTTCCCCATGTCACCCACCTACCCCAATACCTTTTCGGAAGCCGCCATGCCGCTGCTGGCCAGCCGCAACTACCGCTGCCAGTGCGGCCAACCGGTGTACTTTCGAAACAGCGCCTGCCTGACCTGCGGCACCCCGCTGGGTTACGACTGCGAGCAGAGCCTGGTGATCCCGCTGATGCCTTCGGCGGACCCTTGCCAGCCTGACCAGCCCAACGCCGCCCCGCTGTGGCAGGTGTGGCAGCCCACCCCGCCCGCCGAAGCGGCCAACGCCTCTGCCATGAACCCGCCCGACGCGCCGCCCCAGCTGCAGGACATTCCTGGCCAGCAGTCGGCTCCGCCCCTGCAGGCCCCACCCATGGACCCCGCCGCCCCGCCGCTGCAAGAGCCGCCCGTGCCCGCCAACGCCGCCAGCAGCCCACCCGCCGCGCAGCTGTACAAGCGCTGCCTGAACCGGGCCACCCCGGCCGCGTGCAACTGGCTGATTGCCGCGCACGACCCGCAGGACTTTTGCCGCGCTTGCCGCCTGAACCGCACCATTCCCGACCTGACTGATGCCAGCCAGCCCGACAACGGGTACCTTTGGGGGCTGGTCGAAACGGCCAAACGCCGCCTGGTGTCGTCCCTCATCATCCTGGGGCTGCCGGTCGCGTCCAAGGTCAGCGAGGACCCGGACCGTGGCCTGATGTTTGACCTGCTGCGGGCGCCGCCCGGTGGCAAGCCCGTGATGACCGGCCATGAGTCCGGGCTGATCACGCTGAACGTGGACGAGGCCGACGACGCCACCCGCGAGCTGGCCCGCAAGGCCATGCGCGAGCCCTACCGCACCCTGCTGGGGCATTTTCGCCACGAGGTGGGCCACTACTACTGGGACCGGCTGGTGGCAGGCACGCCCTGGCTGGACGGGTTTCACCAGCTGTTTGGCGACGAGTCCACCGACTACGCGGCCAGCCTGCAGCGCAACTACAGCGAAGGCCCGCCGCCCGACTGGCCGCAACGTTTTGTCAGCGCTTACGCCAGCACCCACCCCTGGGAGGATTGGGCCGAGTGCTGGGCGCACTACCTGCACATGCGCGACGCGATCGACACGGCGCGCGGCTTCGGGTTGATTGCGTCCCTCAATGTGGACCAGGCGGATCTGGAGTTCACGCCCTTCACGCTGAACGCCCTGTGGCAACCCGACCACCCCGAGGCCGAGCACTTCCTGGCGTTTTTGAACCACTGGAACCGCCTGACCCTGATGCTCAACCAGATGTCACGCAGCATGGGGCAGCCGGACTTCTACCCCTTCACGCTGCCTTCGGCCGTGCTCGCCAAGCTGCAATTCATCCATCTCGTGGTCACGTCAGGTGACGCGCCGGTGGCGGCTGCGCCACCGCTGGTCGAGCCTGAGCCACTGTTGATGGCGGCTTGAGGCGGTTTTCAGTGTTCAGGAGGGGTGAAAAGCGTTTTTAACGGCTCAACAAACGATTCTTCAAGCAGCATTGGCCGATCGCCTAGGTCTTCATTGCCTGTTGCGCTATCAAATATATAGCGTTCATGGTGTTTGCTGCGCCCGGTGCCTTGTCACGAGCACCTTCCGCGTTGAGCCGCCCTGCTCATCGTGCGGTGTGGCGGCCTGCGTTGCGGGGTTACGCCGTTTGGGCGTGGTCTGGCTGGTTGGCGGCCTGCGCCACCACCGCTTTCAGGGCCTGCGCCACCACCCCGCGGGTGTTGACCGGCCGCAGCAGCCGTGCCGCAATCAGGCGCTCGCAGCTTCGTTTGGTCATCGAATGGGGCTGGCCGCCGTGGCTGACAAACATGAACAGCGTGCCTTTGGTGCTGGCCCAGGTGAGTTGCGCGCGCAGCCAGCGGCGGCGCGAATACAGGTCCACCCAATCACCCGAGCGCAGCGCCACCAGCGTGGCCTGCGCGGCCAACAGCGTCTCCGCATCAGGCGCGGCCAGCGCGCTGGCAATGTCATCGTCGGTGTCGTCGAGGTGGTCGGCCACCGGGGCTTGCACGCTGCCGGTGACGGCGGATGGCTGCTGGTCCGGTGCTGCATTCTGTGCTGCCTCCGATGTGGGCGGCTCTGCCGCTACCAGGTCTGCATGGTGGGTTGGCAGTGTGTCTTCAAAACCGGCTGCCGCCATTTCCTGTTTGCCCATCCAGGGCAGCGCCGACACCTTGGCGCGGCGCTGTTCGGCAGTGGCCGGTTCGGCGGCTGCGGCCAGCTCGTCCATCAAGGCACTGTTGGCGGACAGGGGCCCGTGGCTGGACTCCTGGGCGTCACGCTGGCTTTTCATGCGGCGCAGCTTGAGCACAGGCTGGTGCAGCTGCATCAGCCCGTCAAAAAACGGCGCGCACTCCTCGGGGCCTGTGCCCAGCAGCTGCAGGCCCGAGTGAAGTTTGCCCAGCAAGCCTGGAATCATCTCGATCAGCTTGGCGGGCTGTTTGATGGTGGCACGTGACTTGGCGCTCCAGAGCAGGTCGGGCACCGCGGCGCCCAGACCTTCTGGGTCCAGCTGGTGGCGGGTGTCGCACAGGCGGGCGTGGGCCATGGCCAAAGACCAGGGACCGAACAAAAAGTCCAGCACCAGGCCGGGCACCTCGTCCAGGTCGGCCCGGGTGCTCAGCTCGTAGGCGATTTCATCGGCCTGGGTCTGCCGTGCCTCGGCAAAACGCATGCGTTCGAGCATGTCGCGCTGGCGCGTGGCTTCGGCCTGGTCCTGTGCGGACCAGTGTTTCTCGAGCGCAGACAGCACGGTGTCAAAGCGCGCAGCATTCACCTCGTCCAGGCCATTGAGGGCATTGAAGGCCTGCGTGAGCGGCTTGAAAAACGTGTTGAACTCGGGGCTGAATTCATCGTTGAACTTGAAGCTGCGCTGCGCCACGCGCTCCATCAGCCGTCGGCCAGGGTGTTGTTCATCGCCTAAAAAGTGTGGGTCCACCATCGACAGTCGCATCAGCGCAGGCTCCAGCGCAACGATGGACTCCCGCACAGGGGCCAGCAGGCGCTCGTCTTGCGCCACCTGACTGACCAACTGGCGCACCACTTCCAGGCCCATCACTTGGCCGACCTGCTGCGCCTCGGCCTTCAGTTGGGTGTGGACGATGGCGCGCTGCCGGGGGGCTGCATAGCGCCCCCATACCCGCGTGTTCAATGCGCTGGTTGGCGTGATGGGGCGCTGCGGTCGGTCAACGGCAGGCAGGTGCTCAAAAGTGGGCGCAAGCCCGGCCGGAGCCGCCACCACATCCGCGTAGCCGCTGTGGGCGACCGGGTCACTGAGCAGCATGTGGGCTGACGGCGCAGCGTCGAGCGCTGCGGTCAACGCCGCCAGTTCCTGGTGCATCTGGGCGCGAAATGCTGGCGTTAGCGATTGGTCGGCCTGGGCTGGACCCCGTAAAAGAAAGTCCCGGAACGACGTACCTGCGCCTGCTGGGTCGGGCTGCGGTGTGTCTTGCAGCATGCCCTGATGCCTCCAGTCCTCGTGGCTGTTGGACGAGGACCAGTCGGTGGGCGCGGCCTGAAGGGCCTGCGTGTCGGTTGGCGGGGATGTGGATGGGGTCGCCACCACCCGGTAACTGACCCCGCGCACGTTGGACAGCTCCAGCAGGTTGACAATCCGTTCGTACACCCGAGACAGTTCACGCCCTAGTGGTACCCCCAGGTATTTGATCCACAGCGCCGTGATGGCGGGCGGCGCAGCCACCCCATACAGCAGGTCCAACAAGCATTTGGCATAAATGTCCGGCCGCAATGGGTTGAGGTCTGGCTGCACCCGCGTCAGGCCCAGCGCCGCACTGATCAGTTTGTCCAGCTCTGGCAGGCTTTGCTCCAGGTGGGGCTGCATGTGCTGCAAAAGCCGGGCTGACTCGATCGACTGGGACACCTCCTCGTCCTCGACCAAGGTCAGTACGGGCCGGCTTGGGGCTGTGGCTGTTGTTGGGCGTGC
>JBJXEI010000092.1:0-14013 GCA_046154065.1 Polaromonas sp. | reverse complement strand
CCTTGCTGGGCGTGGCGCTGGCGCTGGACGGCGGGCGCTTCGCCACGCCATACAGCCTGGTGCGCGCCCTCAAGGCCGGCGGCCTGCTGGCCCCCCTGAGCTTGCAGCCCAACGCCGTGCGCCTGCTGACCATCCACGGTGCCAAAGGCCTGGAAGCCGAGGCCGTGCTGCTGCTGGACACCGACACCGTGGACCGCAACGCCGACAGCATGACCGTGCTGATCGACTGGCCCGGACAGTCCCACGCGCCTGAAAAATTCGTGTTTCTGGTGTCTGAAAAACGCCCGCCGATTTGCGCCGAGGTCGTTCTGGCGCAGGAACAGCTGGCACGCGGGCGGGAAGAGCTCAACGCCCTGTATGTCGCCATGACCCGCGCCCGCGGCACGCTGGTGATCTCATCCGTCGAGCCGCATCGCGAAACCACCCACAGCTGGTGGCAACGCCTGCAAGCGCTGATGACCCCGCTGAGCGTGGTGCCCACCGAAACCGAGGCTGAGCCATCAGCCACGACCAGCGCCACCCCGGACGAAGCATTTTCATTGCCTGTGTTGCCGCTGCTGCCTGACACAGTGCAGCCCGCTGCCCCACGCGCCGTGGTGGCCGCCGAATCCCCCCTGAACGCCCGCATCGGCAAAGCCATGCACCGCCTGCTGGAGTGGGGCGTGGTGGCCTTCGACGGCGCGCCCATCCCCGCCGCCGCCGTGGCCGCCGCCGCGCACGAGTTCGCCCTCAGCCCCGGCCAGGCACAAACCGCTGCCCAGATGGCCCAACGCATCGCCAGCGGCGAAGGCGCGTGGGCCTGGCAGCCTGACATCATCGCCTGGCAGGGCAACGAAGTGGACATGCGCTACCAGGGCCAGGCCCTGCGCCTGGACCGCCTGGTCCAGCGCAAGGACGCCCAAGCCAGCGGCCACTGGTGGGTGCTCGACTACAAATCCGCCCCCAGCCCCCAGCTGCAACCCGAGCTGATCAGCAAAATGCAAACCTACCGCGCCGCCGTGCAGCAGGCCTACCCCGGCGCCGTGGTGAAGGCCGCGTTTTTAACCGGGGATGGGCGGGTGGTAGAGGTGGCGGGTTGATGCTTTAAAAGCAATTCAAGGCGCAACACGGTCAGGTTTTTTTACGTCATGTTCAAGGACTTTATGGATTCAATGGCTCCGGGTGATCTCAAATCTATCCTGCACTCCAAGCGCGCCAACATCTACTACCTAGAACATTGCCGGGTGCTGGTCAACGGGGGCAGGGTGGAGTTTGTGACGGATGAGGGCAAACGGTCCCTGTACTCGAACATTCCTATCGCCAACACCAGCACGGTGATGTTGGGCACAGGCACCTCTGTGACTCAGGCCGCGATGCGTGAAATGGCCAAGGCCGGTGTGTTGGTTGGATTTTGTGGCGGTGGCGGCACGCCTCTGTTTAGCGCGAACGAGGTCGATATTGAAGTCGCCTAGTTTGCCCCTCAAAGCGAATACCGGCCCACGGAGTATTTACAACATTGGGTCCGGTTGTGGTTTGACGACGCTTTACGTTTGCAGGCCGCCAAGGCGATTCAGCAACTGCGCATGGAGCGGGTGCGTGCCTACTGGAAAACCAGCCGCCTGCTGAGGGACGAAGGTTTTGAGATTGATCCATCGGCGTTGGACGTGGCTTTGAACAGTGCGCTCTATGCAGTGAACAGCGCACCCGACCAGACCGCTTTGTTGCTCAATGAAGCTCGCCTGACCAAACAGCTCTACAAATTTGCAGCCCATGCCGTGAGCTATGGTGAGTTTGCGCGTGGCCAGCGTGGCACAGCCTCAGACCCCGCCAACCGTTTTTTGGACCACGGCAATTACCTGGCTTACGGTTTGGCGGCCAGCGCTACCTGGGTGTTGGGTCTACCGCACGGCTTGGCGGTGCTGCATGGCAAAACCCGTCGCGGTGGTCTGGTGTTTGATGTGGCCGATCTGATCAAAGACGCGGTCATCCTGCCGCAAGCCTTTATTTCCGCCGTGCGAGGTGACGACGAATCTGCATTTCGCCGTGCTTGCATCGACAAACTGACCCGCACCGAAGCGCTTGACTTCATGATCGACACGTTGAAAGACGTGGCTGTGCAGACTGGAAGGCAAGCGCAGTGAATATTTTGCTCATCTCCCAATGCAGCAAACGGGCGCTGACCGAGACGCGCCGCATCCTTGACCAGTTTGCCGAACGGCGCGGCGATCGCAGTTGGCAAACACCCATCACCCAGCAAGGCCTAGACACCCTGCGCAAGCTGCTAAAAAAGACTGCCAGACGCAACACTGCCGTTGCCTGCCACTGGATTCGCGGACAAGACCACAGCGAATTGCTGTGGGTGGTGGGTGATGCCAGCCAGTTCAATGAACATGGCGCGGTGCCAACGAACTTCACCACCAAAAATGTGCTGCGCATGAATGACGAGAACGACTGGCACACCGGGCAAGACATTCACCTGCTCACTGCGCTGGCCGCCTTGTTGCATGACCTGGGCAAAGCCAGCGAAGCCTTTCAAATGCGGCTGCTCGGGCAATTGCAAGAGCGCAATCAGTACCGCCACGAGTGGGTGTCGCTGCGGTTGTTTGAAGCCTTTGTGGGCAATGACGACGCCACCTGGCTCAAACGTCTTGCCAACCCGACGCCGCAAGACGACGCCACCTGGCTTCGAGCCCTGCAGCGGGACGGGCAAGACACGCCTGTTCAGGCACCCTTTGCGCATTTGGCGCATGCTCCGCTGGCGCAAGCCATTGGCTGGCTGGTGGTCACGCATCACCGTTTGCCGGTAGCCCCTGAAAAAGATGCGGGACCAGCCAAGTTTTTGGGCGACAAAGTCGGCTGGATGACAGCGCAAACGCTCACCGGCGTGCTGCACCGCATCGACGCAGGCTGGAACGAACGCGCCAACGCAGGCAATACCGCTCTGGTGCCGCTTTACTGGACCTTTCCGCACGGCTTACCCGTTACGACCGATTTGTGGCGCAAACGCGCGGCACGCCTGGCCGTGCGTTTGCAGGCACTGACACAAATCCCAGGCAAAGGCAATTGGCTAGCCAACCCTTATGTAATGCACGTCTCACGGCTGTGCCTGATGCTGGCTGACCATCACTATTCCAGCTTGGGTGTGAATGACAAGGGCCGGCCTGTCGAGGGACGAACCACAGGACAAAAAAACTACCCTTTGTATGCCAACACGTGCGCTAACGCTTTTGGCACCGGCAGCCAGCTCAATCAAACACTGGACGAGCATTTGTTGGGGGTAGCCCAACACAGTAGTGAAGTTACTTACGCCTTGCCGCGTTTTGAGTTGAATTTGCCGCGTTTGGCCAGACATCGGGCGCTGACAAAGCGGTCGCAGGACGCACGTTTCCGCTGGCAAGATAAGGCTTTTGAGACGGCGCAAGCCATGCGCGAGCGGGCTAAGTCGCAAGGCGCTTTTGTCGTCAATATGGCGTCCACCGGTTGCGGAAAAACTCTGGCCAATGCCCGCATCATGTACGCTCTGGCAGACCCAGCACTGGGCATGCGCTGCGCCTTCGCCATGGGTCTTCGCACCCTGACCCTGCAAACGGGCAGGGCGTTTCAGGGTCTGTTGAGCTTGGGCGATGACGACCTGGCGATTCGGGTGGGTGGTAGTGCCAGCCGGGCGCTGTTTGAACACCACGAGCGTGAGGCTGAAAAGACCGGTTCCGCCTCACGCCAGTCATTGCTGGAAGAGGGCAGCCACGTGCTGTTTGATGGCAACGCTGACGCCCACCCCCTGCTGCAGCGGGTCATGCATGACCCCGCCGTCAAAGCGCTGCTGGCAGCGCCGGTGCTGGTCTGCACCATCGACCATCTCACCCCCGCCACCGAAAGCCAGCGTGGCGGTCGCCAGATTGCCCCCATGCTGCGCCTGATGAGCAGCGACCTGGTGCTTGACGAGCCCGATGACTTTGACATCGACGACCTGCCTGCGCTCACCCGGCTGGTGCATTGGGCGGGGTTGCTGGGCGCGCGGGTGCTGTTGTCCTCGGCTACTTTGCCGCCGGCTCTGGTGCAGGGCTTGTTTGAAGCCTACCGTGACGGTCGCCAGCACTACCAACGCAACCGAGGGGAGTGTCCCAGCACGGTGGGCCAGGCTGCAGACATCTGCTGCGCCTGGGTGGATGAATTTGATGTGCAACAAATCGACTGTGCGGATAGCCCCAGTTTCGAGCAAGGGCACAACACCTTTGCCAAACGTCGGGCACGGCGGCTGGGCCAAGCGGAAGTTCGCCGCCGGGCGGTGTTGGTGCCCCTGAACTTGAAGGGGCAACACCGCGACCTGTTGCCCTCGCTTTTTGCTAAAGAAGTGATTCGCCACACCACCGCGCTGCACCACAAACACCAAACCACGGACCCTCAAAGCGACAAGCAGGTCAGTTTTGGGCTGGTCCGAATGGCTAATATTGAGCGCTTGGTGGAGGTCGCTTTGGAGTTGTATCGCCTGGCGTGGCCCGTCGGAGTGCGTGTTCACCTGTGTACCTATCACTCGCAATTCCCGCTGTTCATCCGCTCTGCCATTGAGCGCCAACTCGACCAATCGCTCAACCGCCGCCAGCCAGAGGCTGTGTTCACACTGCCGGATGTGCGTCAGCGCCTGGACACGCACACGGAAGAAGATCACCTGTTCATCGTGCTCGGCTCGCCCGTCACCGAAGTAGGTCGGGACCATGACTACGACTGGGCCCTGGTGGAGCCCTCGTCCATGCGGTCACTGATTCAGCTGGCAGGCCGTGTGCGCAGACACCGCGCGGGTGAATGCACTACCCCCAACATCCGGGTGTTTGACACCAACCTGCGCCATTTCAGAAACCCCGCCAACTCCAACGAACCGGCCTTTTGCAAGCCCGGTTTTGAAACGAAGGAGTTTCTCTTGCACCCCCACGGCATGAATGTGCTGGTTGACGCAACCGAGCTGAATGTGATGGATGCCCGGCCCCGCATCGTGGCGCGAGGCACACTGCAGCCACGGGCCCGGCTGGTAGACCTTGAACATGCCCGCATGCAAGCCACGATGGAGGCATTGCCGACCGGGGCTAAGTCGTCACTGAACGCCGCCAGTTGGTGGCACTTGTCACCAGAAGACGCGCTGCTCACTGCTGTGTTGCCCCAACAACAACCGTTTCGTTACGAGCCCAAGCCGCGAGTTGACTTGGAGCTGCGTCCCAACGCCGAGGGCGATGACTACGTGCTGGTTCAGCTGATGGACAAAAAAGGAGGCCGCCGAGGCGAGACAGTTTTCATTGAAGTCGAAGCCTCTCAAAACAGGCGCATTCCCCCTGAATTGGTTCAAGGCGAGCGCATCAGCGCCTGGGGACACACCGACTACATGGACGCTCTGAGCGACCTGGCCACTGAACTGGATTTGCCGCTGGAGACCTGCGCCCGCCGTTTTTGCACCGTGAGCTTGCCGGAGAACGACAACGGCTGGCGGTTTCATCCGGCATTGGGGTTTACGAAGGCGAAAGTTTGAAAAAAGGCCGATACACGGTCGCCTCGCTGCCTGCGCGGCAGTGGATGATTTGAACAAGCCGTAGCTAATTTTTCTGAGCTGCCTGTACGGCAGTGATCCCTAAAAGTACCCTCCAGTACTTATTTTTACAACGAGCGTTGTTACTAATTCAAGAGCGCCAATTCTCCAGCTTGCAGCCGCTGCGGACAAAGTCTTTGGTGTTGTCAGTGACCACGGTAGCGTCCAGAGCCAAGGCATGGGCGGCCAACATGGTGTCGGGCCATCCCACGGGTTTACCTTTTTCACGGCTATGTAGTAACAGCAAGCCGCCATAGCCCGCCGCGTCGCCTTTGAATGGCAGGATGCGCAAGCTATTGAGGAGGGCGGCGAGTTCGTCGCGAGCCCGTTTGGATGCCTTGGCGTTCAGTGTTTTTTGCCAAAGCTCGATTGCGGTGATGGCAGAAATAGAAAAATCGCTCTTGCGCAGCGACTTCATTCTTTCCCGTATGTTTTCATGGCCCTCTGTGCGGTTGGCCAGATGCATCAGGACGTTAGTGTCCAGCAGGTACATCAGGTACCTGAATGCTTGCTTTTCGGCTCTTTTAGCGCATCGCCCCAAGCATCGACGCGTTTGAAGAACTCAACCGTCCAGTGTTCGCGGTGAGGCTTCTTGGTGGTGTTGGCCGCAGGCGCTGGCGAAGGTTTTTTTGGTGTGGCGGTTTTCTTCATGATTTGGCACTCCTTGACAGAATTTTACGGGACTGGCCCTACAGCCTCGTGTCAAGGCAGATTTTTGTCAACAATGTGTTTGTAAAAAAATAACAAGTCGAAGTTAATTGGAATAAATGCAATAAGCTGAATGTGCAACGCAGACTGTCAATGTTTTCAACGACTAAAAAGGGGCTTGGATGGCACTGGACAAACCAGAAAAAGGAGTGGCCGAGCGGGTCATCATCATGGCGTTTTTGCAAGCGCGCTGCACGGACAAGTGCGACGCGGTGAAGGACGATGCCGACGACCCCGCTGCAGCAGCTGCGCAAAAAGAAAAGCTGCGCCAGCAATTCACCCCCGCCATCTGGCTAGAAGATGCCGCCCGGCGTGCGGGGCAAATTCAAGCTGTGACGCATTCGCTCAAGCCTGTGCATCCCGACGCCAAAGGCACCAGCCTGTACTGTCCACCCGACACGCTCACCGCTTGCGATGTCGTGGGCAGCCACTGCCTGGGGGACAACTTTGCGGGGGATGTGGTGGGCAATGCTGCTGCACTGGATGTGTACAAGTTTCTAAAACTGGCGCACGAGGGCCGCAGTCTGCTTGTCCTGTGCGTGGCTGAAGACGAAGGCCTGGCCGCAGCCCTGAGCGACGACCCCGCGCAGGCCCAGACCTGGATGCAGGCCTTTGCCTCATTGGTCGAACCGCGCGGGCGTGTGGCCTCACACACCCTGGCCAAACAGCTCTACTGGCAGACGGGCGATGACCCGCTCGATAACTCTGGGTTTCACCTGCTGGCCCCGCTGTACGCCAGTTCGTTGGCGCACCGTGTGTTTGAAACCCTTCAGGACGACCGCTTCAGCGATGCGGCCAAAGCAGCCCGGGAAGCTAAAAAAACCAACACCTTCAGCGAACGCCCGGTACGTGACTACCCACAGCTTGCGGTGCAGCAACTGGGCGGCACCAAACCGCAGAACATCAGCCAGCTCAACAGCGACCGCCGTGGCAATAACAGCTTGCTCGCGTCCCTTCCGCCCGTGTGGCGTTCAGCAGACTTGCAGCCGCTGCTTGGCACTGAGTCTATGTTTCCTCGCTACAGCCGCCGCCCTGAGGTGCGCCAGAACGTCAAAGCGTTGCTGGCATTCTTGAAAACTGATCCCAAACGAAACCTGGCTACCCGGGACAAACGAGCGACATGGGTGGGCCTGTTAATCGATGAGTTTTTACAGTTCACCGCCGAGTTGCGCAGCCTGGAGCCTGGGTGGAGCCAAACGTCCGCCTGCCACTTGGGCGATGCAGAGGCGCGCTGGCTGGACCCCGAAGGCGTAGCTGCGGCCGACGCCGCATTGGAGCGCGCACCACCCAATGACATTCCTGAACGCATCAGCGCCGCGTTTGCCAACTGGCTCAATGCCCAGCTGCGAGAACCGCTGCCGATGGGCGACGCCGAGTTTTTGACTTGGCGCGAAACCATGCACGAGCAGATCAAGGCCGAAGAACGGGAGGGCCACTATGCCGAATGACGCCACAAGGCACCCCGCTCTGTTGGTGCTGCCCCGATTGCGGGTGCAAAACGCCAACGCTATTTCAAGCCCCTTGACCTGGGGATTTCCGTCCATCACCGCGTTCACAGGGTTGATGGCTGCACTGGCACGGCGGCTAGGCGCTGACGCAGGCATTGGCTTTCACAGCGTGGGTGTGGTTTGCCACCGGTTTGAGGCGCAGGTCACACAAAGTGGCTACACCCGCAGCTTTTGCCTGACGCGCAACCCCGTGTTGCAAGACGGCTCCACCGCCGCGATTGTGGAGGAGGGCCGGGTTCACCTCGACATCACCCTGGTGTTCGAGGTCAAGCTCAGTTCTGCCTTGCTGGACAACGACACGGCACGCGCGCAATTCGCGGCGCAGATCGCTGAATGGGTCGCCGGCATGCGCATTGCGGGCGGCAGCGTCATGCCCGCTGTGCCCGGAACGCTGCGCGGGCCGCCACGCCCACAGTTGGTGGTGCTGGCCGAAGCGCCCGACCTGCGTGCCAAGCAGTTCAAGCGGCTGTGCCGCCAATGGCTGCCAGGCTTTGCGCTGGTCTCGCGTGACGACTTACTGCACAAGCGCCTGGACACCCTGCGCGCCCAGGCACCGCAGTCACAACCTCAGCCCAGCCTGCTGGACGCCTGGCTAGACCTGTCTCGCATCAACCACCGGGCGACCACTCAAACCGTGTGGGACGAAGCCGGTGAAACGTCGTCCCAAGTCGTACAGTGGGCCACTGACCCACGCTCTGGCTGGCTGGTGCCCATCCCCGTCGGCTATGCCGCCCTGTCTGACTTGCACCCGCCGGGTGCAGTGGCCAGCGCACGCGACATGGGCACGCCCTTTCGGTTTGTTGAAAGCGTCTACTCCATCGGCCAATGGGTCAGCCCCCACCGCCTGGATGACGTGGCACAACTCACTTGGCGAACAGAGCACACGCCCACCACCGGTTTGTACCGCTGCACCAACGCGTACCAAGCCCCGGCTACTGACCCCTCAGACGCCTACACCCCCGTGACCTTCATTGACTGACTTCCAGGAGCAAACCCATGGCAACCACCCCCACCCTCAAAACCGCCTCCGTCCTCGCGTTTGAACGCAAGCTTGACCCGTCTGATGCCCTGTTTGCAGCAGGCCATTGGGACAACCGCCAAGTCAGTCAGCCATGGCCCGCTGTCGAGATACGGACCAAATCGGTGCGCGGCACTATTTCCAACCGCCTCAAAACCAAAGACCAAGACCCCGCCAAGCTCGATGCCGCCATCGAAAGCCCTAATCTGCAAACCGTTGATGTCGCCACATTGCCCGCCGGTGCCGACACCCTCAAAGTCAGCTTCACCCTGCGTGTTTTGGGCGGCACAGGCACACCCTCAGCGTGCAACAGCGCCGACTACCAAGCCAAGCTGCAGGCGGCGGTGCAGGCCTACACCCAAACGCAAGGATTTGGCGAGTTGGCCCGCCGCTATGCGCATAACCTGGCCAATGGCCGCTTTCTGTGGCGTAACCGCTTGGGCGCAGAAGACATTGAAGTGCAAGTTGCCCATTGGGTGCAGGGCCAAGTCGCGCAAAGCTGGACATTTGACGCCCTGGGCCATTCGCTGCGTGACTTCAACACCAGCTCAACCGAGCTTGCGCAACTCGCCGCCCTGCTGGAACAAGGGCTGACCGGCTCACGTCATGTTCTGCTGCAAGTTACCGCCTATCTGCGCGTGGGTGCCGGGCAAGAAGTGTTTCCGTCGCAAGAGTTGATTTTGGACAAAGAAAAGGCGGGGAAAAGCAAAACTCTTTACACCGTCAACGACGTAGCCGCCATGCACTCCCAAAAAATCGGCAATGCCCTTCGCACCATCGACACCTGGTACCCCGGCGAAGACGGACAGGGCGACCCAAGCCCTATCGCCGTGGAACCGTACGGCTCCGTCACGTCCCAAGGTAAGGCCTACCGCCAGCCCAAGGTCAAGATGGATTTTTATTCTCTGTTCGACGCCTGGGTGCTCAAAGACCAGCTCCCCGACGTTGCGCAACAGCACTACGTCATGGCCAACTTGGTGCGCGGCGGCGTGTTTGGTGATTCCGGCAAGGACTAACGCCATGGACCATTACCTCGATTTGACGCTGCAGCCCAACCCCGAGATTGCGCAGGCGCATTTGATGGGTGCCTTGTTCAGCAAGCTCCACCACGCCCTAGTCGCCCAGCACAGCCAAAAAGTCGGAATCAGCTTCCCAGCAGTACGCGCTGACCGCGTTTGGCTAGGAGACTGCCTGCGTCTGCATGGCAGCCAAGCCGAGCTGACCAGCCTCATGGCCGCGCCCTGGCTGATGGGCCTGCGTGACCATGTGCAAGCCACAAGCGTGCTGGCAGTGCCCGCGCATGCGGCTTTTCGCGTGGTCAGCCGCGTGCAAGCCAAAAGCAGCCCCGACCGCCTGCGCCGCCGCCAAATACGCCGCCACGGCCTGAGCGAAGCACAAGCTCAAGCACGCATTCCCGACGCCGCCGCCGAGCGGCTGAACCTGCCCTACGTTCAGCTACAAAGCCAAAGCACCGCCCAGGCCTTCAGGCTGTTTATTCGGCACGGCCCACTGCTTGAAGCCGCCAGCCCGGGCACGTTCAGCGCCTACGGCCTGAGCCCCACCGCTACCATCCCCTGGTTTTGACCCTCTTTTCCCCCTTTTTTAGAACCTCTAGAAAAGTCGTTTGAAATCAACGACTTGGAATGGCGCTTTAAATTAGGGGCGAGGGCGGTTCATTGTCATTTTTCTTTTTGAATACAAAGACTTGTCTGTTTTTCGGGCTAGTTCACTGCCGCACAGGCAGCTCAGAAAGACAACCTGAGCGGCTTCGAATGCCCCTGCAAGTTCACTGCCGCACAGGCAGCTCAGAAAGCCATGAGCGCCCAAGTCGTGCGCCTTGTCCTGTTCACTGCCGCACAGGCAGCTCAGAAAATGATCAAACCGAAAGCGTAGCCTTTGCGGTAGTTCACTGCCGCACAGGCAGCTCAGAAATACCGCTGGATCGACGAGGAAGAATTCTGGCGGTTCACTGCCGCACAGGCAGCTCAGAAAATGGCGGGGCTGGTGCGCCCGGCTGGCTCCATGTTCACTGCCGCACAGGCAGCTCAGAAACGAAGAATGGCGGCGCAAGCAGCTGCTGAGCAGTTCACTGCCGCACAGGCAGCTCAGAAAATCCGGCGCAGTCTTTATTTCTTCACGGATTCGTTCACTGCCGCACAGGCAGCTCAGAAAACCAAAGCCCGATGTCATCGCCAGTTCAACACGTTCACTGCCGCACAGGCAGCTCAGAAACCGAGACCCAGGCCTTCCGCTGTCGTTGGTGAGTTCACTGCCGCACAGGCAGCTCAGAAAAAGTTGAAAGCCATATCCGTGTACTTACGGCCGTTCACTGCCGCACAGGCAGCTCAGAAAATGGCGGCCATCAGTTTGGTACGGTCTTCGGCGTTCACTGCCGCATACGCAGCTCAGAGATGTAAAACATGTCCGCCAAGGACGTTTTCACCGTTCGCTGCTACACAGGAAGTCTAGAAACAGGAGACTGGCAACCCAAGCGCGCTTGTTTTACTAGGGTTGAAATTGGCAGCCTGCAGAGTTGATAGGCTGGGATGTGAGATTCGTGATTACAAATTGCTATTAATTCAGGAGCTGGCCTCGCGATAATGGATTGGGCTGGCGGTTGATTTGATGTCTAAAAAATGCTGTTTTCAGGTTTTTTGGCGTGTTTTGAGGCTGTTGCGGCGTTCAAAAGCGTCTAAATCTTCGCGATCGGTCATATTTAGTCGTTAAATTTAACTTGCATGTTAATTTTCAACGTTGTATTGCCGCAGCACGCACACCAAACCGGGGAGTTGGGTAGCATGGTTGGCGCTCACCCTGGTTGGCCTACACAACCCTTCATCCTTGTCTTCCAACCTCCCGAAAGTCCTCATGTTCAAACAACTCTCCCTGTCTCTGGCCGCTTTGGCCGTGGTGGCCAGCAGCTCGCTGGCCCTGGCGCAGGCACCTGCCAACCCGACGGTGCGGGTGCGGGCCACGATCGAACGCATTGACGCGAGCAGCATGACGGTCAAGGAGCGCAGCGGCGAGGTCATCACCCTGGTGCGCCCGGCGGGCATGCCGGTCAGTGAGGTGTTTGCCATCGCGCTGGCCGACATCAAGCCGGGCAGCTATGTGGGCACCGCCGCCATGCCGCAGGCCGACGGCAGCCAACTGGCGCTGGAGGTGCTGGTCTTCCCTGAAGCGGCGCGGGGCACGGGGGAGGGGCATTTCCCCTGGGACCTGCAGCCGCAAAGCACGATGACCAACGCCACGGTGGCTGACCTGGCGGCCGCGCCGTCCACCGTGCCGGGTGGGCAAAAGATGACGCTGAAATACAAGGACGGTGAAAAAGTCGTCATCGTGCCGGCCACGGCCCCGGTGGTGAGCTTCAAGCCGACCACGGCCGACGACCAGCAGGTGCTGCTGGTGCCGGGTGCGAAGGTGCTGATCACCGCGCAGGAAAAAGACGGCAAACCCACCGCGCTGCGGGTCATCGTCGGGCGCAATGGCTTTGCCCCGCCGATGTGACGGGTGCCAGCGTGCGGGCAGCCTGTGATAATTGAGGCCTCCCGCGCACGGCCACAGGGCTTGAAATCGTCATTCTGGTGATGATTTCAAGCCTTTTTGCATTGCCGCCTAGGCTTTCATTGCCTGTCCTGCTATTAAAAAAGAAGCAATTACCTTGACCACTTCCACCTCGCCCACGTCCTCAGTCGCCCCCCGCCGTGTGGCCATCATCGGGGGTGGGCCGGCCGGGCTGATGGCGGCCGAGGTGCTGGCCAGCGCGGGCCCGGGCGTGTCGGTGCAGCTGTTTGACGCGATGCCTTCGGTGGGCCGCAAATTTTTGCTGGCGGGCAAGGGCGGCCTGAACCTGACGCATTCCGAGGGCCTGGAATGGTTCATGCCGCGCTACGGCAACGCCAGTGCCCACCTGGCCGCGCCGCTGGCCAGTTTTGGGCCGGACGCGCTGCGCGACTGGGCGACCGGGCTGGGCATTGAAACCTTCATCGGCAGCACCGGCCGGGTGTTCCCCAAGGACATGAAGGCCGCGCCGTTGCTGCGCGCCTGGCTGCACCGCCTGCGGTCGGCCGGGGTGCAGTTTTCCATGCGCCACCGCTGGCTGGGCTGGTCTGACAGTGGCGCGTTGACGTTTGCCACACCGCAGGGCGAGGTGCTGGTTGAGGCCGACGCGGTGATTTTGGCGCTGGGCGGTGGCAGCTGGGCGCGCCTGGGGTCTGACGGGGCCTGGGTGCCGCTGCTGACCGCGCGTGGGGTGCCGGTGGCTCCCTTGCAGCCGTCGAACTGCGGGTTTGACGTGGGCGCCAAGCCTGCGCACCTGAGCGCTGAGGCTGCCGGCGAGCCGCTGGAAACCCGGCGTGAATTCCTCAAAGAGCTGATCGGCAGCGCCCCGGCCCCACAAGCAGGCTGGACCGAGCACTTCGCCAGCCGCTTTGCGGGCCAGCCGTTCAAGTCGGTTGCCATTAGTTTTACCGACTCCGCAGGGCAAACCTTCAGCCGCAAGGGGGAGTTTGTGGCCACCGCCACGGGCGTGGAAGGCAGCCTGATTTACGCGGCGTCCAGCCTGCTGCGGGGTGAGATCGCCGCCAACGGCAGCGCCACGTTCCTGCTGGACCTGCTGCCGCACAAGTCGCTGGAGCAGGTGCTGGTGGAGCTACGCCACCCGCGCGGCTCACGGTCCTTGTCCAGCCACCTGAAAAGCCGCCTGAGCCTGGACGGCATCAAGGCCGGGGTGTTGTACGAACTGCTGGGCAAGGATGCCATCAACAACGCGGCGCAGCTGGCGCATGCCATCAAGGCGCTGCCCATCACGCTGGTGGCGGCCCGGCCGATTGACGAGGCCATCAGCAGCGCGGGCGGTGTGCGTTTTGACGCGCTGAACGCGCAGCTTCAGATCACTGCGCTGCCGATGCCGGTGTTTTGTGCGGGCGAGATGCTGGACTGGGACGCGCCCACGGGTGGCTACTTGCTCACGGCGTGTTTTGCCAGCGGCCGCATGGCGGGGCAGGGTGTTTTGCAGCACCTGAATGCTGAAATTCAAGCCAAATAGGCCGACGGCCTACGGTTTAATTGCCTGTGTTGCTATGTAAATAATAGCGTTTTACTCGAAAAGAAGGAGTTTCATGATCGTTCGTTTCAACATCGACTCGTCAGGCGATGGCCTGTTCGACTACCGCGTCACCTACGAAGGTGAAGACCTGTTTGCCGACTACGCCCTGAACAGCCTGGAA
>JBJXEI010000091.1:0-8313 GCA_046154065.1 Polaromonas sp. | reverse complement strand
GCCTTGGTGCTCGGCCCGGTGCTGCTTCATCCACGCGTCAAACGCGGCCACACCGGTGGCCCAGGCTTGCTGGGTGGGCACGCGGCTGGGGTCAAACCCGTACAGGTTGCGGCCGGTGGGCAGGCTGTCGGGGTTGCGCACCGGGTCGCCGCCGTAGCTGGCCTTGACGTGCTGACCGTCGAGCGCGGCCAGAAAACCGCTGATTTCTTCGTTCTGCGCCAGGGCGGCGTCCAGTTGCTGGGCACGCTGGGCCAGGGCCAGCAACACGGCGGGGTCCAGCACCTTGGCTTCGGCCCGGTTGGGCACGGAGGTGTGAACCAAGGCTGCGTCCTGCGCGCGCAGGTCCAGCCGGCTGGCCGCTTGCGGGTCTTTCAGCGCCACCTGCAGCCAACGGGCCGGGCGGGACGCGGCGATTTTTTTCGCGTCCAGCAAAAACACCTCGTCAATGTCTTCGCCCAGCGCGTCAATCAGCGGTTTGCGCAGGGTTTGCATCACGGTGCCAAAGCGGCGCTGCGCGTCAGGCACCTCACCGAACGCGGCCAGGCCCAGCGGCTGCGCGGTTTGTGCAATGTCGTCCAGGTAGGGGTGCAGCAGCTCCATGAAGCCGGCAAAGTCGGCGGTGATTTTGTCGGCGGTCCAGCCCAGGTCGCGGTGGAACTGGTTCTCGACAAACGTGGCCACCAGCCGCGCTTCCAGCTCTTTTTTGACCGGGCCGGGCGCGACGGTTTCCCAGTCGTGCATCAGGTCGTGCATTTCATGCACGCCGGGGCGAAAGCCCGCGGGTGAAAACATGGGCGTGGAATGGCTGACCAGCACGGCGCGGCCCCGGCGTTTGGCGGTCAGCGCCTCGCCCAGGTTGTCCATGATGTAGGGGTAGATGTTGGGCAGGTCACCCAGCGCGAGCAAGGGGTCGTCCGCCACGGACAAACCCCGCTCCTTGCCGGGCGCCCATTCCAGCGTGCCGTGGGTGCCCACATGCACCACCGCGCTGGCCTGCAGCTGCGTGCGCAGCCAGAGGTAGGTGGCCAGGTAGTGGTGGCTCAGCGGCACTTGGGAGCGGTGGCCGATGCGTTTTTTGCGCAACTCGGCCGACGTGCCGTGGGTGATTTCATGGCGCAGCGGCTGCGGCATCACCACCACGTTGCCCAGCTGCACGCGGGGGATGACAAAACCCAAGTCCGCCGACGGCGCGCTGGTACGCAGCATCGTCGAGGCCTCGGGCGCGCCCCAATACGCTTCGACCCGCTGCTGCGTGGCCAGCGGCAAGGCGCGAAACCAGGCCAGGTAATCACGCAGCGGCAGCACATCGGCCAGACCCTGCGCGGGCAGGCCAGCCAGCGTTTCGGGTTTGTAAAACGCGCCCAGCGTGGCTTGCACCTGCGGCGTGATTTGATCGGCCGTGGGCGAGCTGGTGGTGTAGCCCGCGCCCTGCAGCGCGGCCAGCATGTTGTGCAGGCTTTTGGGCACATTCAGGAAGGACGCGCCAAAGTTGCCTTCGCCCTGCGGGTAGTTGTAGACCATCATGGCCACGCGGCGCTGGGCGGGCGGTGTTTGCTGCAGCCGGGCCAGGGCGGCGGCTTTGGCGGCCACGGCGTGGATTTGCGCGGGCAGCGCATCGAGTGCGCCGGTCTGCGGGTTGCGGGCGGTGATGAGCATGGCGTCCGTCATGCCGGCCAGCTCGCTGGGGGTGTAGTAGTAGGACACGTCGCTCAGCGCCAGGCCGTCCTTGCTTTGCGCCCACTGCGCCGCGTCCATCGCCAGCGCGGGCATGGTTTGCAGCACCGGGATGCCGATGCGCTCCAGCTCGGCCTTGCGTTCGGTCGGGTTGAAGACCAGCGCGGCGTTGATGAGCACGTCAGCCAGACGGTTGCCATTGACATGGGTGGCGTTGAAAAACAGGTCTTTCTGCTGGCGCGGGCCGTAGAAGGCATAGGCGCGCAGGCCGCGCTGCTCCAGCGCCGCGATCAGCGCGTCCAGCCAGGGCGTGTCGTCTGAGGTGAAGACGGCGTTGTTCACGGCAATTGCTACGGTTTTAATAGCTGAACCGGCAATCAAAGCCTTGGCAAGTGGCGGTTTTGATGTTGAATTGAGCTGCTGTTGTGCTTCCAGGGCACTGGAGGCGACCTGCGGCCAGGCGGGGTTGTAGAAACCGGCCACGGGCAGCTGCACAGCGGGGGGCAGCTGGGCGATGTTCAACACCGGGGTTCTCAAGGCGGCCATCGCCCGCTGCAGGTTGTAGGCCCCGCCAAAGCGCCAGTACTCGCGCAGGCGCTGGGCAGCGTCTGGCGGCACGCCGCGTTCGGCCAGCAGGGGCGCGGGCGGTACGGTTTGCCTGGCGGCCACGGCGCTGAATTCGCCAACCACCACATACGGCGCAGGGCTGCGGGCCAGCACGTCACCAAACTTGGCGGCCACATTCGCCGCCACGCTGGTGTGCGGGGTGTCAATGACCAGCAGACGCGCGCCATTCAGGGCCGCTTGCAGCGCCTCAGGGGCGGTGCTTTCAGCCGCCAGTGTTTGCAGCGCCACACCGTTCTGCACGGCGGCGGCCTGCAGCTTGGCCAGCCGGGCGGGCGACACGACATAGGTGGTCAGCAGCACGGTTTGGGCGGCGGCGCTGTGCAGCAGGCCCATGGCCAGCAGCCAAGCCAGGCAGATTTTTTGCACTCCGCGCATCACTTGCCCGCCGCTGTTGCCGGCACGTACACCATGGTGCCGTCCTTCATGCGGTAGGCGGTGCCGGCCTTTTCGCCATCACCCTCCCCTGAGGCACCGCTGGCCTTGAACTTGGTGACCTTGCTGCCGTCTTTGGTGATGATTTCCATGTTGGGCTGGCCTTCGTTGCGGATGATGGTCAGCTTGTCTTGGGCAAACGGGTTCATCGGGTTGTTGATGACGGCAATCAAGAGCATGCCGATCACCACCAGAAAAACGTCAATCAGGTTGATGGTCGACAGCACCGGGTCGTCGTCGTCCTCGTCCAGGATCTTCAGGCGCGAGCGGGTGGGTTTGATTTTTCCGGGCGGGTTCATGCCGCAGCGTCCAGCACGGTCAGCATTTCAGCCAGCAACCAACGGCGGCGCACGCTGTACACCACGAAGGTGATGCTGGCCGCCACCAGCGCCACAATCACCGCCGCAAACGCCGGGGCCAGGCTTTCAGCCACCCCGCTCGACTGGCCGGACGCCACCGCCACCAGCGCTGGGCCCATGGGGATCATGGTGGCGACCAGCCCCAGCATGGGCGCAACGCGGCTGCACAGGCGCAGGCCTTCCAGCTCCTTGAGCACGGCCAGTTCCAGCCGCTCGGGGGACGCATCGGCGTGGCGTGCCAGCACCAGCACCGTGCCGGGGTGTTTGCGGCGGCGCAGCCACTCCACGCCAAACGCGCCCAGTGCCATCACGGCGTAGACAAACACGGCCAACACCATCACGGTGACGGGCCACAAAAAGGCCTGGGCGAGCTGGAACAGGGTGGTTTCAAACGGCATACACATCGACTTTCATGGGGGTTACTCAGAACGGGAAGGTTGGGCCGCGTGGCCCCAGGTGTCTTCAAACACCAGCTCGGCCAGGTCGGCGCGGGTGGCCCACTTTTCGGCTTGGAGCATGGGCTGGTCGTAAAACGCATCGACGGGCCCGAGGCACAAGATCGCCACCGGGTGGCTGCCTTCGGGCATGGCCAGCAACTCGGCCAACGCGCGCGGGCAAAAAATCGACACCCAGCCCATGCCCAACCCTTCGGCGCGGGCGGCCAGCCACAGGTTTTGAATCGCGCAGGCGGTGGACGCCAGGTCCATCTCGGGCAGGGTGCGGCGGCCAAACACGTGCTGCTCCCGGCCCGGCGGCAGCGCCACCACCAGCACTTCGGCCGCATCCAGCACACCCTGCACCTTCAGCTGCATGAAGTCATCGCGCCGCTCACCCAGGGCGTCAGCGGTCAACAGCCGCTCCGCGTCCACCAGGTCGTGCAACTGCTGGCGGCGCTGCGCATCGCGCACCCGGATGAAACGCCAGGGCTGCATGAAGCCCACACTGGGCGCGTGGTGGGCGGCCTGCAGCAGGCGCTGCAGTTGCACATCAGGCACCGTGCCGCCCGAAAAGTGGCGCATGTCGCGCCGCTCATGGATGGCGCGGTACACGGCGGCTTGTTCGGCGGGGGAAAAAGCAAACGCGGAAGTCGTCACGGCAGCATCAATCTTCAATCCCCCGCTGCGCCGGCACCCCGGCGTTGAACGCATGTTTGACCTTGGTCATCTCAGTCACGGTGTCGGCCAGGGCGATGATTTCGGGTGGGCAGCGGCGGCCGGTCAGAACAACGTGGACGTCTTTCGGGCGGTGTTGCAGGGTGTGCAGCACGTCGTCCAGGGGCAGCCAGCCGTAGATCAACGGGTAGGTGATCTCGTCGAGCACCACCATGAAGTTCTCGCCGCCCAGAATGGCGGCTTTGGCGATTTCCCAGCCGTTGCGTGCCAGCTGGCCGGAATGCTCCAGGTCCTGGCTTTTCCAGCTGAAGCCGTCGCCCAGCCCTTCGATGGGCAGCCCCAGCTGCTCAAACATGCGGTGCTCGCCAAAACGGGCGCTGGGCACCTTCATGAACTGGAAGATCCGCACTTTTTTGCCATGCACATGGGTGCGTCCAAATGCGCGCAGCGCCAGCCCGAAGGCGGCTGTGCTTTTGCCCTTGCCGTCGCCGGTGTTGACGATGACCAGCCCGCGCCGTTCGCCCTCGGGCTTGTCGTAGGGTTTCTCGGTGGGAGGGGTTTCAATTTGCATGGGGTTTCTCTTCAAGATTAGGAATGGCCAGCCACTGCCCCGCCAGGCTGTGCACGGCAATGCGGTGCTCAAACACGGCCTCCAGCGCGCGGTGCGTGGTGGCTTCGCTGCAGCCGCCCTGGTGCATGACGCGGCCTTGCGCCATCACGACCAGCTCGTCGGCTTGCAGCGCAAATGAGATTTCATGCAGCACGCTGACCACGGTTTTGCCGCTGGCGACCAGGCCCCGCACCAGCAGCAGCCAGTCGGTCTGGTGCGGCGGGTCCAAGTTGGCCAGGGGCTCGTCCATCAGCAGCACGTCAGCGCCCACCGCCAGCGCCCGCGCCAGCAGCACCCGCTGGCGCTCACCACCCGACAGCTCCCCCAGGCTGCGGCCGCGCCAGTCCCAGGCGTGGGTGGTGCGCAGCGCCAGCTCCACCGCCGCGTGGTCGGCCGCGCCGGGCGGGGCCAGCCAGGCCTGGTGCGGCAGGCGGCCCAGCATGGCGACGTCGTAGGCGGTCAGGTCGTCGGCGCTGGCTTCGTTCTGGCCCAGCCACGACAGCTGCTGCGCGCGGCGTTTGGCGGGTATCGCTTGCAGTGGCTGGCCCAGCAGGGCGACGCTGCCGGTGTGCGGCAGCAGCCCGGCCAGCACCTTCAGCAGGGTCGACTTGCCCGCGCCGTTCGGCCCGACGATACTGGTCCAGCGCCCGGGGGGCACACTGAGCGAAATACCGTGCAGAACTTCAACATTTCCCAGCCTGGCCCTGGTGTCTATTGCCTGAATAGCTACGGTATTCATAGCACACCGCCACGTCCGGAAGACCCGGTTTTGCGGTGCATCAGCCACAGCAAGTAGCCCCCGCCCAGCACCGCCGTCAGCACGCCCACGGGCAGCTCCTGCGGTGCAATCAGCCAGCGGGCCAGGATGTCGGCCGCCACCAGCAGCACCGCGCCCATCAGTGCGGACAGGCCAATCAGCCGCCCGTGTGTGGTTTTGACCACCGAGCGCACCAGGTGCGGCGCGGCCAGGCCGACAAAGGCGATCAGCCCGGTTTGCGCCACGGCCGTGCCGGTGGCCAGCGCCAGCACGGCCACCAGCCCCGCACGCATCAGCGGCAGGCGCAGGCCCAGGCTTTGCGCGGTGGCTTCGCCCAGCGCCAGGCCGTCGAGCACATGGGCCATCATCCAGGCGGCCACGGCGCTGGCGGCCAGCACGGCGGCCATCACAGCGCAGGCGGTCCAGCCGACAAAGGCGGTGCTGCCCAGCATGAAGGACTGCATGGCCGCCATCAGGTCCACCCTGAGCAGCAAGATCAGCGAGGTGGTGGCCCCCAGCACCACGCCCACCACCACACCGGCCAGCAGCAGGCGCAGCGTGTGCTGCACGCCCTTGGCCAGCAGCAGCGTGAGCAGCACGGCCGCCACCGCCCCGACAAACGCCGCGCCCGTCAGCCCGATGCGCGCCAGCCAGTGCGTGGCCAGCGGCGACACGCCAAACAACATCATGGCCAGCGCCACGCCCAGCGACGCGCCCGAGGCGCTGCCCAGCAAATACGGGTCAGCCAGCGGGTTGCGAAACAGCCCCTGCGCCACGGCCCCCGCCAGCCCCAGCAACGCCCCGGCCAGCCAGGCCCCGGCGGTGCGCGGCAGGCGGATCTCGGTGACGATTTGCAGCGCCTGCGGGTCGTTCTGCATCTGCAGCACGCTGTCAAAGCCGGTGCTGCCCACCGCCACGCCCAGCAGCATCAGCGCGCACGACAGCAGCGCCAGGCCAGCGGCCAGCCACAGCCCGTGCCGGTGGGTGGCCGTCAGTCGGTTGGGGGTCACTGCGCCTTGTCTTCCAGGCACTTGGCCATGATGCGGGCGGCTTCGGCCATGCGCGGGCCGGGGCGCACCACCACATCGGCCTCTTCATTGCTGAAGCTGCAAATGCGCTGGTTTTTCACCGCCTTGATGCTGCCCCAGCCGGGGTAGCTGGTCATGGCCTGCATGCTGCGGTTGCCGGCCATGATGAGGTCGGGATTGGCGCGCACGATGAACTCGGGGTTGAGCTTGGGGAAGGGCCCCAGGCTCGCCGGCACCACGTTTTTCACGCCCAGGCGGGTCAGCGTTTCACCGATGAACGACGACTCGCCAGCCGCGTAAGGGCCGCGGCTGACTTCAAAGTACACCCGCGTGTTTTTGGCCTTGGCCGACAGCGACTGGCTGGCCGCCGACACGCTGCTGTCGATGACCCGCCACAGCCGGTCCGCGCCCTGCTCGGGCGGCACGGCCAGCAGCACGCCCAGCACCCGCAGCACGCGGCGCACATCGGCGTGGCTTTTGGTTTCCAGCGCCACCACCTTCAGGCCCAGCGCTTCCAGCCGGGCGCTGGCGCGGGACGAGGCCGCCACCAGCACCAGGTCGGGCCTGAGCGCCACGATGGCCTCGATGTTCGGGTCCATGCCGCCGCCCAGCTTGGGCAGGGCCTGCACGCTGGCCGGGTAGTTGGAATAGCGGTCCACCCCGACCAGGCGCTGGCACTGCTCCATGCCGCACACGCCTTCGGTCAGCGAAGGCAGCAGGCTGACGATGCGCTGCGGCGGCTGCGCCAGTGTGACGGAGATGCCGCGGTCGTCGGTGACCTGGATGGCCTGCGCCTGAACAGCGACCAGTGCGAACAAACACAGCAGCCACCGGTTCATGGTGCGCCTTTCAGATAAAGCGGCAAACCCGCCGCCATGAAGGTCACGCGCTGGCACGCCGCCGCCACGTCCTGGTTGAGCCGGCCCAGCGCATCGACAAAAGCGCGGGTGTCCCGCCCCATGGGGATGACACCCAGGCCAATCTCATTGCCCACAAACACCACCGGGCCGGGTGTTTTTTCAATTGCTACCAAAAGCATAGCTATCCGGGCAGTTAAATCCAAGGCCGGTGGCTGATTGGATTCAAAATTTCTTGAAAAATCGTCCTGCGCGGTCTGCACCGGCATCAAGAGGTTGGTCAGCCACAGCGTGAGGCAGTCCACCACCACCAGCGTGTGCGGCTGGCTGCTGCGCGCCAGCGCTTCGCTGAGGGCCAAGGGCTCTTCAACCGTACTCATGCCGGGCACGCGCTCGGCCCGGTCGGCCTGGTGCCGGGCAATGCGGGCGGCCATCTCGTCGTCCCACGGCTGGCCCGTGGCAATCATCACGGCGCGGTGCTCGCTAGACGCCGCCAGCCACTGGCGTGCCAGCATTTCGGCCCGGCGTGACTTGCCACTGCGCTGGCCACCGAGGATGAACTCGCTTCTGGCGATGTCATGCATTTGAGCACCCCGCCGACAGGCCGCCCTTAGGCGGGGTAGCCCCCTCGGGGGGCAGAGAAGCACACGCAGTGGCGAACGTGGGGGTCAAGTTATTCCAATCCATGATGATGCGGTGAATTTGCTCGATTCCATCGGTGAGCGAGGCGGGTCCGGGCTGCAAAATTTCAGCGGATTTGATCTCAAACAGCTGGTCGTTTTGCACGGCGTTGACGCTTGCCCAGCCGGGCCGCGCCCGCACATGCGCAGGCCGAAAGCGCCGCCCGCACCATGAGC
>JBJXEI010000090.1:0-4922 GCA_046154065.1 Polaromonas sp. | reverse complement strand
GAGGTGTTGCGGATGCGCAGGTTCAGCTCGATGGTGGCTTCGGCGCTGCAGCCCAGCACGTGGCCGACGGCGGTGGCGATCGGGCCGCCGCTGGACACCAGCAGCACGTTGCCGTCATGGTGCTGGCGCACGTGGTCCAGGGCGCTGGTCATGCCGCGCACAAAGTCGGGGTAGCTGGGCATGCCGATGGGGCTGACGACGCCGGCCATCCACTGCGCCAGGCCGTCTTTCAGCAGGCGGAAGTGCGCGCGGTAGGCCTCGGGTGTTTCGGGCTTTTCCAAAGGGTGGGGGTTGATGGTGGCGATCACGGCGTGGCTGTCGTACTCATTCAGGCCGGGCCAGGGCAGGGCTTGCAGCGCCTGGCCGGTGCCCTGGCAAATGCCCCGAAACGTCTGGATCTGCCGCTTCAGGGTGCCGTGCAGCGCCGCGTCAAAGGTGATGCCTTTGTGTTTGAAATACGCACCCAGCCGCTCGGCCTGCTGGTGGCCCAGGGGGCTGAGCACGTCGTAATCATCGGCACCAAACGAGGCCTGGCCATGGCGCACAAGGTAGAGGGTTCCCATGGGGTGAATTTACGGCAAGCGGCGGTGCTGCGGCGCTGCGCATGTCCCGGCGGTGACGTGGGCCGGCTGCGATGCCGCTGACTTGGCTGTGGTCAGTGGTCAACGCTTCACGCTGTGCCGACACGTGAAGCGCTGTTGCTAAGCTGTGGCCCTGTCATCATTTTTCAGGGAAAACAATGCGCCAACTTTGTGTTCGCCGCGGCCTTCGCTGCCTCTGCATCGGCCTGCTGTTGGGGGGTAGCGCCTGGGCCCACGCCGCGTTCAATCTGGCGGACCCTGTGCCTGTTGGCCCCCAGGTGCAAAAGGGCCAGCTGGCCAACGGGCTGACGTATTACATCCAGAAAAACACCCTGCCCGAAAAGCGCCTGGAACTGCGGCTGGTGGTCAAGGCGGGGTCGGTGCTGGAGGACGAGGACCAACGGGGCCTGGCGCACTTTGTGGAGCACATGGCCTTCAATGGCTCGACCCATTTCAAAAAGCATGAGCTGGTGTCGTACCTGCAGTCCATCGGCCTGAAGTTTGGCGCTGATTTGAATGCCTACACCAGCTTCAATGAGACGGTCTACATCTTGCCCTTGCCGACTGACCAGCGTGAGGCGGTGGAAAAAGGCTTTCTGGTGCTGGCGGACTGGGCCGGTGGTGTGCGCTTTGCCGACGCTGACATCGACCTGGAGCGCGGCATTGTGCTGGAGGAGTTGCGTTTGGGCAAAGGCGCGCAAGACCGCATGAACAAGGTGTTGCTACCCCAAATTTTGGGTGGCTCCAGGTACGCTGACCGCTTGCCGATTGGCACGCAAGCGAGCATCACGGGGGCACCCTACGGTGCCCTCAAGCGCTTTTATCAAGACTGGTACCGCCCCGACCTGATGGCGGTGGTGGTGGTGGGTGACATCGAGCCGGGTGACGCGCGCGAGTTGATTGAAGCGAATTTTGCGCCGCTCAAAAACCCCGAAAACGCCCGCCCCCGCACCTACCCTGTGCTGCCGGTGCGCACCGTGTCAGAGGCGGTGGTGGTGACCGACAAAGAGGCGACCAACACGGTGATGCAGATGCTGTACCCGGTGATGGCTGACCAACCAGTGCTCACGTTCGCAGACATGCGACAACAGATGCTGAGCATTTTGTTTGGCCAGGCGCTGGGCCAGCGCATTCAGGCCCTGACCCAGCAGGCCAGCCCACCTTTTGTGGGTGGTGTCAGCGGCTTCGCCCCGCTGATGCCGGGCTACCGCATGTTCAGCAGCAGCGCTGTGCTGGGGCGCCAGGGGGCGCAGCCCGCCATTTCGGCTTTGGTGCAAGAAAACGAGCGCGCGCGCCAATTTGGCTTCAGTGCCGATGAGTTGGCCCGTGGTCAAAAAAACCTGCTGCGCCGCCTGGAGCAAGCCTTCGCCGAGCGCGAGAAAACCCCTTCGGCGCAGCACGCGGCCCAATACATCCGCCATTTTTTGCGCCAGGAAGCGATTCCCGGCAGTGCCAATGAGTTGGCCTATGCGCGCGAGATGCTGCCCACCATCACCGTGGCCGACCTGAACAACTTCGCCCGCAGCACCATCCCCGAGCAAGCGGCCAAACTGGTGATCTATGCGGGCACCGACAAGGCCGAGGCCAATACGCCCCTCGGCCCGCAACTGCTGGCGGCGGTGCAAGACGCTGAACAGATCAAGGTCACCGCCAAGGTCGAAAAAAGCACACCCACGCGCCTGATGGCCACGCTGCCCCAGGCTGGCAGCATCACGGCCGAGCGCCGCAACGAAGTGCTGGACCTGACCGAGCTGGTGCTGTCGAACGGCGTCAAGGTGATTTTGAAATCAACCGATTTCAAGAGCGACCAGATTCAGATGGCCGCTGCGCGCTTTGGGGGCCAGTCCTTGGCGCCTGAGGCTGACAAGTTCAACGCCGCCCATGCCAATGCGGTGATGGGGTCGATGGGCGTTGGCAACTTCACGCCGCTGGAGCTGCAGCGCATGCTGGCGGGCAAGGTGGTCAGCGTCAATGCCAGCCTGCGGGAGCTGACCGACTCGCTGGGCGGCGCGTCGAGCAATGCCGATCTGGAAACCTTTTTCCAATTGCTGCATTTGAAGTTTGGTGCGGCACGGCGTGATGAGAACTTGTTCAAATCCTTTGTCACCCGCTCCCAGGACGCCACGCAGCACGCCCTGGCGCAGCCCGAAGCCATCTACCGGGACGCCCTGCAAAGCACGCTGTACGCCCATCACCCGCGCGTGTTGCTGACCCCCCGCCCGGAGGACTTCGCGCAGCTTGACCTGGCACGCCTGCAGTCGTTGTACGAGCAGCGGTTTGCCAGCGCCAAAGGCTTCACGTTTGTCTTTGTGGGCAGCTTCAACCTGGAGGAGATCAAGCCCCTGCTGGCAACCTATGTGGCTAGCCTGCCCACGCCGGACTTGCCGACGCAGTTTGTCGACCTGGGCATTCGCCCGGTGAGCGGCGTGGTGAAAAAGGAGGTGCTGGCCGGCTCGGAAGCCAAGGCCCAGGTGAGCCTGGTGTTTGCGGGCGCAGCGCCCTACAGCGAAAAGGATCAACTGCGCGTGCGGGCCATGGTGGATGTCATCAACATCAAGATCATCGATGTGTTGCGCGAACAACTGACACTGATCTACGGCGGCAGCCTGAGCGGCGGCTTGAAGCGCCAGCCTTACCCTGGCTACCACCTGACGCTGAGCCTGCCGTGCGGCCCGGAAAACATCGACCAAGTGATTGCGGCGGCCTGGGGCGAGATCAAGAAGATTCAGGACGCTGGGCCAGAGGCCGCAGACCTCGACAAGGTCAAACAAAACTGGCGACTGGCACACCGCAAATCGCTGCGTGAAAACGGCTACTGGCTCGGGCTTTTGAGCAATGCTGCCCTCGTCGGAAACGACCCGGCCAGGGTGCTGCGCTACGAACAAGACGTGGCCGCCATCACCCCGGGCGATGTGCAAGCCATGGCCCGGCGCTACCTGCGCGAGGACAACTACCTGCAGATGACGCTCAAGCCCGAACTGACAGCGGGCAAGTAAAGCCGTTGACGGGGGACGCGGCGCGGCACCGCAGCGACGTCCCCGCGCTGGCGCAGGTGGTACGGGTGGCGCAGGTGGTGCCGTGACTGCTTGACTCCCTCTCCCGTACGCGGGAGAGGGCGGGTTGAGGGCTGTAGCGTCGCTCAAGTTCTGTTGGTGTTTTGAGGCCGCTGACCCTTACCCTAACCCTCTCCCGCGTACGGGAGAGGGAACAAGAAACACGGATGTCGTGAGCTGAAATCGCCAGTCATCTGCCAAGGTCAGGTTTAGATGCAATAGCCCTTCCGTGACTGCTTAGTTGCTATTGTTTGAATAGCACACCATGCAATGAAGACCTAGGCTGGCGGCATTAATCGCCCTGAAACAGGTCTGATTCCTTCGTTTTGAAGGCTGCCAGCCCTTTTTACAGGTCTTCCAGCGCCAGCAGCTCGGCCACGGTCTGTTTGCGCCGGATCAGCCGGCTCTGGCCGTTCTCGACCATCACCTCGGCTGTCAAAGGCCGGGTGTTGTAGTTCGAGGACATGGACGCGCCGTAGGCCCCGGTGTCGTGCAGCACGACCAGGTCGCCCACGCTGGCGGTGGGCAGCGGGCGCGTGAGCACCACACCACCTTCACCCTGGGTGAACACATCGCCCGACTCGCACAGCGGGCCGCCCAGCACAGTGGCTTGCAGCGGGCCCGTGGCCTCGCGGCCGTCGGCGTGCAGCACAGTCATGCCGTGGTAGCTGCCGTACATCGACGGGCGCATCAGGTCGCTGAACCCGGCGTCCACCAGCACAAAGTGGGCGCTGCCCATGGCTTTGGTGGCGCGCACTTCGGTGACCAGCACGCCGGACTCCGCCACCAAATAACGGCCTGGCTCCAGTTCCAGCGTGACCGGGTGGCCGAGCTGCGCGGCGACCTGCTGGCGCGCTGCGTCCCACAGTTGAAAGTAATGCGCGGTGTCCACCACGGGCTCACCCGCCTGGTAGGGAATCGACAAGCCGCCGCCAGCGGAAATGGCCGTTAAATCCAGGCCTTGTTCGGCCACGGTTTTCACCAGCGTCACCATGGCCCCGCACACTTCCTGCAGGTGCGAGTAGTCCACACCCGAGCCGATGTGCATGTGCAGACCGACCAGCGTCAGGCCGCTGGCGCGGATGCGGGCGCAGGCCTCGGGCAGGTCGGTGTGCCAGATGCCGTGTTTGCTGTGCTCGCCGCCGGTGTTGGTTTTGTTGCTGTGGCCGTGGCCAAAACCGGGGTTGATGCGCAGCCAGACCGGGTGGCCCGGCTTCACTGCGCCGATCTGGTTGATCATGTCCATCGACCCGCAGTTGACCGGAATGCCCAGCTCGGTCACGCGGGC
>JBJXEI010000089.1:0-10106 GCA_046154065.1 Polaromonas sp. | reverse complement strand
AACACTTCGCCTTCGTTTTCGGCGTAGACCATGGGGCCCAGCGCTTCGGTCATGCCGTAGCGGGTCACCATGTCACGGGCCAGGGACGTGGCACGTTCAAAGTCGTTGCTGGCCCCAGTGGTCATCTGGTTCATGAACACTTCTTCGGCAATCCGTCCCCCGAACAGCATGCTGATCTGGCTCAGCATGAATTCCTTGTCATAGCTGTAGCGGTCTTGTGCGGGCAAGCTCATCGTCACGCCCAAGGCACGGCCACGCGGAATGATGGTGACTTTGTGGACCGGGTCGCACTTGGGCAGCATCTTGCCAAGCAGCGCGTGGCCAGACTCGTGGTAGGCCGTGTTTTTGCGCTCTTCCTCGGGCATGACCATGCTCTTGCGCTCAGGGCCCATCAGGATCTTGTCCTTGGCTTTTTCAAAGTCCTGCATTTCCACCGTGCGGGCACTGCGGCGGGCAGCCATCAACGCAGCTTCATTGCACAAGTTGGCCAGATCAGCACCCGACATGCCGGGCGTGCCACGGGCAATCACCAAGGCGCTCACGTCCTGGCCCAAGGGCACCTTGCGCATGTGCACATTCAAGATCTGCTCACGGCCCCGAATGTCAGGCAGCGTGACGTACACCTGACGGTCAAAACGGCCGGGGCGCAGCAAAGCGGCGTCCAGAATGTCGGGGCGGTTGGTCGCCGCCACCACGATCACACCCACATTGGTTTCGAAACCGTCCATCTCAACCAGCATCTGGTTCAGGGTCTGCTCACGCTCGTCATTGCCACCGCCCAGGCCGGCACCACGCTGGCGGCCCACAGCGTCGATCTCGTCGATGAAGATGATGCAGGGTGCGTTTTTCTTGGCGTTGTCAAACATGTCACGAACGCGGGACGCACCCACACCGACAAACATCTCGACAAAGTCAGAACCGGAAATCGAGAAAAACGGAACCTTCGCTTCACCCGCAATGCTTTTGGCGAGCAGCGTTTTACCAGTGCCCGGAGGGCCCACCAGCAACAAACCGCGCGGAATACGGCCACCCAGCTTTTGGAACTTTGACGGGTCTTTCAGAAAGTCCACGACTTCCTTGACTTCTTCTTTCGCCTCGTCGCAACCCGCCACGTCCGCAAACGTCACCGGGTTGGCCGACTCATCCAGCAGCTTGGCCTTGGACTTGCCGAAGCTGAAAGCACCACCCTTGCCGCCGCCCTGCATTTGCCGCATGAAGTACACCCACACGCCAATCAGCAGCAGCATGGGGCCCCAGCTCACCAGCAGGGTCATCAGCAAGGACCCTTCTTCGCGCGCCTTGACGTCAAACTTCACGTCGTTGGCGATCAGGTCACCCACCAGCCCGCGGTCCAGGTAAGTGGCCGTGGTGCGAATGCGCCGGTCGTCGGTGGTGGTGGCCGAAATGTCAGTGCCGCCCTGGCCTTCAGCGATGGTGGCGGTTTTGATCCGCTTGCCGCGCACTTCTTCCAGGAATTCGGAGTAACCCAGGTAGTTCGAGCCCGCGCTGCCACGTGTGTCAAATTGTTTGAAAACGGTGAACAGCACCATGGCAATGACAAGCCAGATTGCAATTTTGGAAAACCACTGATTGTTCAAGGAGGACTCCTGGTTGGCGATGAGTGCCAAGTGCGTTTGATTTTAGGCGTTTCAAGGGCAAAAACGATTCAAGACCCTCAGTAGCCCTTGATTTATGGCAGTTTTATGTCGTTTCTTCACGTTTCCCGGCGGGCACGGTTTTGTGCTTCAGACCACGTCCCACCAGAAAGGTTTCAGACGAGTTGGGCCGGGACGCCTTGGGTTTGATGCGCTTGACGTCCTTGAAGGTGTCGCGAAACAGTTTGACCAGCGGGTCATAACCGCTGCCGTGGAAAAGTTTGACGACCAAAGCGCCCTCGGGTTTCATGCGGGTCTGGGCAAACTCCACCGCCAGCTCCACCAGGTGCGCAATGCGCGCTGCATCCGCCGACTCGATGCCGGACAGATTGGGGGCCATGTCCGAGATCACCAGGTCGACCCGGGCAGGGCCCGTGTCGGTGGCCAGGGCGGCCTCCAGCTGGTCCAGCACCTGAGGCTCCCGAAAGTCCCCCTGAATGAATACCACGCCCTCGATCGGCTCCATCGGCAGCAGGTCCAGGCCGATGATGCGGCCGTTCAGCGCCCCCACCGCCGCACCCGTGGGCGACAGCTTGCGCCGCACATACTGGCTCCAGGCGCCCGGCGTGCTGCCCAAATCCACCACGCAGTCGCCCGGTTTGATGAGTTTGAGGGTTTCGTCGATCTCCATCAGCTTGTAGGCGGCCCGCGCACGGTAGCCGTCGCGCTGGGCCTGCTTCACATAAGGGTCATTGATGTGGTCGTGCAGCCACGCCTTGTTGAGCTTTTTGCCCTTGCTGCCCGCGCGGGCGTCGACCTTGGAGTCGGACTTCATCACGGTTTTGGTGCCCGCCACGCTTTGCCGGGCCGTGTCAGCGGTGGCTTTTGAAATGGCTTTGGCGCGCGTACTCACCGCCGTCTTCGTATTAACTTTCATAGCGACTATTGTCCTCTGATGGCTAGCCCCGATAATCAGGCCATGGCTCAAATACAACTTACCCCTGCCCAGCGCAAAGACCACCGCGCTGATGCGCACCACCTGAACGCCGTCGTGATGATTGGCTCAGACGGCCTGACCCCCGGCGTCCAGAAAGAAACCGACGCAGCGCTCAGCGCCCACGGCCTGATCAAGGTGCGTGTTCAGTCCGACGACCGCGCCAGCCGCGAGCAGATCTTCCAGACGCTGGCGACCGAACTGAACGCCGCCCCCATCCAGCACATCGGCAAGCTGCTGGTGCTGTGGCGGCCCATGCCCGAGAAGGAAAAGAAAGTCAGCGAAGACCGCATGCCCGGCCCGCGCGACGTCAAGGTGCTGAAAAACAGCTCCCGCTACGGCCAGCGCCCCGAGGTCAAAACCCTGCGCGTGCTGGGCAACCAGCGCCTGACTCCGGGCGGCACCGTCAAACGCGCCAAGCCGCCCAAGCAGCGCAGCCTGAAGAAAAGCTCGCAGGACTGAGCCTGACACCAGGCACAGGCTTGGCCCGTACCACTCGATACCCTTTGAAAAACCAGCCTGATCCGCTGGTTTTTTTTCTTGATGGCCGCCATAGCGTTCATGTCACGCTAAAACACCGATCAACCCTTTAGATTTTGCCGACCCACCCCAGCTGAAATTTCATGACCAATCCACTCCTCGATTTTTCTGACACCCCGCTGTTTGACCGCATCCTGCCCGAGCATGTGAGCCCGGCGGTGGACGAATTGTTGCAACGCGCTGAAACCGCCCTGGCGCGCGTGACGGCAGCTGACTTCCCCGCCCAATGGCTGGCGATTTCCGCCGTGCTGGACGTGGCCACCGAGCAGCTCAGCCGTGCCTGGGGCGCGGTCAGCCACCTGAACAGCGTCGCCGACACCCCCGAACTGCGGGCCGCCTACAACGCCGCCATGCCGCGTGTCACAGAGTTTTACACCCGCCTGGGTGCCGACGAGCAGCTCTACGCCAAGTACAAGGCCATTGACGTAGCCACCCTGAACTCCGAGCAGCGCCAGGCCCACAAAAACGCCGTGCGCAATTTCGTGTTGTCCGGGGCGGAATTGACCGGCGACGCCAAAAAGCGCTTTGCCTACATCCAGGAACGCCAAGCCGAGCTGAGCCAGAAATTCAGCGAAAACGCACTCGACGCGACCGAAGCCTTCGCCTACTACGCCCGGGCTGACGAGCTGGCCGGTGTGCCCGCCGACGTGCAACAAACCGCCCGCGCGGCCGCTGAAGCCGAAGGCAAGGACGGCTACAAACTCACGCTCAAAATGCCGAGTTATTTGCCGGTCATGCAGTTTGCCGACAGCAGCGCCCTGCGTGAGGTGCTCTACCGCGCCTACACCACCCGCGCCAGTGACCAGGCCCCGGCAGAATTCAGCCAGTACGACAACAGCGCCGTGATCCGCGAGATCCTTGCGCTGCGGCTGGAAGAAGCCAAATTGCTGGGCTTCAACAACTTTGGTGAGGTCTCCGTGGTCGCCAAAATGGCCAAGTCGCCCGATGAAGTCGTGGCCTTTCTGCGGGACCTGGCCCAGCGCGCCCGGCCCTACGCCGAAAAAGACGTGGCCGACGTGCGTGAATTTGCCGCCGCTCACCTCAACCTGGCCGACCCCCAGCCCTGGGACTACGCCTACGTCGGCGAAAAGCTCAAGGAAGCGCGCTACGCCTTCAGCGAACAGGAAGTCAAACAGTACTTCACGGCGCCCAAGGTACTGGCCGGCCTGTTCAAGATTGTGGAGACGCTGTTTGAAGTGGCGATTCGCAAGGACCAGGCCCCGGTGTGGAAGCCTGGCGTCGAGTTTTTCCGCATTGAACGCGCGGGCCAGTTGGTCGGCCAGTTCTACCTGGACCAGCCCGCCCGCACCGGCAAACGCGGTGGCGCGTGGATGGACGACGTGCGCGCCCGCTGGCTGCGCCCCGACACCGGCACGCTGCAAACACCGATTGCCCACATGGTCTGCAACTTTGCCGATGGTGTGGGTGGCAAACCCGCACTGCTGACGCACGACGACGTGACCACGCTGTTCCACGAGTTCGGCCACGGCCTGCACCACATGCTGACGCAGGTCAACGAGCGTGACGTGTCCGGCATCAGCGGCGTCGAGTGGGACGCGGTGGAGCTGCCCAGCCAGTTCATGGAGAACTTCTGCTGGGAGTGGGACGTGCTCAAACACATGACGGCCCATGTCGACACCGGCCAGCCGCTGCCACGCGCGCTGTTCGACAAGATGCTGGCTGCCAAAAACTTCCAGAGCGGCATGCAGACGCTGCGCCAGGTGGAGTTTTCACTGTTCGACATGCTGCTGCACACCACCCACGACCCCAAGCACGACCCGATGGACCTGCTCAACGAAGTGCGTCGTGAGTTTGCTGTCATCAGCGCGCCGGCCTACAGCCGCACCGCGCACACCTTCAGCCACATCTTCAGCGGCGGGTATGCCGCGGGTTACTACAGCTACAAATGGGCTGAAGTCCTGTCAGCCGATGCCTATGCAGCTTTTGAAGAAACTGCCACCGCGTTAGATGCGCAAAGTTCCACCACGGTGACAGTGGAAACCGGCCGAAAATACCGCAGCGCCATTCTGGAAGCGGGCGGCAGCCGTCCCGCCATGGAGTCGTTCAAGGCCTTCCGGGGCCGTGAACCGTCCATCGACGCCCTGCTGCGCCACCAGGGCATGGCGTGACGACCGCCCGGGCCGCCGGGCTTAATATCAGCGGATGAGCAACGTGCCGCGGCACTGACTGAAACGAGAAAACCATGACATCAGACACTGTGACTTCAAACCTCTTTCGTTTTGCACAAACCTCTGCCGCTGTGGCACTGGTGGCCCTGAGCCTGGCGCCACTGGCCGCCACGGCGCAGGTCTACCGCATCGTCGGGGCTGACGGCAAAGTCACGTTTTCGGACAAACCACCCGCCGACAGCAGCGCCAAGGTCACCACGCCCGGGGCTGGCGGTGCGGCTGGCGGCAATGCGGCGGCCAATGCCTCGCTGCCGTTCGAGTTGCGGCAGGTTGTAGCCAAGTACCCGGTCACGCTGTATGGGGGCAATGACTGCGGCCCCTGCGCAGCGGCCAAGTCCATGCTGACCAGCCGGGGGGTGCCCTTCACGGAAAAAACCGTCAACAGCAACGACGACATACAAGCCCTGCAGCGACTGAGTGGCGAGACGTCCCTGCCCTTTTTGACCATCGGCGGCCAGCAGCTCAAAGGGTTTGCTGATTCGGAATGGACGCAGTACCTGAACGCGGCAGGCTACCCCACCACGTCGGTGCTGCCCGCCAACTACCGTGCGCCTGCCCCCACGCCGCTGGTGGTGGCCAAAACCCTCGAAGCGGCCCCCAACACACCGGCCGCGCCTGCACGCGCCCGGCCAGCGCCCGCACCCGTGACAGCCCCGCCGGCCAACAATCCGGCCGGTATCGCGTTCTAAACCCCAGCGGTGCGGCTTAAAACGTCAGCACCTTCACGCCATCGGCACCGCCCAGCAGGCAGACCTGGGCCTTCTGGTGCGCAAACACCCCCACCGTCACCACGCCGGGCCACTGACTCACCTGGGACTCAAACCCCAGAGGGTCGGTGATGCGCAGGCCACTCACGTCCAGGATGTGCTGGCCGTTGTCGGTCACCAGCGGAGCACCGTCTTTCAAGCGCAGCACCGCCGTGCCGCCGAGCGCGGCAAACTGCCGGGTGATGCGGCTGGCCGCCATCGGGATCACCTCTACGGGCACGGCAAACGCGCCCAGCGCTGTCACCAGCTTGGTCTCGTCGGCAATGCACACAAACTGGCGTGACTGTGCTGCCACGATTTTTTCGCGCGTCAGCGCCGCGCCGCCGCCTTTGATCATGTGGCCCGCATGGTCGATCTCGTCGGCCCCGTCGATGTAGACCGCCAATTCGTCCACGTCAGCCGCGTCAAACACCACAATGCCCAGCGCCTGCAGCCGCGCTGTGGACGCGACCGAGCTGGACACCGCGCCGCGGATCTGGTCCTTCATGCTGGCCAGCGCGTCAATGAACTTGTTGACGGTGGAGCCGGTACCCACGCCCACGATGCTGCCGGGCAACACGTACTTCAGCGCGGCCTGGCCAACCAGGGTTTTCATTTCGTCTTGGGTCATGGGGGTTCCAAACAGGGAAAGGCCCGGCCGGGCCCGAACAATCAAAGCGGGTTTGCGACAATCGCACCACCCGCAGCTTCCCCAATTATTCAATGTCCTTGCTCCCCTACGCCCTCGCCCGTCACTTTTTATTTGGCCTGGACGCGGAAACCGCCCACGAGCTGACCATGGCCTCGCTGGCACGCACGCAGGGCACGCCGCTGGCGCTGGCCTACTGCAGCCGCCGCGTTCAGGACCCGGTCACGCTGGCCGGGCTGACCTTCCCGAACCGCGTCGGGCTGGCCGCCGGGCTGGACAAAAACGCCCGCTGCATCGACGGCCTGGCCGCCATGGGGTTTGGGTTTGTCGAGGTTGGCACCGTCACGCCGCTGGGCCAGCCGGGCAACGCCAAGCCGCGCATGTTCCGCCTGCCCGCGTCGAACGCACTGATCAACCGCCTGGGCTTCAACAATGAAGGCCTGGACGCCTTCATCGCCAACGTGAAGCGCTCCAAGGTGCGGCAAACCAGCAGCACCACGCCGCTGGTGCTGGGCCTGAACATCGGCAAAAACGCCGCCACACCGATTGAAAACGCGGTGGACGACTACCTGATCTGCCTGAACGGCGTGTACCCACATGCCGACTACGTGACGGTCAACATCTCCAGCCCCAACACCAAAAACCTGCGCGCCCTGCAAAGCGACGAGGCCCTTGACGCGCTGCTCGGCCAGATCGCCGAACGCCGCGAAACCCTGGCCACCCAGCACGGCAAACGCGTGCCGCTGTTCGTGAAGATCGCGCCCGACCTGGACGACGCGCAAATCGACGTGATTGCCGCCACGCTCAAGCGCCACGGCATGGACGGCGTGGTCGCCACCAACACCACGCTCAGCCGTGAGGCGGTCAAAGGCCAACCACACGCCGAAGAGGCCGGAGGCTTGAGCGGCGCGCCCGTGCTGGCCGCCAGCAACCGGGTCATCACCCAGCTGCGCGCCGCGCTGGGCACCGGCTTTCCGATCATCGGCGTGGGCGGCGTGATGAGCGCGCAGGACGCGGTCTCCAAAATTCGCGCCGGGGCCGATGTGGTGCAGATCTACACCGGGCTGATCTACCAGGGGCCTGCACTGGTGTCTGACGCAGCAAAATTGATCAAAAACACCTTCCAGCCTGCGGTTTGATTGCCTGCTCTGCTACCAATACCGTAGCAAACCTCTGTACTTCACCGGGCTGCCGTTTTGCGATTCATCCACACCTCTGACTGGCACCTGGGCCAGACCCTGCACAACTTCGAGCGGGGCTTTGAACACCAGTGTTTTCTGGACTGGCTGCTGGACACGCTGGTGGCCGAGCAGGCCGACGCGCTGCTGGTGTCCGGCGATGTGTTTGACACCGCCAACCCGTCAGCCGCCGCGCAAAAGCAGTTGTACCGCTTTTTGCAGCAGGCCAAGGCGCGTGTGCCGCACCTGAACACCGTCATCATCGCGGGCAACCACGACTCCCCCGGCCGGCTGGAAGCGCCCGGCCCACTGCTGGAAACCGTGGACGCCACCGTCGTCGGTTTTGTGCCGCGCGGGCCGGATGGCCAGATCGACGCGCAGCGGCTGGTGGTGCCGCTGAACAACCGTCACGGCAACACAGCCGCCTGGGCGCTGGCCGTGCCCTTTCTGCGGCCCGGCGATGTGCCCCGGGTAGAGGACAGCACCGACCCCTACCGGGACGGCATCGCCCTGCTGTACACCCAGGCCCTGGCCCACGCCCAGCAGCTGCGCCAGCCAGGCCAGGCGCTGATCGCCCTGGGCCACTGCCACATGGTGGGCGGGCAAATCTCCAGTGATTCCGAGCGCAGCATCGTCATTGGCGGGAGCGAAGCGCTGCCCAGCGGCCTGTTCGATGCGCAGGTCGCCTACGCCGCGCTGGGCCACCTGCACCTGGCGCAGCGTGTGGGTGGCCAACACCACCTGCGCTACTGCGGCAGCCCGCTGCCCTTGTCGTTTGCCGAAGTCAGCTACCCGCACCAGGTGCTGCGGGTGGACCTGCAAGGCGACGCGGTCAGCGCCATCACGCCCCTGCTGGTGCCCCGCGCCGTGGACCTGCTGCGGGTGCCCGCCCAGCCCGCGCCCCTGCCCGACGTGCTGGCCGCCCTGAAGGCGCTGGACCTGCCCGAGCAGACCGACCCGCAGCACCACCCCTACCTGGAAGTGCGGGTGCGGCTTGACGCGCCTGAGCCCGGCCTGCGCAGCCAAATCGAAGCCGCCCTGGCCCCGCACGCCGTGCGGCTGGCCAAGATTGAAACCAGCTTTGCCGCCAGCGCGGGCACGGCAGGCGCAGCAGCCCACACCTCGCTCGACGCGCTGGAGCAGCTGCAACCTGCTGCGGTGTTTGACCAGCTCTACCGCAGCAAATACAACACCGACACCCCCGCCGCACTGAGCGCCGCGTTTGCCGAGCTGCTGCTGGCCGATGAAACAGGTTCGGCATGAAGATCCTCGCCATCCGGGGTAAAAACCTCGCCTCCCTGGCGGGTGAATTCGAGGTGGATTTTGGCGTGGAGCCACTCAAATCCACCGGCCTGTTCGCCATCAGCGGCCCCACCGGCGCGGGCAAAAGCACCCTGCTCGACGCACTCTGCATGGCGCTGTACGAACGCACGCCGCGCCTGATCAAGGCCGGCCAGCAAAACCTGCCCGACGTGGGCGAGCACACCGTTAGCCAGCAAGACGCGCGCAACCTGCTGCGGCGCGGCTGCGCCGAGGGTTATGCCGAGGTGGACTTTGTCGGCACCGGCCCCCAAGCCCTGCGCGCGCGCTGGTCCGTGCGGCGCGCCCGCGGCAAGGCCGACGGCAGCCTGCAAAAAACCACCATGACGCTCTGCCTGCTGCCCGGCCTGCAGCCGCTGGGCGGCACCAACCGCGAAGTGCTGGCCGAGATCACGCAGCGCATTGGCCTGTCGTTCGAGCAGTTCACCCGCGCCGTGCTGCTGGCGCAAAACGAGTTTTCAGCGTTTTTGAAGGCCGACGACAACGAGCGCGGCGCGCTGCTCGAAACCCTGACCGGCCGCACGATCTACAGCACCTTGTCGCAACGCGCCTACGCCCGCGCCCAGCAAGAGCGACAGACCCGGGCCACCATCGAGGCCCGCTTTGCCGACCAGGCCCCACTGCCCGATGACGCCCGCACCCTGCTGGCCACCCAAAGCACCCAGGCCCAAACCGCCGTCGATGACTGCGCCACGGCGCTGACCGCCCTCGAAGCCCGGCTGCGCTGGCACGAACGTGACGCGGCCCTGCACGCCCAGGAATCGCTGGCGCGCCAAGCCCTGGCCGACGCACAAGCCCATCAACTCGCCGCCGCCGACCGCCACCGCGCCCTGCAACAAGTGCAAGCCATGCAACCCGCCCGGCCCCTGGCCAGCGACGTGGCCCGGCTGACCGA
>JBJXEI010000088.1:0-16785 GCA_046154065.1 Polaromonas sp. | reverse complement strand
CGGCGTGGCTGGCGGGCTTGATTCAGGGCCAGGCGGTGGCAGGAGCCCCTCAGGGCCAGTGGCAGCTGGTGGAGGTAGGCTGTGGGGAGCCGGCAGATTTTCTGCACAGCCACATCCCCGGGGCTTGTTACCTGGACACGCAACAGCTGGAAGACGGCCCGTTCTGGAACAAGGTGGCGGACGCGGACCTGCTGGCGGTGCTGCTGGCGCTGGGGGTGCGGCATGACACCACGGTGATCCTGTACGGCCGCAGCACCACGGCGGCGGCGCGGGCGGCGCATTTGATGCTGTACGCCGGGGTGGCTGATGTGCGGCTGCTCGATGGGGCCTTCGCCGCCTGGTGCCACGCGGATCTGCCGTGCGCCAGCGGCTGGCCCGCGCCGCACGCGGTGGCCCCTGACTTTGGTGCCCCGTTTCCGGGCTGCCCGCATTACCTGATGAACAAGGCGCAGGCCGCAGGCCACCTGCAGCAGCCGGGGTGTGCGTTGGTCAGCATCCGCACCTGGGAGGAGTTCAGTGGCCAGACCTCGGGTTACCGCTACATCCTGGCCAAAGGCGATATTGCCGGAGCGCTGTGGGGCCGGGCCGGGGATGGGCTGGACGTGAACAGCATGAGCGACTTTCAAAACGCAGACGGCACGATGAAACCCGTCGATGAAATCACCCGTTTTTGGGCAGCCCAAGGCATTCACCCCGGCCTGGTGCTGGCTTTTTACTGCGGCACCGGCTGGCGGGCGTCGCTGGCGTTTTACTACGCCTGGCTGATGGGCTGGGAGCGCATCAGCGTGTACGACGGCGGCTGGTTTGAGTGGAGTGGCGGTTGAAGTGAACCTGCCACGTCACTCGGTGGGCGGCACGGCCTCGCTGTCCGGCACGGCAAGCGGCTCCATCCGCGCCTTGCCAAAAATCGCCCACGCGGCAATGAACATGGCGGCCACCAGCGGGCCGATCACAAAGCCGTTCAGGCCAAAAATCGCCATGCCGCCCAGGGTGGACACCAGCACCACGTAGTCGGGCATTTTGGTGTCTTTGCCGACCAGCAGCGGCCGCATGATGTTGTCGACCAGGCCGATCACCACCACGCCAAAGACCAGCAGGCTGACGCCTTTGACCACCGCCCCGGTCGCCAGCAGGTAAATGGCCACCGGGGCCCAGACCAGCGCCGCGCCCACGGCGGGCAGCAGGGACAAAAACGCCATCAGCGTGCCCCACAGCACCGGGGCGTGAATGCCCAGCGCCCACAGCGCCACGCCGCCCAGCGCGCCCTGCAGCGCTGCCACGGCCACGTTGCCGCGCACGGTGGCGCTGATGACGGTGACAAACTTTGCCAGCAGGTCGGCCTTGATGCCTTCTTCCAGCGGGATGGCCTGGCGCACGTGGCGGGCCAGCACCTGGCCGTCGCGCAGCAAGAAAAACATGATGTACAGCATGACAAAAAAGCTGACCACAAAGTCAAAGGTGTTCTGGCCGATGTTGACGGCCTGCGTTGCCAAAAACTGGCTGCCCTTGGACAGGCTGGCCGTCACCCGCTCCAGAATCTGCCCCTGGCTGCCCAGCCCAAAGCGGTCCAGCAGGCTCAAGGCCCAGTGCGGCAACGCGCTGTAGATCTGCTGGAAATACGTGGCCGGGTTGAAGTCCCCGGACTGGATGCGGGCGTACAGCAAGGCCGCTTCCTGCACCAGGGACGCCACGATCAGCCCCAGCGGCAAGATCACTACCACCAAAATGATGGCCAGCGTGCTGAGGGCCGCCAGCGTGCGGCGGTTGGGCATGGTTTTGAGCAGGCGCAAAAACAGCGGGCGGAACATCATGGCAAAAATCGCGCCCCAGAACACCGCGCCATAAAACGGCCACAGCACCCAGACAAACGCCAGCGTCACCGCCACCAGCAAGAAGATGAACACCTTGTTTTCAAAGGTGATGGACTGCGCAATGCGGGAGAGTTTCATGGCGAATAGGGTCCCTTGGCCAACGGTGGATGAAATCAGAGAGTCAAACCGCATTGTCAGCGCGAAGCGGGCCGCTTGACCTTGCCCCCAGCGGGTCAAGCCCGCGTCTGACAGACATTGGACCTGTGCGCCGCCTACGATGACTGATTGATTCCTTCTTCATCCCCTTCCCCACCCTCAAAGGCTCCACCCATGACACCCACCCACGGCTACGCCGCCCAGTCCGCCACCACCCCGCTGGCCCCTTTCAGTTTTGAGCGGCGTGAGCCCGGCCCGCTGGACGTGGCCTTTGACGTGCTGCACTGTGGCGTGTGCCACTCGGACCTGCACACAGTGCGCGGTGAATGGGGCGGCACCACCTTCCCGTCATTGCCCGGCCATGAAATCGTCGGCCGTGTCACGGCGGTGGGTGATCTGGTCAGCAAATTCAAGGTCGGTGACCTGGTCGGTGTGGGCTGCATGGTCGACAGCTGCCAGCACTGCAAACCCTGCGCCGACGGCCTGGAGCAGTACTGCGACAACGGCTTCACCGGCACCTACAACGGCCCCGAGCAAGGCACTGGCGCCAACACCTACGGCGGCTACAGCAACAAGATGGTGGTGCGCGAATCCTTTGTGCTGCGCATTTCCCACCCTGAATCGGAATTGGCCGCTGTGGCCCCGCTGCTGTGCGCCGGCATCACCACCTACTCCCCGCTGCACCAGTGGGGCGTGGGCCCGGGGCACAAGGTCGGCATTGTCGGGCTGGGCGGCCTGGGCCACATGGGCGTGAAGATCGCCGCCGCCATGGGCGCGCACGTGGTGCTGTTCACCACCTCGGCCAGCAAGCGTGACGACGCTTTGCGCCTGGGGGCCAAGGAAGTGGTGGTGTCCAAAAACGCCGACGAGATGGCCGCCCACCTGGGCTCGTTTGACTTCATCCTCAACACCGTGGCCGCCCCGCATGACCTGGACGCGTTTTTGGTGCTGCTCAAGCTTGACGGCACCATGACGCTGGTGGGCGCACCCGCCAGCCCGCACCCGTCGCCCACCGTGTTCAACCTGATCATGAAACGCCGCCGCCTGGCCGGCTCGCTGATCGGCGGCATCAAGGAAACGCAGGACATGCTGGACTTTTGCGCCGCCAAAGGCATCACGTCCGACATCGAGGTCATCCGCATGGACGAGATCGAAACCGCCTACGAGCGCATGCTCAAAAGTGATGTTAAATACCGTTTTGTCATCGACATGGCGACCCTGGCCACTCCGGCCTGAGCGCACTACTCAACGCCCAACTGCACGCTGCACCATGCCCAACACCACCCCAAGCACCTTCTTTTCAACACGCTGGCGCCTGGGGTGCCTGGCTTGGGTGCTGGCCGGCGCTGCAGGGGCGCAAACACCTGCCCCCGCCCCTGAAGCGGCAGCCTCCAGCGCCGCCCCGGCCGCCTCAGCCGCGCCAGAGGCCGCCGTGCCTGCGCCACCGGCCGTGCCCAAATACAGCGCGTCCGACATCAAAACCATCTTCAGCTACCTGGACCGCAACAAGGACGGCAAGATCAGCCGCGAAGAGGCCGCTGGGTTCAAGGGTGTGGCCCGCAACTTTGACCGCGCCGACACCAACCAGGACGGCAGCCTGTCCTTTGATGAGTTTGCCTTTGCCATGAACCGCGCGCGTTGAGGGCTCTGGCGGCAGGCCAGCCCGCCACAACGCTACATATTCAATAGCACAACAGGCATGCTTTGCCTTGGCTAGGTCGGCTTTTGCCCCTCAAAACCTCCCTCACTGACGCTGGGCAGCCCGCCAGCCGCGCTTTTTCAGTGTGAATGACCGCTTCACTAAAATCGACCGGATGACGACCGCCGCACCTTCCCACCGCAGCCGATGGCGCCAGGCACTGACCGGCGTGTGCCTGAGTGCCATGGTCTGGGCCCTGGCCGTGGGCCCGGCGGCCGCGCAGCCGACAGACGCCCCCCGCACCCTCGCCGCCCGCCTGTCCCCACAAGATGCCTTGGCCCAGGCGCGCAGCCAGCTGGACGGCATTCAGAAGGCACTGATCGACTCGGCCGGGGAAGCCGCCAACAGCGACAAGCTGTCTGGCTGGCGGGCCACCGCGCTGGCAGCCAAGGCCGTGGGCGAATCCGCTGCCACCGACCTGGCCCCCGGCCTGGCCGATGTGCAGGCCCGGCTGGCGCAGCTGGGCACGCTGACAGCCGGTGCCAAGGAAATGCCGGATGTGGCGGCCGAGCGGGCTGAGCTTCAAAAATCAAGCAGCGCGCTGGACGCACAAATCAAACTCGCGCGGCTGCTAGCCGTGGACGCCGAACAAACCGTGGCCCAGGTGGCCACGCGCCGCCGCCAGCAGTTTCAAGCCCAGCTGGGGGAGCGCACCTCGTCCATTCTGGGCACGCAGTTTTGGTCGGAAGTGAGTGAAGACCTGCCGCGCGACGCCGGCCGACTGGCCACCGTGCTGCGGGAGGCAGCCACACTGGAAGCCGCCGCCCCGGCCTGGGTGCTGGCCAGCCTGCTGGTGCTGCTGGGTGCCGTGGCCGGGCTGCGCGTGGGGGTTGGCCGCTGGCTGATGGCACTGACCGCCACCCAGGTGCCACCCAGCCGCCTGCGCCGCTCGCTGCACGCCGTGACAGTCGTGCTGCTGTCAGTGACCACGGCCGCGCTGGCCACGGCGGCGCTGGGCTGGCCACTGCTGGGGGCCTCGCCAGCGGCCGGCCTGCTGGCGTCGGCGCTGCCGCTGATGTTTGGCGGCGTGTGTTTCGGGGCCTACATCTCGGGGCTTGGCAAGGCCTTGCTCTGCCCCACGCAGCCGTCATGGCGGCTGACGTCGGTGCCCGACGCGGTCGCACGCGGGCTGCGCTGGTTTCCGCTGCAGATGGGGGTGTTGATTGCGGCGGTGTGGGTGACCGAGGGCCTGGCGTCGCTGCTCAACATCAGCCTGGCGTCCACCGTGGCGCTGAACTGCATCACCTCACTGGCCATGGGGCTGTCGATGGCGATGGCCATCATGCGGGGTGAAAGCCTTCGGCGTGAGGCCGAACGCGACCCCGATCACCCGGCCCCGCCCCGTGCGATGTGGCTGATGCTGCTGGTCAGCGCCGGCTGGCTGGTGCTGGCAGGCAGCCTGGTGGCGCTGCTGGCGGGCTATGTGGCGTTCGGCAGTTTTGTCATCCGGCAGGTGACCTGGGCGCTGACGGTGCTGGGCTCGGCCTACCTGCTGATGGCGCTGGTGGAGGACAGCATCACCACGCTGCTGGCCCCCAGCCCCCCCACAACGGCTGGCAGCACCTCGGATGAACCACAGGGCTACCGCCTTGGGGAGCAAGCCGCCGTGCTGCTGTCCGGGCTGAGCCGCTTGGTGATTTCGCTGATCGCCTTCATGCTGCTGCTGGCGCCGTTCGGGGAAGGCCCGGCCGAGCTGTTTCGCCGCACCGACCAGCTGCAAAGCGGCCTGAACATCGGGCAGGTCCACATCCTGCCGGGCGCGGTGCTGCAGGCGCTGCTGGTGCTGGCCCTGTCCGTGGCGGCCGTCAAAGTGCTGCAGCGCTGGCTGCAGCAGCACTACCTGCCCACCACCCGGTTGGACCCGGGCATGCAAAGCTCGGCCACCACGCTGCTGGGCTATGTGGGGTATGTGTGCGCGGTGTCGCTGGCGCTGTCGGCCGTGGGCATGGGCCTGGACCGCATTGCCTGGGTGGCCAGTGCGCTGTCGGTGGGAATTGGTTTTGGCCTGCAGGCGGTGGTGCAAAACTTTGTCTCGGGCCTGATCTTGCTGGCCGAGCGGCCGGTGAAGGTGGGCGACTGGGTGTCGCTGGGCACGGTGGAAGGCGACATTCGCCGCATCAACATGCGCGCCACCGAGATCCAGCTGGGCGACTGCTCCACCGTGATCGTGCCGAACTCCGAGTTCATCACCAAAACCGTTCGCAACGTGACGCACGCCAACCCGCTCGGGCGGGTGCAGATCAAGCTGCCGATGCCGCTGTCCACCCCGGCTGACACCGTGCGCACGCTGCTGATGGCCGTGCTGCAGGACAACCCGGACCTGCTGAAAACCCCCGCCCCGGAGGTGCAGCTGGACGGCATTGAGAACGGGCACCTGGTGTTCAACGCCACCGGGTATGTGAATTCACCGCGCGCAGCCTATGGCGTGCGCAGCGCCCTGCTGTTTGAAGCCCTCAAACGCCTGGCCGACGCCCAGATTGACATGGCCCCGCCGCCGCAGATCATCACCCTGCCCATGGCCGCCACGGGGCCCGAGCCCACGCCGTCGCCCCTGCCGGGCGCGCTGCCTTGACCTACCTGGTCGCCGTGCGCGCCCTGTGCGAGTTCACAGCCAAACACGGCGACCTGGACCTGCGCTTCACGCCCACGCCGCCGGCCCAGGAAGGCATGGCGGGCCACGCCATCGTGGCGTCCCGACGGGGGCCGGACTACGAGCCCGAAGTGACGCTGGAAGGCAGCTACCAGGAGCTGCGCGTGCGCGGCCGGGCCGATGGCTATGACCCGGTGGCCAATGTGCTGGAAGAGGTCAAAACCTTCCGCGGGGACCTGCACACCATGGCCGACAACCGCCGCGCCCTGCACTGGGCGCAGGCCAAAATCTACGGCCACCTGCTGTGCCAGGCGCGCAGCCTGCCGCAAATCACCCTGTCACTGGTGTACTTCGATGTGGCCAGCCTGAATGAAACACCGCTGTCTGAGGACTTCCAGGCGGCCGAGCTGCAGGCGTACTTTGAGGCGATCTGCGCGCGGTTTCTGGTCTGGGCACGGCAGGAGCTGGCCCATCGCAGCGCGCGTGACGCGGCCCTGGCCACGCTGGCCTTCCCGCACGCCAGCTTTCGCACCGGGCAGCGTGAGCTGGCCGAGGCGGTGTACAAAACCAGCCAGTCGGGTGGCTGCCTGATGGCGCAGGCCACCACCGGCATCGGCAAAACCGTGGGCACCATCTTCCCGCTGCTCAAGGCCATGCCCGGGCAGCGGCTGGACAAACTCTATTTTCTGGCCGCCAAAACCCCCGGCCGCCAGCTGGCCCTGGACGCGTTGGACCTGCTCAAAACCGGCCCGCCCGGTGCGCCGCCGCTGCCCCTGCGGGTGCTGGAGCTGGTGGCCAGAGACAAATCCTGCGAACACCCGGACAAGGCCTGCCACGGGGACTCCTGCCCGCTGGCCAAGGGCTTTTACGACCGGCTGCCGCAGGCCCGCACGGCCGCCGTGCAGCACGCCAGCGGCGCCCTGCTGCCCAAGGCCGCCCTGCGGCAAGCCGCGCTGAACCACCAGGTCTGCCCCTACTACCTGAGCCAGGAGCTGGTGCGCTGGGCTGACGTGGTGGTGGGCGACTACAACTACTACTTCGACAGCAGCGCCATGCTGCACACCCTGGCCACCACCTACCAGTGGCGTGTGGCGGTGCTGGTCGACGAAGCCCACAACCTGCTCAGCCGCGCCCGCAGCATGTACACCGCCACCCTCAGCCAGGCGCAGCTGCAGCAGGTGTACGCCACTGCGCCCCCCGCTGTTCGCCCAGCCTTGCAAAAGCTGAACCGCGCGATGGCGGAAGTCCACCAGACGCAGGTCACGCCCTATGTGGTGCTGCCCGAGCTGCCGGTGAGCTTGCTCAAGACGCTGCAGCAAACGCTGACGCAGCTGACGGATTTTTTGCTCGCCAACCCAACCCGGGTGGACGGGGAGCTGCAGGCGTTTTACTTCGAGGCGCTGCACTTTTCACGCATGGCCGACGCCTTTGGTGGGCACAGCCTGCTGGACGTGACGCTGAGCGACGCAGCCCCGCTGGGCGCCCACGAGGTGCTGGCCGCTGGCCATGACTGCGCCGTGCTGACGATTCGCAACGTGGTGCCCGCCCCGCACCTGGCCGCCCGTTTCACCGACGCGCAGTCGGTGGTGCTGTTTTCTGCCACGCTGAGCCCGCCCGAGTTCTACACCAACACGCTGGGCCTGCCTGTCAGCACGCAGTGGCTGGACGTGCCCTCGCCATTTGCCGCCGCCCAGTTGCGCGTGGCCGCTGTGCGGGACATTTCCACCCGCTTTCAGCACCGCACCCAGTCGCTGCAGCCCATGGCCGACCTGATGGCGCAGCAGTACGCCACGCTGCCGGGCAATTACCTGGTGTTTTTGAGCAGCTACGACTACCTGCAAAAGCTGCAGGGCATGTTGGCGGCGCGCCACCCGCACATTGCGCACTGGGTGCAGTCGCGCCAGATGGACGAGGCCGCACGCGCCAACTTTTTGAGCCGTTTCACTGACACCTCCCGCGGCATCGGGTTTGCGGTGCTAGGCGGTGCGTTTGCCGAGGGCATTGACCTGCCTGGCCAGCGGCTGATTGGCGCCTTCATCGCCACGCTGGGGCTGCCGCAGGTCAATGAGGTGAATGAACAAATCAGGGCGCGGCTGTCCGCCTACTTTGCCGAGGCCGAGGGCAGCCAGGGACCCAAGCCGACAGAACAAGAGGCGTTGGCCCAGGCCTACAACTACACGTATTTATTCCCGGGGCTGCAAAAAGTGGTGCAGGCCGCCGGGCGGGTGATTCGCACCACGTCGGACCAGGGCGTGGTGTATTTGATGGACGACCGCTTCAGCCGCCCAGACGTGGCGGCCCTGCTGCCCAGCTGGTGGCATGTAGAGCCGCTGCGCGTGGGGCACGGCACGCCGACACGCTCAAAACACACCAAACAGCATCAACAGCAGGGCCATACGGAGGGGCACCCCAAGTAGCCGGACCACCACGGGCAGTCACCGCACCTTCAACAGCGCTGCCCGATGCGGCGCTCCAACAGCCTGCAGAGAAAGTTTGCAGACAAAATTCAAGGCTTTTATGGCGTATGCCTAAGCAATCAATGCCGGTACCGCTATCAATAAAATAGCAACAAAGGCAGGTTGCGTAAGCTACAAGTCAGACTGTGGACTTCCACATCAGGCACATCCTCAGTCGGGGGTATATTGCCACTCCGCTTACCAACGCCGCATTGAACGATGCGCATCCCCATGTCCACTGCCACCACTCCCAAACTTCCCCTGTACAGATCGCTGTACATCCAAGTGCTCGTCGCCGTTGTCGCCGGCGTTCTGCTCGGCCACTTCTACCCCAGCGTGGGGGCCGACATGAAACCCCTGGGCGACGGCTTCATCAAGCTGATCAAGATGATCATCGCGCCGATCATCTTCTGCACCGTGGTCATCGGCATTGCTGGCATGGAAGACATGAAAAAGGTAGGCAAGACCGGTGGACTGGCGCTGCTGTACTTTGAAGTGGTCAGCACCTTGGCGCTGATCATCGGTCTGGTCCTGGTCAATGTGTTGAAACCCGGCGAAGGCATGAACATCAACGCCGCCACGCTGGACACCAAGTCCATCGCCGCCTACACCGGTCCTGGCAAACTGACGGGCACCGTTGACTTTTTGCTCAACGTGATCCCCAGCACCCTAGTCGACGCCTTCGCCAAAGGTGAAATCCTGCAGGTGCTGCTGATCGCCGTGCTGTTCGGTTTTTCACTGCACAAGTTCGGCGGGCGCGGCACCATGGTGTTTGACTTCATCGAAAAAATCTCTCACGTGCTGTTTTCGATCGTCAACATCATCATGAAACTGGCCCCGATTGGCGCCTTCGGTGCCATGGCTTTCACAATCGGCAAGTACGGCATCGTCAGCCTGTTCTCGCTCGGCAAGCTGATGGGCTCGTTCTACCTGACCTGCTTCCTGTTCATTTTTGTCGTGCTGGGCCTGATCGCCCGTTTCCACGGTTTTTCGATCTGGAAGTTCATCAAGTACATCAAGGAAGAGTTGCTGATCGTGCTGGGCACCTCGTCGTCTGAGTCGGTGCTGCCGCGCATGATGGAAAAGATGGAAAACCTGGGCGCCAAAAAGTCCACCGTGGGCCTGGTGATTCCAACCGGCTACTCGTTCAACCTGGACGGCACTTCCATCTACCTAACCATGGCAGCCGTGTTCATTGCCCAGGCGACCAACACCCCCATGACGCTGACGCAAGAGCTGACGCTGCTGGCCGTGCTGCTGCTGACGTCCAAGGGCGCAGCGGGCATCACCGGCAGCGGTTTCATCGTGCTGGCGGCCACCCTGTCGGCCGTGGGCACCGTGCCCGTGGCCGGGCTGGCGCTGATCCTGGGCATTGACCGCTTCATGTCCGAAGCCCGCGCACTGACCAACCTGATCGGCAACGGCGTGGCGACCATCGTGGTGGCCAAGTGGACCGGCGACCTGGACACCAACCGCCTGCAGGCTGGCCTGAACAACGAAACCTGGCAAGAAGCCAACGAGCCTGAAGTGATTCTGGATGCCAAGACAGAACACATGGCCACCCGCAAGTCGCTGTGAAACAGGCGGCGTAACGCAAAAAAGCTGATGGCTGCAATGCAGCGGTCAGCTTGAGAGATTCAAAAAAAGCGCCGCAATGGCGCTTTTTTCATGGGCGTTGCAAACCCTGTGGGGGTTTAACGCGCGCCGCGCTGAGGCGCGCCGCCGCCCGCACCGGGGCCTGGGCCACGGCCGGCAATGTGGCGGAACGTGATGCGGCCCTTGCTCAGGTCGTAGGGCGACAGTTCCAGCGACACCTGGTCACCCGCCAGAATGCGGATATGGTTCTTGCGCATCTTGCCGGACGTGTAGGCCACCAGTTTGTGGCCGTTGTCCAGCGTGACACGAAAGCGGGAGTCCGGCAGGACCTCGTCCACCAGACCGTGCATTTCGATGAGTTCTTCTTTTGCCATTCAATCAACTCCTTGGGATGTCTGAAAATTTGTCGGATTTTTCGGTAAATGGATGTCTGCCTGGGCTCAAGCGCAGGCGGGTGCCTGGCGCTCATGGATCCAGCGCATGGCGTGCTCGGTGGCGTAGTGCACCGCCGCGGCGGCACTGTCAAACAGGGCACTGAACCGCATCACGCGGTCATGGGTGCCGCTGCCGCGACCGGAGCGAATGGAAACTGACGCGGCGTATTGGCCGGCGCCTTGGGGTTTGGCGAGGGGGGATACCAAGTATTTGCCCACCTCAATTTTGGTGTGATCACTGTTCATAAAAAACTCTTTGCCTGACCGCGCGGACAGCTTGTGCTGCCTGTTCTGCCTCGTTTGTGTTTGGCAGAGCGGTCTGAAAATCCAGGCCAACGGGTGTTCGAACATATCTTGAAAAAACGTGTCCGGTATCGGCGTTGCGCGGCCCGTGAGAGGAGCTGTGCAAGGTGAGAGCCGCAAGAGGGCACCGTTGGCAGGCGTGCTCGCTTGGAGAGGGGCAGTGTGGAAGGGCTCAAGACTTTGGGTTGCCTAGAGAACACTGACTGATCGGGCTCTGGGAGGCGCCGCAATTGAGGAGGAAGCCAAGGCGTCAATTGGAGTTTGACTGGTGACTTCGAAGTGAATAGCTGGTGCGTTGCCGATGCGGGATTATACCCGCGTGCATGAAAAATGCTTGGCACCTGCTGGCGGTGTCTCAAAAATGCACGCTCAGCAGGCCGTCAAGGCGGGTTGGCACCGGCCATCGGGTGCAGTTGCTGGACGCGCGTCATGGCCAGGCCCGCCGCCGCCGTGCGGGTTTCTACCCCCAGCTTCACGTAAATGCGCTCCAGGTGTTTTTTCACCGTGGCCGGGCTGGTGCCCAGGATGTCACCAATGTCACGATTGACCTTGCCCTTGACCACCCAGTACAGCACCTCGGCCTCCCGGGCGGTGAGCTTGAAGCTGTCGGCCATGGCCAGCAGCACCGCGTCTTCGCTGGTTTCGCGCATCACGATCAGCCAGTCGCGCCCGTCCGACTCGGCCGAGGGGCGGTGCAGCCGCAGCGTCAGTCGGCGCGGGCCCAGGGCGGCGTCCAGCCGGGGCAAGTCGATGGGCCACACCACTTGCGCAGCATGCTGGCGCAGCCAGGCCAGCACCGGCTCGGGGGTTTGCGGGGCCGACGTGCCCCAGTAGCGCATCAGCAGGTCCCGGGCCAGCGGCGTTTGCCAGACCAGCTTGCCGTCGTCCGGGGCAGCGCTGGGCGCTTCGCCGCCTGCCGACACCGGGCCCGCCATGCGCACCGTGATGCTGGCGTAGCCAAACGCGTCGAGTGCGCTACGCGCCTGCCCGGCCTGCTGCGCCTGGCCACGGGCGTCCCGCGCGCCTTTGAGGTGGCGTGTCATGCGCGCCATCACCTCGCGGGGTTTGATGGGTTTGGTGACGTAGTCCACACCACCGGCGTCCAGCGCGGCCACCAGGTGTTCGGTCTCGGTCAGTCCGGTCATGAAAATGATGGGGATGTGCGCGGTTTGCGGCATGGCCTTGAGCTGCCGCGCCACTTCAAAGCCGTCCATGCCGGGCATCATCGCGTCGAGCAGCACGATGTCGGGCAGCGCTTGCCGGGCCCGCTGCAGCGCGGCCTCGCCGCTGGTGGCCAGCAGCACGGTGTAGCCGGCTTCGTCCAGCGCGTCATGCAGCAGCGAGAGGTTGTCGGGCACGTCGTCCACGATCAGCACCACGTCGCTGTTGGCACGGTCCAGCAGGTTGAAGGGCTCAGAGACGGTCACGGTGAATCTTTCAGGGTCGCCAGGTGCGCGGCCAGGGCCTGGCCCATGGCTTCAAACTGGAACAGGCGGGCACTGGCGCGCATGTCGGCCACGAAGGCCACGGTGTCGGGTTGTTGGGTTTCGATGTCGGCCAGTTTATTCAAAATGCCCCGGTAAAACCCCAGCCGGACCAGGGCCAGCAAATCCTGTAGCGGCTCGGCAGCAGGCCATACCCGCGCTAGCGCTGGCTGCGCGGGCACCGGCTCAGGCAGGGCTGCGTCATGCAGCCAGTGCAGGCCCAGGCGTTTTTCCAGCCAGTCCAGCAGTTCGGTGTGCCGCACGGGCTTGAGGATGAAGTCGTCGGTCGGTATGCCCACGTCGTTGTCCAGCGTCTTGTCAAACGCATTGGCCGACACCACCGCCAGCCGGATGCCGGTGTGCCCGGCAGCGCGGATGCGGCGCAGCGTTTCCCAGCCGTCGATGCCGGGCATGGCCAGGTCCATGAAGATCACGCTGGGCCGCAAACCGGCGGCCAGCAGGTCCAGGCAGTCGTGCCCGCTGGCGGCAGTGCGCAGTTCAAACCCCAGCGGCGTCAACAATTCGACCAGCAGGTCACGGTCGGCCTCTTCGTTGTCCACCACCAGCAGCGAATGGCGCGGCCCGGCGTAGCCCAGAGGTTTAGGCCGCAGCGCGGGCCTGGGGTGTGCCCCTGAAGCACTGGCCGATCCTGGCTGGGCATGCACCTCAGGCAGGAACAACCGGACCCGAAACACCGAACCCACACCCGGCGTGCTGACCACCGTCATCTCGCCGCCCATCAGGTCGGTCAGCATTTTGGCAATCGTCAGGCCCAGGCCCGCCCCACCCGTCGGGGCCGCGCCCGGCGCGCCACCGCGCGTGAAGGGCTCAAAAATTTGCGCCAGCTCGGCCTGACCCATGCCGGGGCCGGTGTCTTCAATTTCCAGGTGTGCCATTTCGCGGGCATACCGCAGGCGAAACGTCACCTGCCCCCGGGCCGTGAACTTGATGGCGTTGCCCAGCAGGTTGATGAGGATTTGCCGCAGGCGTTTTTCATCGGCGCGCACACGCTCGGGCAGGTGGCCGGTGGCCTCGAACACAAAGGCCAGGCCCTTGCCGTCGGCCTGCAGTTCAAACAGGCTGGCGACTTCCTGCACACAGTCGGCAAAGGCCATGGGCCTGATGTCCAGGGTCAGCTTGCCGGCCTCAATGCGGGCGATGTCCAGCGTGCCTTCGATCAGGCTGAGCAAATGCTCGCCGCCGCGCTTGATGACGTTGACCGCCTGCTTGCGGTGCGGCGCAATGCCGGCGTCTTCACCCATCAGCTGGGCGTACCCCAGGATGCTGTTGAGCGGCGTGCGCAGCTCATGGCTGATGGCACTGATGTAGCGGCTTTTGGCCTGGTTGGCCTGGTCGGCGGCGTGGCGTGCGGCTTCGGCCACCTGGCGGGCCTGCTGCAGGGCATCGTCGGTGATGCGGTGAGAGTCGATTTCACGCTGCAGTGCACGGGTTTGTTCATTGAGCAGGTGGGTTTGCCGGTTCGACTCTTCCTGCGCGACCTGCCGGCTTTTGTGCGCCAGAACCAGCCACCAGGCCACCAGCCCGGCAATCACCAACAGCGCCAGGTAAGCCTTCAAAAACCCGGCGCGCAGGGCCGACAGGGTCACGTCACCCACCGCCAGCACGTCGTCCATCTGCTGGTAGTACAGCAGGCCAAACACGCTGGCCAGCAGCGGCACCACCACCCCCATCAACAGCAGGAAGTGCCCCAGCCCGGTGTCTAGATAAGGCCAGGCGCGGCGCGGCAGCAACCAGCGCAGCGCGCCCGACCACTGCGCCGACAGCGCCGCCTCGGGTTTGCACAGGTCGCCGCACCGGGCGTCCAGCGTGCAGCACAGAGAGCAAATCGCCCCTTGGTAGGCCGGGCAATGCGCCATGTCCGGGCCTTCGTAGTCCCGCTCGCAAATCACGCAGCGCAGCGTGGTGAAGCGGGTCAGTCGTTGGTAGCGGCCGTCTGCTGGCGTGTCCGGCTTTCGGGCAATGTAGTACTTGCCCCGGGTGGCCCAGGCAATCAGCGGCGCGGCCACAAACGCCGTCAGCATGGCAATGACGGCTGAAAACGCCTGCGCCATCGGCCCGAACAGGCCCAGGTGCGCCGCCACGGACAAGGTGGACGCCAGCGCCATCGCACCCACGCCGACCGGGTTCACGTCGTACAGATACGCGCGTTTGAACTCGATGCCCTTGGGCGACAGGCCCAGCGGTTTGTTGATCACCAGGTCGGCCACCACCGCCATCATCCAGGAAATGGCCAGGTTGGAGTACAGCCCCAGCACGTCCCCCAGGGCCTGGAACACATTCATCTCCATCAGCATGAAGGCGATCAGCGTGTTGAACACCACCCACACCACCCGCCCCGGGTGGCTGTGCGTGATGCGGGAGAAAAAGTTCGACCACGCCAGCGAGCCAGCGTAGGCGTTGGTCACGTTGATCTTGAGCTGCGAGACCACCACAAACAGCGCCGTGGCCGCCACCGCCAGCTGGTAGTTGGGAAACACATACTCGTAGGCGGCCAGGTACATCTGGTTCGGGTCCACAGCCCGCGCCAGGGGCACCATGTTGGCAATGGCCAGGTAAGCCAGCAGCGCACCGCCCAGCATCTTGACCACACCCAGCAGCACCCAGCCCGGGCCGCCCACCAGCACACTGCCCCACCAGCGCCAGCGGTTCTGCGGTGTTTTGGCGGGCATGAAGCGCAGGTAGTCCGCCTGCTCTCCCATCTGCGTGATGAGCGCCACGCCCACCGTGAGTGCCGCGCCGAACAGCGTCAGGTCAAACCCGCTGCCGCTGCTTTTTTGCCCCACGTAGCGGGTGATGCTGGAGAACACGTCGGGCGCTTTGTACAGCACCACCGCGTACGGCACCACCAGCATCACCAGCCACAACGGCTGCGTCCACACCTGCAGGCGACTGATGGCGGACACCCCATGCGTGACCAGCGGAATCACCACCAGCGCACAAATCAGGTAACCCCAGCGCGGCTCGATGCCCAGTGCCAGCTCCAGCGCGTAGGCCATGACGGCGGCTTCCAGCGCAAAAAAGATGAAGGTGAAGGACGCGTAAATGAGCGACGTGAGGGTCGAGCCGATATAGCCAAACCCGGCCCCGCGCGTCAGCAGGTCCATGTCCACGCCGTACTTGGCGGCATAGATGCTGATGGGCAGGCCCGCCATGAAAATGACCAGCCCTGTGGCCACAATGGCCCAAAAGGCGTTGGTGAAGCCGTACTTCACCAGCAGCGTGGCCCCCACCGCCTCCAGAATCAAAAACGAGGCCGCGCCGAATGCCGTGTTGGCCACACGCCACTCCGACCACTTGCGAAAGCGCTGCGGCGTGAAGCGCAGCGCGTAGTCTTCCATCGTTTCACTGCCGACCCAGCTGTTGTAGTCCCGCCGTACCTTGATGATGCGTTGCAGCGGCGGCGCGGCGTCATCGCTGGGCGGCGGTGAAACCGGCACTGGCGTGGAATTTGCAGGCGTGGTCATTCAGAAATGGGAGGGCGATGAAGGATGATTTGAGCTTACCGCGCCACCACGCGGCAGCGCCTTGCCGCGCATGCACGATGTACGCCAAATGGCTAGTTTGAGCCGCCCTGGACGATAAAAAAGCTGCTTTTGATGCCCAATCCGCCAGTCGCCTATTAATATATTGCCTGTATAGCTATCAAATTAATAGCTACTCATCGTTTCGCACCGTTGACCCCTCACCACCGCAGCAGGCACCATGGAACTGACCCCCCGAGAGAAAGACAAGTTGCTGATCTTCACGGCGGGCCTGCTGGCTGAACGCCGCAAGGCACGCGGCCTGAAGCTCAACTACCCCGAGGCGCTGGCCCTGATCAGCGCGGCCGTGATGGAAGGCGCGCGCGACGGCAAAACCGTGGCGCAGCTGATGAGCGAAGGCCGCAGTGTGCTGACCCGTGCCGACGTGATGGAGGGCATTGCCGAGATGATTGCCGACATTCAAATTGAAGCCACCTTCCCCGACGGCACCAAGCTGGTCACGGTGCACCAACCGATTGTTTAACCCCCTCTCTACCCTGCCATGAACCTTCGAAATGCTCTTAAATTAGTAGCGTCTGGCGCGCTCCCAGTGTGCACGTGTGCCGTATTTGCCCATGATTTGCCAGGTTTTAGCGGCTCGCATGGGCATGCGAGCGACCCGTGGGGCGTGGTGGCCGTCGCGGCCCTGGCAACGCTGGTCGGGTGGCTGGCTTCCCGCAAATAAGGTGCTGACGATGACACCCGGCGAACTCC
>JBJXEI010000087.1:0-38323 GCA_046154065.1 Polaromonas sp. | reverse complement strand
GGTGGCCACCGCAGCCAGGGGATTCGCTAAAGGGGAAACGGGGAACGACATATCTGGGCTAATTTACCCGATAGGCCATTCACACGTCAGCACACAGGTGACCGTTAAACTGGCTCGATGCCTGTTTGCCTCCCCACGCTGCGTTCATTCCCTTGTTCAACGGCGCGCCGTTTCAGGGTCCACAGACTGCTTTTTGGCTTCGCGGCGGGGCTGCTGGCCGCATCAAGCTGGGGGGCGGAGCCGAAACTGGCCGTGTCAGCCGCCCAGCCGCCCTGCGCGGTGCTGGCGGCGCGGCTGCCCAATCTGAAAAAAGAGCTGTGTGAGTCGGCCCAGCTACAGCCCACGGCCGCCCGATCGGTGAAAGGCCAAACGCTGTGGGTGCGCGACATCGCTCCGCCCAATGCCAACCTGCGGGTGCTGGTGGTCGGGGCGATTCACGGGGACGAGCTGTCGTCGGCGTCGGTGGCGTTTCACTGGATCAAACAGGCTGGGCAAATGCCGTCGGATTCGCCGCAAACCATTGCCTGGCGTTTTGTGCCGGTGCTGAACCCGGACGGCATCATGGTGCAGCCGCCGCGCCGGGTGAACGCCAACGGGGTGGACCTGAACCGCAACTTTCCCACGCCCAACTGGGAGCGTGACGCCAAAATCTACTGGGAAAAACGCACCAGCAAGGACCCGCGCCGCTGGCCCGGCCCGAAGCCGCTGTCAGAGCCCGAGTCGCAGTTTTTGCACCAGCAAATGCAGAGTTTTCAGCCCAACCTGATCGTCAGCATCCACGCGCCTTACGGGGTGCTGGACTTTGACGGCCCGTCGGTGCCGCCGTCCCGGCTGGGGCGGCTGTACCTGGACCAGGTGGGGATTTTCCCGGGCTCGCTGGGCAATTACGGCGGCGTCCACAAGGGCGTGCCGGTGGTCACCATTGAGCTGCCCAACTCGATGCGCACGCCGCTGGACGCGGAAATGCGCCAGATGTGGATCGACCTGCTGCGCTGGACCAGCGAGAAGCTCGCGCCGGTGGCGGGTGTGGACACGGGGATCTCGTCACGGGGATTTGGAACGCGCCCGCCTTGAGCGGGCATCAACCCGGACCGGGCTCAGGGCTTGAGCTTGTCGTAGGCCTTGTCCATCTCCGGGCCTTTGCTGGTGTCTTGCAGGCCGCGCTTGACGTCCTTGCTGGCTTGCTCGACCACCGGGTCTTGGGTGTCAGGTGTCATGTCGGTGGACTGGTCGCGCTCATGCGGCAACGGCAGGTCGTCGCTGGCGGGCAGCAGCCCGGGTTGCGCCGACTTGGCAGGGGTGGACGGTGGGCTGGGGGGTGATTGGACAGGTTTCATGCCTGTACTGTCCACCTGCAACGTGCATGGCGCTGTCGGCCGACCCGGCCAGGCGCTGTCAGGCAAGCGCGTGACTTCACCCTGGCCTCTTCAGGTTTTGCGGTGCTGCAAAAAGAAGTCCAGCATGGCTTTGGAGGCCGACGGGCCGGACGGGTCGGTGTAAGACCCGGCGGCGTCTCCGCCTGACCACGCATGCGGGCTGGCAGCCACGCGCCATTGCTCGACAAACGGCGTGCCTTGCGCGTCGCTGTGCCGGGTGCGTTTCACCGATTTGCCGCTGGCCTGGCCAACGTCCGGCGCGTCATGGCTTTGCACCAGCGCCACGCCCGCATCACCCAGCGCTGCGGCGGCTGCGTCGCTGATGCTGTCGCCGTTGACGGGGTGCACGGTTTTGTCAGCACTGCCGTGGAACACGATGGTCGGCAACGCCGCAGCGCCTGTGCCGGTGGCCCCCCGCCCCATGGCTTTGAAGGCGGACATCATGTCGTGCGCTGCCCCGGACGGCAGGCCCGAATGCACGCCCACGGCGGCAAACAGGTCGGGGTACAGGCCCGCCACCACGGCGGCCATGGCGCCCCCGGCCGACAAGCCGGCGATGTAGACACGGCTGGCATCGGCCACACCTTGCGGCTGGCCAGCGGATTGGTAGTGGCCCGCAGGCTGGGCCAGGATGTGGCGGGTCAGCGCGGCGATCATGCCGGGCTCTCCGCGCCCGGCCACCTGGTGGCCAGGTTCAAACCAGTTCCAGCACAGCTGGGCGTTGCCCTTGGCGGTTTGCTGGGGGTACAGCACCAGGCAGCCTTGTTCGTTGGCCAGCGCGTTCATGGCGGTACCGGTGGCAAAGTCCAGCGCGTTCTGGGTGCAGCCGTGCAGCAGCACCACCAGCGGCATGGCGGCGGGTGTGCCGTCTGCCGCGGGTGGCAGGGCGGGCACATACAGCCGGTACGGGTAGGTGGCGCCGGCAAATACAAACTCGTCTTGAATGAAGTGGCCTGGCGCGCGCGGGGTGGCGGGCTCCGATGGGGTTTCAGTCGGCTGGGCGGCCGGTTGGGCGGTGGGCTGAGTGGGCGCAGGGCGCGGCGTCACATCACGGGCTTCGACGTCGATCACGTCGGCATCCATCACCTGCGCATCGTTGGCCGCCGCCGGGGCCGTGCCTGCCAATGCCTGCTGGATCAACCGCGTGGCGTCCATCAGGTGGCCGCTTCGTGTCATCTGCGTGGCCTTGAGCAGGGTTTTTTTGAATAAATTGGTCATGGAGGTATCCCTTGCCCGTCAGGACGCGTATTGTGTGCACGACCTGACAAGAAAATGTTGCAGTGCAGCAAAGGATACCGCTTTTGGCAATTTGATGCCGGTAGGACGCCACCGCGACCCGGCGTGGGCCCGCCAACGCCGCCTTAAAACCCGTAGAAACCGAAGGCCATGGCCGGTTTTTCACCGCTGATCAGCTCGGCCAGCGCCTTGCCCGAGCCCGCGCCGTGGGTCCAGCCCAGCGTGCCGTGCCCGGCGTTGACCCACAGCTTGCCCACCGGCGTCTGGCCGATGTAGGGGATGTTGGTGGGCGTGGCCGGGCGCAGGCCCGTCCAGAAGTGGGGCGTGCCGCCGTCGGCCTCCAGGCGCGTGTCGCACACGCCGGGCAGCACCTCTTCAACCCGCCGGGCCAGCAGGGCGCAGCGGGCGCGGGCCAGCGGTGTGCTCAAGCTCAAGTCGTAGCCGCCCAGCTCGATGGTGCCAGCCACCCGCAGGTGGTCGCCCAGCCGGCTCATGGCGCATTTGACGTGGTCGTCAATCATGCTGACCATGGGTGCGGCCTCAGGCTTGAGCAGCTTGAAGGTGGCGCTGTAGCCCTTGCCGGGGTAGATCGGCAAGTCCACGCTCACCGTGCGCAGCAGCGGGGCGGAGTAGGAGCCGCAGGCCACCACAAAGGCGTCTGCGGTCAATGTGGAGGTGGTTTTAGTGTCATTCAGCCCACCGGCCAAGGTGTTGATTGCCTGAATCGCTATGGATTTAATAGCGCCATCAACGCGTTCCATTCGCGTGACGCGGTGGCCGTACAGCAACTCGGCCCCGCGCTCGGCACAGCGCCGGGCCAGTGCCTGGGTGAAGACGCGCGCGTCGCCGCTTTCGTCGCTGGCGGTGTAGGTGCCGCCCACGATGTGCGTGGCAAACGGCGTCAAGGCCGGCTCTATGGCCAGCAGCTCGGCGGTGGACACCACCCGGCGCTCCACCCCGTAGCGGCGCATCAGCGCGGCGGCGTCGCCGGCGGTGTCGAAAGATTTTGCGTCGGTGTAGTAGTGGGCAATGCCGCGTTCGAGCCGGTGGTAGTCAATGCCGGTGGCGCGCACCACGTCTTTCAGGGCCAAATGGCTGTAGGCCCCCAGCGCGACCAGCTGCTGCACATTGCGCTCAAAGTCCGCGTCGTTGCACTGGCCCAGAAACTTCAAGCCCCACAGCCACTGGCGGGGGTCCAGCTGCGGTCGAAACAGCAGCGGCGCGTCCTGGCTGAACATCCACTTCAGCGCTTTCAGCGGTGCGTCCCGGTTGGCCCAGGGTTCGCAGTAGCTGACGGAGATCTGCGCCGCGTTGGCAAAGCTGGTTTCCAGCGCCGCGTCCGGTTGGCGGTCCACCACCGTGACCTGGTGCCCGCGCTCCAGCAAATGCCAGGCCGTGCTGATGCCGATGATGCCTGCGCCCAGAACCACAACTTTCATGCTGTCACCGCCTTCATGTCCATGTTCATACCACCCCGGTCGCAAGTTTCTTGCCACCGGTGAAAGTATGAATCAGTGCGCCCGCGCTTGCGCGTTTGAAGCAGTGAAATTAAACTGTCAGCCGAATCATCAGACCAGCTAATAACCCAGCCCCCCGAAATCATGAGCACTTTTGACCCCGACGCCCTCGAATGCCTGGCCGCCATCGTGGAGGAGGGCGGCTTTGAGCGCGCCGCACAGCGCCTGTCCATCACGCAGTCGGCGGTGTCGCAGCGCCTGCGCGCCCTGGAGGCGCAGGTCGGCACCGTGCTCATCGTGCGCAGCCGCCCGCTCAAGCCCACGTCGGCGGGCAACCTGCTGCTCAAACACACTAAAATGCTGCGCCTGCTGCGCGCCGACCTGGAACGGGACCTCAAGGAGCTGGCCCCCAGCTCCCTGGGCGGCGCGCGGGAAGAAGAGCGCATTTCAATCGCCATCAACGCCGACAGCATCGCCACCTGGGCGCTGCCCGCGCTGACACCACTGGCGCAGCAGGGCCTGCCGATGGAAATCATCACCGACGACCAGGACTTCACCCACGAATGGCTGCGCGAAGGCCAGGTGCTGGGCTGCGTCACTACCCTCAAGCAGGCCCTGCGCGGCTGCAAGATCACCCCGCTGGGCGCGATGGACTACGTGGCCGTGGCCAGCGCCGAGCTGGCGCAGACCCGGCTGAACGCCGAAGCCAGCACCCTGACCGCGCACAACTTTCGCTGCGTGCCGTTTGTCGCCTTCAACCGCAAGGACGACATGCAAAGCGAATTTGTCAGCAAGGCCTTTGGCCTCAAACGCGTCACGCTGAACCAGCTGTTCGTGCCGTCATCCGAAGGCCAGGTGCGGGCCGTGCTCGCGGGTTGGGGGGTCAGTGTGCTGCCGCGCCTGCTGGCGCAGCCCTTGATCGATCAGGGCCGCCTGGTCAACGTCGCCCCTGACTTTGCGCTGCCCATCCAGCTCTACTGGCACTGCTGGAACTTGGAGTCCGACGTGCTGGACGCGTTGACCCATGCCCTCAAACAGGCAGCCGGGGATTCACTGACGGTCTGAGGTTGAGTCCACGTTCAGGGCTTAAAACGCGGTGGACTGCAGCGTCTCCAGCAGCGACTGGGCCTTGTCTGCGTCAAACGGGCCTTCAGCGCGGGCCAGCACGTCGCCCTGGCGGTTCAGCACCACGGCCATGGCCTGGTCGGTGCCGCTGAAGCCCGAGGCGCGCACAAAACTGGCGTGGTCGGTGAACACCGGCACAAAGTTGGCGCGTTCGGCGTCGCCAGGGTATTTTTCCAGCAGCCGGCTCCACACCTCACCGCGTGCGCCTTCGGTGCCGGGGTCGTTCACCACGGTCACGCGCATCCAGTTGATGGCGTCTGGCGCGGCCAGGTTGAGGTTCTTGACCCAGTTCACCCAGCCATCGACCTGCGGGCGCTGGCCGCGTTTGAAGGTGATCAGCGCCAGCGTGCGGTCGGACGGCAGGCCCTGAGGCAAGGCGACAGGCTGTTGTTTGAGGTTGTGTGAGACGAAGGTGGGCAACTGGCCCATCACACGTGACTCGGTGGGCGTGGCAAACGCCAGCAAGAACGCCACGGTTGCCGCCAGCAACCATGCACCGATGTAAGCGACGTAAGACATAGAAGGGGCTTTGAAGTCCATGACACGCTCCTGTTGATGCGCTCTAGGCCGGGACGGCATCAGGGTTGCCCCTGACGTTTCACAAGCTACAGGCAAAGCGGGCGCCTTGCAACGCTTCAATTGAAACAAGGTGCAGCCGCTGTCAGTTTGTGTGGCTGGGCGGCAAGAGTGAACGCGTCAGTAACCTTCTGAACGTGGCATTCATAAAAAACATGGGCCGACCGCGCCGCGCCAATCTGGCCTAAACTGAGCCATGCCCCAAGCCGCCACCCCGTTTACCCGCCCCGCCAAAAGCCCTGCCCGACCGGGCGCGCGCGCGGCGCAGGTGTCGTTCAAGACCCAGATGCTGCAGGCCCGTGAAGACGCCATCGTCGAGGCCGCCAACCGCCTGCTGGCCGAAAAGGGCTTTGACCTGATGACCATGGACCAGGTCGCGGCCAATGTCGGCATTGCCAAGGCCAGCCTGTACAAGCACTTCTCCAGCAAGGAGCAGCTGGCCGCCGCCGGCATGGTGCGGGTGCTGGGCCAGGCGCAGGACTTTCTGGACTCCCTGGCCAACGCGTCGGCGCAGGCCGCGCCGCTGGACCAGCTCAAGGCCGTGGTGCGCTGGATGATGCTGGCCCGCCTGGCCGGGCGCATGCCTAGCCTGCCGAGTGAAAACTCCACCCTGCGCGCCGCGCTGCTGGCCAGCAACGACTACCTGGACGCGTTGATGCGGGTGAGCGACCAAATCGGCGGCTGGATCGAAGCGGCCCAGGCCAACGGCACCCTGAGCGCCCGCCTGCCGCCGCTGCTGGTGCTGTACACCCTGTACGCCCGCGCCTGTGACCCGGTGCCCGAGTTCCTGAAGCTGGGCGGCCAGCACAGTGACGAAGAGATCGTGCAGCTGGTGCTGAGCACCTGTTTTGACGGTTTGAACGCCCGTTGAAGCCAAAAACCGGTTGAAACCAGTCAAAAATCAGTAAAACAGGCCACCAGCCAAGGCTTTGATTGCCGGTCGCGCTATTTAAATGATAGCGTTATGCCACCCGCTTGTGCGCTGGCACCCGCACGCCCCCGTCGGCGCGAAAGGCGATCTGCTCCCCTTTGCGGGCATAGCCCAGCGGGTTGGCCACGACCCGGCAGCCGCCGCGCACGTAGTTTTGCGGGCAGTGCAAATGCCCGTGCAGCCACACGTCGGCCAGCGGTAGCAGCTCGTCCAGCGCATTGCAAAACCCGGCTGTGCCCGGCGTCAAGCCGTACCGCGGGTCGGCGCTGAAAAGGCTGGGCGCAAAGTGAGTAACCACTACCGTTGGCCCATCAAAGGGCACGGCCAGCGCCTGCCGCAGCCACGCCTGGCTGGCCAGGCCCTCTTCACGCAGCGCTTCGGCCAGCACCGGCAGCCCGCCGCGCAGGCTGTGGTTTTTCTTCAGGTAGAAGTTGGCGGCGCGAAACGCCTTGTCGCGCGCCTTCAGCTGCGCGGCCAATGTGATGGCACCACCGGGCGCGCTGCGGGCCGCGTCCGTGCTCAGCGCGTCAAAGTCAGTCCACAGCGTGCAGCCGACAAAGCGCACGCCGCCCAGCACCACGGTTTGCCGCTCCAGCCAGATCAGCCCCAGGCGGGCGCAGGTTTCCTGCAGGCGGGCGTGGGCCTCGTCAAAGTCCAGGCCGTCGTACTCGTGGTTGCCCGGCACAAACAGCACCGGCGTGGGCCAGGCCGCGCCGCCAGCGGCCACGGGCAGTGGTGAAAACTGCTGCAGGCCAAAGTCAGCCACGCCCAGCTCGCTCAACTTGGAGCCGCCCTGGTAGGAGCCAATGTCGCCCGCCAGCACCAGCAGGTCCGCGCCCGGCAGGGGGGTGGCCCTGAAGTGCGGGTTGGATTCGAGGTGCAGGTCAGAAAGGAGTTGAAGGTTCACCCGCCGAATTGTCGCCGGGCCGCCGCCATGCGCCCCAGCACCCCCGCCCATGCCATCGCGGCATGAAGAACCCGCCCCAGGCCTCTTGCAACCCTAGGGAAAACCCTTAATCTAAGCGTACCGAAACTTTTGACCGCCCACCAGGCGGACCGGCCATGTTCAGCCTTTTCAACCGCGCCCAGCGCGCCATCGCTTCATCCACCCAAGCCGCCGCCCATGGCGCGCTGGCCCAGCACGCCGCTGATGGCGTGGCCCACCAGTTGCTGGAACGCGCCGAAGCCGGTGCGGGCCGTGACCCTTACCGCGCCCAGGAGCTGCGCGACGCCGCCCGCGCCTACCTCAGCGTGGTGCGCTGAGCGGTTTCAAAGCTTGACCCCGGCGGCCTTGACCGTGGGGGCCAGCGCGGCGACCTGGTCGCGCACAAAACCACTGAACGCCGCCGGGCTGCCCGGGGTGGTGGTGATGCCCAGGTCCAGCATTTTCTTTTTGACCTCGGCGCTGGCCAGCACCTCATTGCAGGCCGCATTCAGGCGCGCCACCACGTCGGCCGGCATTTTGGCCGGGCCGCTGAGGCCAAAAAAGTTGTCCAGCACCAGCTTGCGGTAGCCAAACTCGACCACGCTGGGCACGTCAGGCACCAGCGGTGAGCGGGTGGCCGACGTGACCGCCACCGGCACCAGCTGGCCCGACTTGAAGTACGGCACGTAGGCCGTCAGCACGTCGATGCCCACGGGCACCACTCCGGCGATCAGGTCGGTGGTCATGGGTGCGCCGCCCCGGTAGGGGATGTGGACCAGGTTCACGCCCATGGCTTTTTTCATCAGCTCGCCGTAGATGTGGCCAATCGACGCGGGCCCGCCCGAGGCAAAGTCCAGCCGCCCGGACTTGCGCGCCAGCGCTTCCAGGTCCGCCATGGTCTTGATCGGCGCAGCCGGGTTGGCCATCACCACACAGGGGGCGCTGCCAATCAGCGCGATGTGGGTGAAGCCTTCGATCGGGTCGTAGGGTTGCTTGTCCAGCGCGAAAGGGCCAATCGACACCGGTGTGGAGTTGCTCAGCATCAGGGTGTAGCCGTCGGCTGCGGCCTGCGTGACCACCAGCCCGCCCACACTGCCGCCCGCGCCGGGCCGGTTGTCCACCACCACCGCCTGGCCCAGCTTTTTGCCCAGCTGCTCGGCCATCACCCGGGCCACGATGTCGCTGGCGCCCCCGGCGGGGAAGGTCACCACAATTTTGATCGGCTTGTCCGGCCAGGCTGCCCAGGCGGGGAAACACGCGGCGGCTGTGCCAGCAGCGAGGGTTTTAAGGGCCAAACGACGTGACGGCTTTGACGGCAGGGCGGAGTGGGAGGGCAAGGGCATGGGGCTTCTCCATGGACAAAACAAGGAAGTGATTGCGCTCCCTCGTTTAGCAAAAACCATGCCCTGCCGCCCGCCCCGTGTTGGTTCAGGCTCCGGCGGCAAACGCCCGCTCGGCTGCCCGCATCACCGCTTGGCGCAGCCACAAATGGGCGCTGCGCTGCTCCAGCCGGTGGTGCCACACGGCTTCGACGTGGACCGGCGACACCTCGAACGGCAGCGGCTGCAGCACGAGTTGATCTTCAATGCCCGTGACGCTGACGAAGTGGCGCGGCAGCACCGTCAGCAAGTTGGAGTTGGCCACCACCCGGCCTGCGGTGAAGAACTGGTTCACCGTCAGCACCACCTGGCGCTCGCGGCCCAATGAGGCCAGTGACTCGTCAATGAAGCCGTAGGGGCGCCCGGAAAAGCTCACCAGCATGTGGCGCGCCGCGCAGAACTGGTTCAGCGTGAGCGGCCCGGCCGCCAGCGGGTGGCCTTTGCGCATCACGCACACATACTCCCCGCCGTACAGCCGCAGGTGGGAAAACGCCACCGCCTCGCCGGACTGCTCACGCGCCGTCAAATCGGCCAGCACTGAGGGGAAGTAGCCCAGCGCCAGGTCGCAGCTTTGTGCTTCCAGCAGCGCACGCGGGTCGCGGGTGGTCAGCGGCACCACGCGCATGAACACGCCCGGGGCTTCGCGCTCCAGGATGTCGATCAGCCCTGGTACCAGCTCGGCGGCGGTGGCGTCGGCCATGGCCAGCACAAAGGTGTCGGTGGCCTCCATCGGCACAAAGTCATTCGGCGCCAACGACGCTTCGAGCTGCTCCAGCGCTGCCCGCACCGTGGGCCACAGGCTCAGCGCCCGCGCGGTGGGCGCCATGCCCTGGCCGCTGCGCTGCACCGGCTCGTCCCCCAGCGTGTCGCGCAGGCGGCGCAGCGCATTGCTCACGGCAGGCTGGGTCAGCGACAGGTTGCGTGCGGCGCGGGTCAGGCTGCGCTCGGCCATCACCTCGTCAAACACGCGCAGCAGGTTCAGGTCCAGCGTGCGGAAGTTCAGCGCGGCGGGTGGTGGGCGAAGGGGGGTCACAGAGCGGCTTGGTTATTAATGCTGTGAATAACTATCATCATAAAGATAAAGTTGAATAGCATCAGTGTTAACCCTATGATTCTTCTACCCGGTGCTATTTCGCATCGACTACACATCAACCCACAAGGTTTTCATCATGACCAGCTTCGTTCACCTCGACTATTCCACCCAGCATCCTGGCGTTGCCCGTGTTGAGTCGGCAATTGAAGCGGCGCAGCAAGCACGCCGCAGTTTTTCAGGCTCACGCGGCCTGTCAACCCTGTTGTTGTCGGCCATGGCGGCGGCAGTGATGGTGGTGGCCTACCAGGTCATGGACACTGTGGCTGAAGGCCACATGCTGGTGGTCTGGATGGCTCTGTGGGCTGTGGCCTTTGTGGTGCTGGCCGTGTTTGCCAGTGCCACCCGCACGCTGGCCGTCAGCATCATCAGCGGCCTGGACAGCTGGTCCCGCGCCGTGGCCGACGCCAAGGCTGACCAGCGCCTGTGGGCCATTGCCCGCACCGACGCCCGCGTGATGAACGATCTGCAGTCCGCCATGACCCGCTACGAAGGCGAGCTGGACAACTCGCGCATTCCGGTGGCTGGCTCCGCTGCCCCCTTCACCACCGCCCCCAACGCGCTGAAGTTTGGCACCTCGATGCTGCGCGCCTACCAGCGCAACTACATCTGAGCCGCCTTCACCGCGCCAGAACGAGCCACCTTCGGGTGGCTTTTTTGTGCCTGCCTTCATCTCGTTTACTATTAAATTCATAGCGCAGCAGGATTTAAACACCTAGGCTGGAGGCACTTTTAATGACTTTTTTCCTTCCAGACGGGGGGTGCAGGCCTGCTGAAGGCCTCAATCGGCCGTCACCAGCCGCAGCAGCGTGATTTCAGAAGGCGCCCCGAAGCGTTTCGGTGGCCCCCAGTAGCCGGTGCCCCGGCTGGTGTAGACCCAGAGGTTGTGCAGGCGGTTCAGCCCGGCGGTGAAAGGTTGCTGCAGCGGCACAAACAAATTCCACGGCCAGAACTGCCCGCCGTGGGTGTGGCCGGAGATTTGCAGGTCAAACCCGGCGCTGGCGGCGGCCACCGCGCTGCGCGGCTGGTGGGCCAGCAGCACCCGCAAGGCGCCTGCGGGTGCGCCGTGCAGGGCAGCGGCCGGGTCGCTGCGGTGGGCGGGGTCGAAGTGGTCGGCGTTGAAGTCGGTCACCCCGGCCAGCACCAGCGGCGTGGGCGGGTGACCAGCCTGGTGGGTGTGCAGCACCACATGTTCATTGAGCAGCACCGTCAGGCCAATGCGCCGCAGCTCGTCCACCCAGGCGTGGGCGCCGGAATAATACTCATGGTTGCCGGTGACAAAAAAGGTGCCGTGGCGCGACTGCAGCCCGGCCAGCGCCCCCACATGCTGGGCCAGCTCGGGCACCGAGCCATCGACCAGATCGCCCGTCACGGCCACCACATCGGCCCCCAGCGCATTGACGCGCTGCACGATGCGCTGCAGGTAGGCGCGGCGAATCGTCGGGCCGACATGGATGTCGCTGATCTGCGCCAGCGTGAAGCCGTGCAGCGCCGTCGCCAGCCCGGCCACCGGCACGTCCACCCGCACCACCGCGGCGGTGCGCCGCGCGTTCACAAAGCCCCACACCGTGACCGCCAGCGCCAGCAGCGGCACCGCCTGAGCGCTGGTGGCGGCCCAATCAGGCGCCGCCACAGCGGGCCAGGCCAGGCCCACCGCCCACAGCACCAGCAAGCTGGCGTCCCGCAGCAGCGTCAGCACCAGCAGGGACGAAAACAGCCCCATGAACAACAGCCCGGCCCAGGTCAGCAGCACCGTGCGCAGCGGCCGGAGCCCGTGGCTGGACCGCATGCCCAGGCCCAGCCCCAGCGGCATCACCAGGGCTGACGTGACCAGCAGCGCCGTCAAGCCGCCAACGGCCCAGACGCTGCCCGCCAGCCCGGGCAGCAGCCGCGCCCCGACATAGGTGTGAAACAGCACAGATACAATCGCCAAGAGTCGGATGTTCATGGATTTTTGGATACAAAAGTTAACAAAACCAACGCGGTTGGCGGCATGAAGGGTGTGGCCACCATGGCTCTACATCAGTGCAAATCCCCCGTCTTCAACGCCTTGCCACCACAAAGCCCCCCACCCATGACCGCAGCCTCCTCAACCTCGCCTTCCGCCTCGTTTGAGATCAAAAGTGCGAACCTGCCGCTGGTGGCGCTGCTGCTGCGCTCGGCGGACCTGCAGCGGCTGGCCCGTGAGCTGGCCCAGCGCTTTGACGACATTCCCAATTTTTTCGAGCAAGACCCGCTGGTCATTGATCTGTCACCCCTGGCCAGCAGTGCCGACGCCGACGCCCCCATCGACTTCCTGGCCCTGACGCAATTGCTGCGCCAGCATCAGCTCCAGCCGCTGGCCGTCAAAGGCGGCAGCGCCGTCCACATGGCCGACGCGCTGGCCGCCGGGCTGGTGGCCGCCGCTGACGCGCAGGTGCTGCAAGCGCGTGTGCCCAGCCCGCCCACGGCCAGCGCCGCACCGGCTGCCGCGCCGCCAGACGTCATCACCCCGCTTGGCGCACTGGTGGTGGACAAGCCCCTGCGCTCCGGCCAGCAGGTGTACGCCCGGGGCCGGGACCTGGTCGTGCTGAGCATGGTCAACCCCGGGGCCGAGGTGATTGCCGACGGCAGCATCCATGTCTACGCCCCGCTGCGCGGCAAGGCCATTGCCGGGGCGCGCGGCAACACCGACGCCCGGATTTTTTCACTCGCCCTGGACGCCGAGCTGCTGAGCATTGCCGGCGTGTACCGCACCAGCGACACGCCCCTGCCCGCCGACGTGCAGGGCAAACCGGGCCAGGTGCGGCTGGTGGCCAACGAGGACGGTGATAAATTGGTCATCAGCCCCATGGTCAGCTAGGTTAATTGCCCGTTCTCCAGTTAATCTCCAGCATCGACACCGAACGTCACCCCATTCAGCGTCAACACCGCTACCCCTGTATCTAGAAAAGGACTCGCATCTCATGGCAAAAATCATTGTGGTCACCTCCGGCAAGGGCGGCGTGGGCAAAACCACCACCAGCGCCAGTTTTGCCACCGGCCTGGCACTGCGCGGGCACAAAACCGCCGTGATCGACTTCGACGTGGGCCTGCGCAACCTGGACCTCATCATGGGTTGCGAGCGCCGCGTGGTGTATGACCTGATCAACGTCATTCAGGGTGAAGCCACACTCAACCAGGCCCTCATCAAAGACAAGCAGTGCAGCAACCTGTACGTGCTGGCCGCGTCGCAAACCCGTGACAAGGACGCACTGACCGTGGAAGGCGTCGAGAAAATCCTGACCGACCTGGCCGCGATGGACTTCGAGTACATCGTCTGTGATTCACCCGCAGGCATTGAAACCGGCGCGCTGATGGCCATGCACTTTGCCGACGAGGCGCTGGTCGTGACCAACCCCGAGGTGTCCAGCGTGCGCGACTCGGACCGCATTCTGGGCATGTTGGCCAGCAAAACCAAACGCGCTATCGACGGGCTGGAGCCGATCAAGGAGCACCTGCTGATCACCCGCTACAACCCCAGCCGCGTGGACCAGGGGCAAATGCTGTCGCTCGACGACATCAAGGACATTCTGCGCATCAAGCTGATCGGGGTGATTCCCGAGTCCGAAGCGGTGCTGCAGGCGTCCAACCAGGGCGTGCCCGCCGTGCACATGGAAGGCAGCGATGTGTCCGAGGCCTACAAGGACGTGATCGACCGCTTTCTGGGCGAGGTGGACAAGCCGCTGCGGTTCATCGACGCGCAAAAACCCGGCTTTTTCAAACGCATGTTTGGAGGGAAATAAACCGCCATGGCCTCATTCCTGTCCTTTTTGCTGGGCGAAAAGAAAAAAACCGCCAGCGTCGCCAAGGAGCGGCTGCAGATCATCCTGGCGCACGAGCGCTCAGGCCGCGACAGCCACCAGCCCGACTACCTGCCCGCCCTGCAACGCGACCTGATCGCGGTGATCTCCAAGTACATCAACATCGACCCGGACGACATCAAGGTCAACCTCGAACGCGACGGCAACCTGGACGTGCTGGAAGTCAAGATCGAGCTGCCGGACAAGAAGTAAGCCCCAAGCTTCAACCCGGGGGCAGCAAACCGCCCCGGCTTTGGCGGCCCCAGTGGCGTGCGCCCGTCAAAAAGTAGCCCCAGCCCCAGGCCGCGCCCAGGTGCCGCAGGATCTGAAAGGTGAAGGGCTCCACCAGCGCGGCCAGCAGCGCCAGCCCAAACCCCACACGGGGCGCGCCCGCCGCCTGCGCCCAGCGCCGGTACAGGTGGACAGACCACAGGTGAAACACCAGGTCCAGCACGATCTTCGCGCCAATCACCCCGCCCACCGGGGCCAGCACCCCCAGCGAGCCATTGAGCAGGTAGTACAGCAGCAAGAAGAAAGCCGTCAGCCCGTACAGCGGCTGCAGCGTGTCAATCGCCTTGACCGGCAGCATCGCCAGGCCCAGCCAGCCGTGGCGCGGGTCGCCCACCATGTCGCGGTACCAGTACTGCGTCTGCAAAAAGCCGCCAAACCAGCGCCGCCGCTGCCGCAAAAACGCGCCCACGGTGCCGGGCGCTTCGGTGCGGGCACGGGCGGTGCCCAGCACGCGGGTGGTCCAGCCGCGCCCATTCAGCGTTGAAAAGCGGCGCAGGCGGTGGATCAGCTCGTAGTCCTCGACCAGGCAGTCCGTGTCAAAACCACCCACCTCGACCAGCGCCCGCCGCCGGAAGCCCGCAAACGCACCGGAGATCAGCAGCAGCCCGCCGACCTGCATCCACGCATACCGCGACAAAAAATTGCGCAGGTACTCGTAGGTCTGAAACCACTGAAACAGCCGCCCGCCCAGCGTGGGCCGGCACACCGGGGCCAGCACACCGGTGGCGGCAACCAGTGCGGGCTCGTTTGAAAACGCGCGCCGCACCGCCCCAATCGCGTCCGGCTCCAGCAGCGTGTCACCGTCCACCGTGAGCACCGTGTCAGTGGCCATCTGCACGACGGCCGCGTTCAGCGCGGTGGCCTTGCCGCCGTGGGGCAGGCGCAGCCAGCGCAGCGTCGGGTGGCTCGGGCTGGCCGGGCTCATCACATCCAGCGCGGGCGGCATCAAGCCGTACAGGCGCTGCATCACGCCGGGCGTGTCGTCGGTGGAGCCATCGTCGGCCACCACAATCTGCTCGGGTGCGTCCGTCTGGCCCAGCAGCGCGGCCAGGGTCAGCGGCAGCACCGTCGCCTCGTTGTGGGCGGCCACCACCACGCCCAGCGTGGCGCGGGCTGCGGGCTGATCGGCCAGCGCTACAGGCGGGTGTTTGGCAAGGCCCCGTGTTTGCCAGAACACAAACCCCAGCAGCAGCGTGTCGTACGTCACGTACGCCACCCCGGTGGACCAGGCCAGCACCCCCGTGTAGCGAAACGCCATCGCCAACAGCAGCGCCCACAGCACCAGCACCGCGCCGTGAATCAGCACACTGCGTAGCGGCGTGGGCGGCGGGGCGTAGCGCGGGGACGCGGCCCGCAACGACGAGTCAAGGGAATGCGGCAAAAGGCGGTTCCGATACAAGGGTGGAAAAAGGGCTGTGTTGAGCTTACGCAGCACGGCCATCGCTGGATGCGTGCAGGCGTGCGCACCAGTCGGGCACTGCATGTTGACAGGCCCGGCCCAGGCTGCCGGGTTTAACATGAAAAGCCCCGCGTCGTTCCCTGACAACCCCACCCACCATGACCACCATTTCCACCACCCGCTACACCCGCACCGCCATGGCCCTGCACTGGCTGGTGGCGCTGCTCATCAGCCTCAACATCCTGCTGATCTGGATCGTGGACTTTGTGCCAGAAGAGCGCATTCGCCTGGTCATTGACACGCACAAATCCACCGGCATCACCGTGCTGGGCCTGGCCATCTTGCGGCTGCTCTGGCGCTTCACGCACCAGCCACCCCAGCTGCCTGGCACCTACGCCCGCTGGGAACGCCGCGCCTCCCACATCGCCCACGGCCTGCTGTATGCGCTGATTTTTCTCATGCCCCTGTCCGGCTGGCTGCATGACTCGGCCTGGAAAGACGCCGCCACCCACCCCATGCAGCTCTTCGGCCTGGTGCCCTGGCCCCGCATCAGCGCCATCATGAACCTGGACCCCGCCACCAAGCTGGTGCTGCACGGCGCCTTCGGTGCGCTGCACGAATGGGCCGGTTTTGTGCTGTACGCGCTGTTCGCCCTGCACGTCGGCGGCGCGCTGAAACACCAGTGGGTGGACAAGGAAAAAGAGCTGCAGCGGATGTGGTCGTGAGCGTGCCTAAAGCCAGGCCCCGGCCCTTCAGCCCGCCACCTACCCGCGTGGCCTTGAGTTCGACAAACATCGTGCTGGGGGTGGTCATCGCACTAGCGGTGGCGTTTGGCGTGTACCAATGGCTTCAGCCAGAACGCGTGCCCGGCGTGGCCCCGCAGAAAACCGCCCCCGCCACATCGCCCAGCCGAGCTCCGCAACGCACAGACCCCACGCCAGCGCCCCTTGCGGGCATACCTGAAGGGGCCCGTGTCGTCACCAAATGTGTGGTCAACGGCACCACCAGCTATGGCGACGCCGCCTGCGCCCAGGGTGCCAGGTCCACGCAGGTCATCACCAAAGCCAACCACAACCTGCTGGCCGGACTGACGCCCGAACAAATGGCCGCAGCCAACCAAATCAAAGCCGTCCCACCGACCATGCCCCACTTCAACGACAACGCGCGCGCTGCCGTGTCGAACGCCGATGAATGCAAACGTATCGACGCCGAAATCACCCAGCTGGACGCCATGGCCCGGCAACCCCAAAGCGGCCAGATGCAAGACTGGATCAGCCAACAGCGAAAAGAACGGCGGGACCGGCAGTTTCGGATTCGCTGCCGTTGATTACGCTTTCCCTGCACCACCGTCATCGGATCCGCCGCTATTTTTTAACCGAAGCTTGCGCGGTAGGTCACCGGGTCCAGCACGCAATGCACATCCAGAGAGCCCGACAGATTAAAAAGGCGAGGCGTTTTTCTGAACTCGAAGAGGCGGTACAGCTGAAATTGATCCTTAGCTCCGCGAGAAAGCGCAAGCTCCCCACGGGAGACGAAGAAGGGTGTGTCACGCCCATATGTTGTGGTTTTCACCTCAATGAATCGCTCCTTACCATCGGCATCAAATGACAGGACGTCGTAGCCTAGGCCGTCGCCCTTGGAAAGGGAAACATGTTCCACTCTGTCTGCCAATTTATGCTCACCAAGAGATGTGAGTCGCCAATGCTCAAACTGCACAGCAAATCTTTCACCAGCCAACCCTAGCGATTGATTCTGGGCTTCCCGTTCAAGATAGTCCCGTTTCACAGCTTTAAAGAGAAGCGGGTTTACCGGCTCCGTCGCTCGATTTTGCTTCTGGGGCGCTTGCGTTTTAACCTTGGTGAAGTCAATCACAGATGGCACGGCTGCAGGCAATTGCACCGCCGCAAGCGCAGCACTGTCCAGTGTGGGCTGGTTTCGGATTTGATCGGCAGCAACGGTGGCTAATAAGGCTTGGTAGTTGCCGCGCGGTCGGTATCCAGGAATGCCCATGAATCCAAGATCCATCATGGCTGCAGTGATATTGCCGTGCTTGAATTCAATCGCGGCTTCTGTTCGACCCTGTAGCTTCTGCTGTAGCCTTTTTCGATGCTCGGTTTTGCTGTATCGCTGTCCGGTTAACTCCAGTGTCAACATTTGCAGGTAGTCCGCCACAATGGCTTCTACCTCTTCGCGGGACCAGTCCAACATGGGTATTCCAAACAAGAGGTGAGCAAAACCGCCATCTTAGTGTTGGCTTGGTTACGGTGGATACCGTTAAAAAGCAGCATTAACGACATCCGGATTGCCGTTGTCTTGTTGTACCAACACCAACCTTGTTCGTTTGTCCGTGCCGTTGGCTACTTACAGGTCCTGCGCATCAGCCCACGCTACCACCGTGGTCAGCACCACTGATCGCTTCTTCGCTATTGCGTTCTTGATGGCGGGCAAGCTTTCTCGCCTGCCGTCCAATCCGCTTCGAAAAGCACGGCCTAGTCCTTGATCTGGCTGTGGCTTGTGGCAAGCCGCCGGATACTGAAGAGAGTTGCCGTTCTCGCAACCCGGGGCTCATACACGCGGGAGGGTCAGGCGCCTACGCCGGTACAGGCCGCGAGCTGCGCCACTCCCCAGAAATCGCCGTAAGAACAGCAAACAAACGCTACCAACTGTTAAAGCGGCCCACATCGCGGGGCCTGGCGGTTGACGCTGTTTGCAAATCGGCGTTTGATGCGTCCACGCGTCGGCATTGAATACTTCTGTTCGCAAAAAATGCCGAAAAAGCCCCCTTTTAACGCAGGAAGAGGGGGCGCCTTTCTGCCTTGTCCTGCACCCCCACGAAGGATTGACCATGGCTTCACGTTCGGACTCCAAAGGAAAAAACCCGCCCACCGCTGGCCTGCCGGACGGCCCGCAGGACGACGCCTGCGAGTGTCGGTCGGGGCCGATCTTCGGCACCGCGCTGATCAGTGGGGCGACGTTCAGCAACAAGTGGCTGCACTACGCGGACGTGGACGGCGAGGCGATGTTTGAGGGCGACATCGTGCTGGGCTCGGTGGCGGACATGCAGGCCGACGAGGGCGGCAACCCGGTGCTGATGTCGGTGGGCATCACGGGGCAACAGTTTCGCTGGGTCGGTGGGCGCATTCCGTTTGAGATTGATCCGGCGCTGCCCAACCCGCAGCGGGTCACCGACGCCATTGCACACTGGCAGGCCAACACGGGCATTCGTTTCACGGCGCGCGCCGGGGAGGCGGACTTTGTGCGGTTTGTGCCCGGCAGCGGGTGCTCGTCGCGGGTGGGCCGCATTGGCGGGGCGCAAAACATCACGCTAGGCCCCAACTGCACGTTGGGCAACGCCATCCATGAGATCGGCCACACCGTGGGCCTGTGGCACGAGCAAAGCCGGGAAGACCGCAACAGCTTCATCAATGTGATTTTTGCCAACATTGACCCGGCCATGCAGCACAACTTCAACCAGCAGATCTCGGACGGCGACGACCTGGGCGCTTATGACTTTGGCTCGGTGATGCACTACCCCGCCACCGCGTTTTCCATCAACGGGCAGGCCACCATCGTGCCGCGCCAGCCCCTGCCGGCGGGTGTCACGATGGGGCAGCGCAGCGGCTTGTCGGCCGGGGACATCAACGGTGTGCGCCTGATGTACCCGGACCTGCGGCCCACGATCAAGGAAGTGGCCAAAGACCCGATCAGCGACCCGATTGGCACCGCCAAGGAGGTGCGCAAGGACCCGATTCGCGACCCCGTCACCGTCAAGGAAATCCGAAAGGACCCGATTCAAGACCCGATCACCCTCAAGGAGGTGCGCAAAGACCCCATCCGGGACCCGATCACGATCAAGGAAGTGGCCAGCGACCCGGGCTTTCCGGGCGGTGGGTTTCCGGGGCCCCGGCCCGGGTTTGACGCCGGGCAGGTCCCCTTTGTGCTGGCCGGTGCCAGCCGCTATGCACCCAGCGACCCGCTGGCCGACGCCATGAGCCAGGTGCAGCAGCTGGCCGCCGCTCACACCGAGGCGCAGCAACAGGCCGACGCGCTGGCCGAAGCCTACGAGCTGTCGCTGCAGGCCCTCAACCAGCTGCAGGGGCAACCGTGAGCAAGGCGGGAACCGCCGGGGCCACCCGGTGATTCTGGTGGTGTCCTACCCGGACGAGGAGCACACGGCGCAGGTGGTGGCGCACCTGGTGCAGGGCGGCCATGAGGTGGTGCAGATCGACCTGGCGGAGTTTCCGTCCCAACGCGCCATTGAGTTCAGCTGGGGCGGCGCGGGCCCGCCAGCCTTCTGGATGGCGCATGAGGGGCGGCAGGTGAACCTGGCGGACACCCGCGCCGTGTGGTGGCGGCGGGTGTCCAACTTTGCGGTGGACCCGGCTGTGGGCCAGGGCGAACGCAGCGCCTTCGCGCAAAGTGAAACCGCCCAGGCCATGCACGGCATGCTGGAGTCGCTGCACTGCCCGTGGATGAACCCCCACCTGGCCGACGCAGCCGCGCACCACAAGCCCTACCAGTGGAGCGTGGCCCAGGCGCTGGGGCTGAAGCTGCCGCGCACGCTGGTCACCACCAACGCCCAGGCCGCGCGGGCCTTCATCGACAGCGTGCGCCCGGCCAAGGTTGTGTTCAAGGCCTTTCTGGCGGCGATTCAGGACTGGCGCGAGACCCGGCTGGTGGAGCAGGAGGACCTGGACCGGCTGGACCTGGTGCGCCTGGCCCCGGTGATTTTTCAGGAATACATCCCCGGGGTGGACTTGCGCATCACCATGGTGGGCGACGCCATTTTTGCGGCCGAAATCGACGCCCGCCAGACCTCTTACGAGGTGGACATGCGCATGGTGGTGGGCGAGGCCAAAGTGGCCCCCGTGACCCTGCCCGAGCCCGTGCAGCACCAGCTGCGACAGCTGCAACACCGGCTGGGGCTGGTGTACGGGGCCATCGACATGCGCCGCACCGACGCCGGGGAGTACGTGTTTTTGGAGGTGAACCCAGCGGGGCAGTGGCTGTTTGTGGAGCAGCGCACCGGCTTGCCGATTGCCAAGGCGATGGCTGACTATCTGGCGGCCGCCAGTACACGGGCACACTGAACACCCGCCCACCCCGCCCATCCAAGGAGAAGATTCATGACCACCACCCGGCGTATTCAGGGGGCTGTTGAATTCCCGGCCGACGCCCCGGCCAGCGTGGCCAGGCAGATCACCATCGAGCTGCGTGACGTGTCACTGCAAGACAGGCCGTCCACGTTGGTGGCCACCACCACGCTGACCCAGGTCAGCATTGGCCCGAAGTGCCGCGTGCCGTTTGACTGGCAGGTGCCGGTGGTGCAGGGCCGGCCCGCCTTGTCGCTGCGGGTGCAGGTGGACATGCAGGTCGGTGCGCGCCACGCCAGTGGCGACTTTTTGTCCACCACCGCGCAAACCCTGTCACCCGAGGGTGACGTGGTCGGGGTGGCGGTGCCGGTCACCCGGCTCTGACGCGCTGGTGTTGCCGATTTTACTGCGGCACCACTTCAAACACCAGAAACTGGTTGAAGTCGGTCGCCGAGGCAGCGGTGGGGAAGTTGTCGTCGGCCACCACCACCAGCGAGTCCCGGCCGTTGGCCAGTTTGGGGCCGAAAGTCAGGCCTTCGAGGTTGGCGATGCCGCCGAGCTGGGTCTTCAGGGTTTCAAAGTCCAGCACCAGGCGTTTGGTCACGCGGGTGGCATTGGCAGCGGTCAGCGCCGCCGTGTTCAACACGTTCGTGGCGTTTGAAATGTCCACCTCGTACAGGCGCACCTGGTTGCCCACTACCCCCACGGAAAAGCTGCGCTCCAGCACCAAAAACTTGGTGTTGGTCACAGCCAGTATCTCGGTCGGGCCGTTGACGGTGAACTGGTCGGCGGGCACCGGGGTGGCCTGCACCCGCTCGATCGGGTAGGCGTACTGGGCGCTGGCCACGCCAGTGGCGCGGTCAAACACCGTGATGCGGGACGTGGCGCCCGTGGTCACCGTGGGCGCAGCCCCGTCCTGAAACAGCGCACCTTCGGCGATCACCACGGTTTTGCTGCGGTCCGGCGTGACGGTCAAGCCTTCGAACACGGTGTTGCCGCGCGGGCCGGTGTCGGTGGCGGCGATCTGGAAGTTGGCGGGCAGCGTGTACTCCCGCACATGGGTGCCGGTGGGGGTGATCTCCCGCACAAAAGGCTGGATCAACACATTGGTGGCGGGGGCCGTGGCAGAGACGGTGCGCTGGCCTTCGCTGACCCACAGCAGGTTGCCGGTGACCGGGTCAAACCGCACCGATTCCGGGTCCGCGGCCAACACGTCAGGCACCTTGGGGTAGACGCTGCCATTGGGCTGCTTCATCGTGAAGGTCGACGCCAGCGTCACGCCGCTGAAGGTGTTCACGTCAAACGCCAGGTTGGCAAAGTACATGCGCGGGGCGTTGGCCGAGTCGGTGGTGGTGCGGTCGTCGGACACCAGCACATAGCGGTTGTTGGCCGCGTCGTAGTCAATGCCGGACAAGCCGCCGACCACCGTGCCGCCAAACTCCACCCGGCGCGGCAGGACCTGCTGGCCAATCAGGCGCAGCGAGGCGACCGAGCGCTCAGTGACAACTGGCGCGGCTGCAGGCGGTGTGACGGTGTCATCACCGCCACCGCAGGCGGACAGGGCCAGTGCCGACAGCAGGGCCAGCGCAGTGAAGGAAAACGGGGAAGAGGTCATGGGGCGAGACTTTCTGGGCGTAAAGCCGAAAGTCTCGCGGGGCATGATGACCGCGCTGTGACGCCGCGCGGCGTGGCGCTTAGCGGTAGCGCAGGTTGCTGCCTTCCACCGTCACGCGGCTGCCAACAGCAGGGGCCTGGGAGATTTCAACGTTGCGGCGTGAGCCGTCTTCCATGCGCACACCGACCTCATAGACGGTAACTTTTTTCATGTTGCCTTCAATCGCGTTGCCTGCAAAACCACCGCCCACCGCGCCCAGCACGGTGGCCGCTGCACGGCCGTTGCCATGGCCAACCTGGTTGCCCAGCACCGCGCCGAGGACGCCACCGGCTACCGCACCCAGGCCGGGGCCTTCAGCTTTGGTGGACCGCTGCACCGGCGTGACGGATTCCACCGTGCCGCAGGAAGCACATACCTGCTGCACGGGCGCCGGGCTGTAAGTGGGGCCGCTGTTGGCGCTGGAATAGGTCGGTGCAGCAACGGGCTTGTGCGTTTGCACAACTTTTTTCACCGGGGCTGGCGCGGGCTTGGCGGGCACCACGGCCGGCTTTTCAGCCAGGTCATCGGCGGCGGTGGCTGAACCTGCGGGCGAGTTCAAGGCCAGCTTGGTGGCGTCTTTAGACATGTCAGCCGGGGCGGTGACCGCTGTGACGGGCGCGGCGGGGCGGCCCTGGTACAGCATGGTGCCGCCCATGGCCAGCACCGCCACGCCCAAAATTCCAACAGCCGCCCACAGCGGTTTGCTGTTGGTGGTCGTCGGCACGGGCTGCGGCATTTGGCCGGGGGTGGGGTTGTTCAGTGTGGTGTTCATGGCTTAGCTCCTCTTTCGTATCTGTTGGAGCGACCCGGTGCGGCTGGCTGAGTGCTGGCCTGACCGGAACGCTGGGCAACATCAGCTGCCCTGCACTGATTAACGCCCGGCCCGGCAAAAGGAAACGCACCGCGAGGTAAAACGCGGTGTGATTTTGTAAATAAATGGGTGCTGGCGCTGCCGTCCTACAGCCGTGCCAGTACGCTGGCCTACAGGTTGGGTGCCAGCAGGCGGGCCAGGTCCTCGGCCCGCTCACCACGGCGCTGGGCCAGGTCGTGCAGCTGGTCGTCGCTGATCTTGCCCACGTTGAAGTAGGTGCTGTCCGGGTGGCTGAGCATGAAGCCGCTCACGCTGGCAGCAGGGGTCATGGCCAGGCTTTCCGTCAGCGCCATGCCAATGTCGCCCGCGCCCAGCAGCTCGAACATGGCGTGTTTCACGCTGTGGTCGGGGCAGGCGGGGTAGCCGGGGGCCGGGCGGATGCCGGTGTATTTTTCAGCGATCAGCTCGTCGTGGCTCAGGGCTTCATGGGCGGCGTAGCCCCACAAGTCCATGCGCACGCGTTGGTGCAGGCACTCGGCAAAGGCCTCGGCCAGGCGGTCGGCCAGCGCCTTGAGCATGATGGACGAGTAGTCGTCATGGTCGTCGTTGAAGTACTTTTCCTTCTTTTCAGCCCCAATCCCGGCTGTGACGGCAAAAACACCGATGTAATCGGCGATTTTTGAACCATTGCTGCCACCGGCCAGCGCATTGCTTGCCTGGTCTGCTATCAATTCAGGAGTAACTGATTTTGGTGCCACGAAGTCCGACAGGCAGCGGCTGGGGCGCATCACGCCATCCACCGCGGTTTTTTCGGTTTGCTGGCGCAGGCCGTGCCAGGTCATGGCGACCTCGGTGCGCGTTTCATCGGTGTAGATCTCGATGTCGTCGCCCACGCTGTTGGCTGGGTACAGGCCGATCACCCCGTTGGCGGTGAGCCAGCGTCCTTCGATCAGCCGCTGCAGCATGCGTTTGGCGTCGGCATACACCCGCACGGCTTCTGTGCCGACGACTTCGTCTTTCAAAATCTGCGGGAAGGGCCCGGCCAGGTCCCAGGTCTGGAAGAAGGGGCCCCAGTCGATGAATTTGGCCAGCTCGGTCAAATCGAAGTTCTTGAACAGGCGGCGGCCAATGAACTTGGGCACGGGCGGGGTGTAGGCCGACCAGTCCACCTGGGTGGCGTTGGCCCGGGCCTTGGCCAGCGGCCACATCGGCGTTTGTTTTTTGTTGGCGTGCTGCAGGCGCACCTTGTCGTAGTCCAGGTTCAGCTCACCGATGTACTTGGCGGCCTGGTCGCTCAGTAGGCTTTGCGCCACGCTGACGCTGCGCGACGCGTCGGGCACGTAGACGACCGGGCCTTCGTAATGCGGGGCGATCTTCACGGCGGTGTGCACGCGGGAGCAGGTCGCGCCGCCAATCAGCAGCGGGATCTTGCGGATGCGGAAGTGGTCGTCTTTCTGCATCTCGGCGGCCACGTACTGCATCTCTTCCAGGCTGGGGGTGATCAGCCCGCTCAGGCCCACGATGTCGGCACCTTCGACCTTGGCACGCGCCAGTATCTCGTGGCAGGGCACCATCACGCCCATGTTCACCACCTCGAAGTTATTGCACTGCAGGACCACGGTGACGATGTTTTTGCCGATGTCATGCACGTCGCCCTTGACGGTGGCAATGATGATCTTGCCCTTGGTCTTGACGTCTGCGCCAGCGGCTTCCAACATCAGTTTTTCGGCCTCGATGTAGGGCAGCAAATGCGCCACGGCCTGCTTCATCACGCGGGCGCTTTTCACGACCTGCGGCAAAAACATCTTGCCCTGGCCGAACAAATCGCCCACCACGTTCATGCCGTCCATCAGCGGGCCTTCAATCACATGCAGCGGGCGGCCGCCCTCGGCCTTGATCTGCTGCCACACCTCTTCGGTGTCCGGCACGATGTGCTCGTTAAAGCCATGCACCAGCGCGTGGCTCAGGCGCGCGCGCACCGGCAGGGCGCGCCATTCGTTCTTTTTGCTGTCGTCCTTGGCACCGCTTTTGGCGGTTTCGGCCACTTCGATCAGGCGCTCGCTCGGCGACAGGTGCTCTTCACCTTCTTTGTAAACCGGCTGGCGGTTCAGCACCACGTCTTCAACCCGCTCGCGCAGCGTGGGCTCCAGGTCGTCGTACACGCCGACCATGCCAGCGTTGACGATGCCCATGTCCATGCCCGCCTGGATGGCGTGGTACAGGAACACGGTGTGGATGGCTTCGCGCACCGGGTCGTTGCCGCGAAAGCTGAAAGACACGTTGGACACGCCACCCGAGACCTTGGCACCGGGCAAATTCGCCTTGATCCAGCGCGTGGCTTCAATGAAGTCCACCGCGTAGTTGTTGTGCTCTTCAATGCCGGTGGCAATGGCGAAGATGTTGGGGTCAAAAATGATGTCTTCGGGCGGAAAACCGACCTCATCGACCAGCACGCGGTAGGCGCGCTCGCAAATTTCCACCTTGCGCTGGTAGGTGTCGGCCTGGCCTTGTTCGTCAAACGCCATCACCACGGCGGCCGCGCCGTAGCGCTTGAGCAGCTTGGCCTGGTGTTTGAAAGGTGCCAGGCCCTCTTTCATCGAGATCGAGTTGACGATGCCCTTGCCCTGGATGCAGCGCAGCCCGGCCTCGATCACGCTCCACTTGGAGCTGTCGATCATGATGGGCACACGGGAAATGTCGGGTTCGCTGGCGATCAGATTCAGGAAACGCACCATGGCAGCCTGGCTGTCCAGCATGGCCTCGTCCATGTTGATGTCGATGATCTGCGCGCCGTTTTCAACCTGCTGGCGCGCCACGGCCAGGGCTTGTTCGTACTCGCCATTCAAAATCATGCGGGCAAACGCCTTGGAGCCCGTGACGTTGGTGCGCTCACCAATGTTGACGAACAGCGTGCCCAGGCCGATGTTGACCGGCTCCAGGCCGGACAGTTTCATCGGGGGGACATCAAAGGAGACGGGCGGATTTGTTTGGATTTCGGACATGGACTCACCTGGCGGCTTGGGGGACGGCGGTGAGCGTCGTTGCGGCAGTCGCCTGGCAGCAGGCGTCTGTCATTCGAGCCTGGCGACGTGTAGCCGCTGCAACGCTCCTCGAATTCAAACTGTATTTTAAGGCGGGACGCCTCCAGGGGCCCAGCTTGACGCACAATTTCCCGCATGGCTTTGCTTCAACAACTTTTTAGCGGTGTGTCCAGGGTGCGAGCCCGCAGGGCGCGGGAGCGCACGATTCATGGCTCGGCCATGGCGGACCTGGCCGCGCAGCTGCTGATTGCGCCCACCGCCCTGATGCAGCTGACCGCCGAAGAGGCCCACGTGGTGGTGGGCTACATGGCGCCGAGCCGCATTCCGGCCGACACCCTGTTCATCAAGGCTGGCGACACCGCCGACACGGCCTACATGCTGCTGCTGCTGGAGGGCGAGGTGACGGTCGAGAACGTGGTCGTCAGCCAGGACATGCCTGAAACCGTCACGGTGCTGGGCCCCGGCAGCCTGATTGGCGAGCTGAGCCTGATCGACGGGCTGGCGCGCACCGCATCCTGCACGGCCACCACCGACGTGCGCTGCGCCGTGCTGTCACGCCAGGCGCTGGAGCAGCTGAGCAGCGACGACCCCCGCACCGCCACCAAGCTGATGTTTGCCGTGGCCCTGCGGGTGGCCGAACGGCTGCGGGACACGTCCGACAAGCTCAAGCTGCACGGCCAGCTGGTCAAGGCGCTGCAGCTGGAAGTGGACCACTTGATGGGGTTCAAGAAAAAGCCGCCGCACCGCTTCGGTGCGGACGACTGAACGGGCCCTTATTCCGTTTCTAAATCATTCGTGAACGCGAAGGCGAAGCGACGACAGTACAAACGTACGGCTAGCGAAGCCGACAAAGTGCACGGATAATTTAGAAACGGAATCAGGGGTCGCGCAGCACCAGCAGCATCTGCTCGACCGCGTAATTGCAGTCCTTGGGCCCGCGCAGGCAGTGCTGGGCAATCGGCGCCACATCCACATCCTGGGCGGGCATGTTGGGGCGTGTCACCCGCAAACGGCCGGGCGCCGTCACCATCACCGCGTAGCCCGGGTACTGGCCCGTGATTTTCCCGGCCAGCAGATCGTCCCAGGAGGGCGGCTTTTGGCCACAGGCGGCCAGCAGCGCCAGGCACGTGAGCAGGGCCAGGGGCCGTTTCAAGCCGCCTCGCGGTAGGCGCTGGAAAACACACCCGGCTTCACCAGCCGCGCCGCCAGTGGCGTGACGGCTTGGGCAATCGCCTGGATGTGGTCGGGCGTGGTGCCGCAGCAGCCGCCCACGATGTTGACCAGGCCTTCGGCCGCAAACTCGTGCAGCAGGCGGCTGGTCACGTCAGGGGTTTCGTCAAAGCCGGTGTCGCTCATGGGGTTGGGCAGGCCAGCATTGGGGTAGCAACTGATGAAGGTGTCGGGCGCGGCCTTGGCCAGCTCCTGGATGTAGGGGCGCATCAGCGCCGCGCCCAGCGCGCAGTTCAGGCCCACCGCCAGCGGCTGCGCGTGGCGCACGCTGTGCCAGAAGGCGGTGACGGTTTGCCCGCTCAGGATGCGGCCCGACGCGTCAGTGACGGTGCCGCTGATGATCAGCGGCAGCCGCTCGCCGGAGTTTTCAAAGTACTCGTCAATCGCAAACAGTGCCGCTTTGGCGTTGAGCGTGTCAAAAATCGTCTCGACCAGCAGCACGTCACTGCCGCCCTTGACCAGCGCCTCGGTCTGCTCGTAGTAGGCGCGGCGCAGCTCTTCAAAGCTGGTGTTGCGCGCGCCGGGGTCGTTCACATCGGGGCTGATGCTGGCGGTTTTGGGTGTGGGGCCCAGGGCGCCGACCACAAACCGCGGCTTGTCCGGCGTGCTGAACTTGTCGCAGGCCGCGCGCGCGATGCGGGCCGACTCGTAGTTCATCTCGATGGCCAGGTCCGCCATGTCGTAGTCCGCCTGGGCTACCGTGGTCGCACCAAAGGTGTTGGTCTCAATCAGGTCAGCGCCAGCGGCCAGGTAGCCCTCATGAATGTCCTGGATCACATCCGGACGCGTCAGGCTCAGCAGCTCGTTGTTGCCCTTGATGTCCCGGTGGAAGTCCTTGAAGCGCTCACCCCGGTACTGCGCTTCGTTGAGCTTGAAGCGCTGGATCATCGTGCCCATCGCGCCATCGAGGATGGCAATGCGGTGTTCAAGAATGGCGGGGAGCTGCTGGGCGCGGGTGTAGTGGAGGGGGTGCATGGGGGGATTGTAGAAAGCCTGGACTATCGCCGTCGATTCACGGTACCAACCACGCTGGCGGCATTGCACCCCAACGCAGCCGTACGTTTAACAGCCATTGAACACGCTCTAAGGGCTGGACCTAATGACTCGCCCTCAGCGCCCGGCGGTATTGCACCGCTTCGGCGACGTGCGTGACCAGCACTGTCGGCGCGCCGGCCAGGTCGGCGATGGTGCGGGCGACTTTCAGGCAGCGGTGGATGCTTCGGCCTGACCAGCCGAGGCGGGCGGCGGCGGTGTTCAGGAACTTGGCGGCGGCGTCGTCCAGGTGGCATTGTGCGTCGATGGCTTGGCCTTCCAGGGCCTGGTTGCTGCAGCCTTGGCGGGCCATGGCCAGATCGCGGGCGGCGGCGGCGCGCTGGCGCACTGGCGCGGTGGCTTCGCCAGGGGGGCTGTTAACCAACTCGTGGGCGGCCAGGGCGCCTACTTCGACGTGCAGGTCAATGCGGTCCAGCAGGGGGCCGCTGAGCTTGCCCTGGTAGCGTGACACCTGGTCGGGCGTGCAGCGGCAGGGCCGCAGGCTGGAGCCGAGGTAGCCGCAGGGGCAGGGGTTCATCGCGGCGATCAGCTGAAAGCGTGCCGGGAACTCGGCCCTGCTGGCGGCGCGGGAGATGGTGATGTGGCCAGACTCCAGCGGCTCGCGCAGGGCTTCAAGCGCGGCTCTGGGGAACTCGGGTAATTCGTCCAGAAAAAGCACCCCTCGGTGCGCCAGTGAGATTTCACCCGGGCGCGGTGGCGAGCCACCACCCACCAAGGCCACGGCGCTGGCGGTGTGGTGCGGCGAGCAGGTGGGGCGCACTGCCCAACAGTCCATGGAAAAGCGCCCGACGAGTGACGCCACGGCGGCGCATTCCAGCGCCTCGGCGGTGGTCATGGCGGGCAGCAGGCCGGCAAAACGCTGCGCCAGCATGGACTTACCCGAGCCGGGCGCACCCATCATCAACACGCTGTGGCCGCCGGCGGCGGCAATTTCCAGGGCACGGCGGGCGGCGGCCTGGCCTTTCACGTCTGCCATGTCGGGGTAGATGGGCTGGGCCGGACGGGGGTGCGGCCAGACGCGCTGCCAGCCGTCCAGCACGTCGGGCTGCAGCTCGCCTGGCAAAAACTGCCGCACCACGTCCAGCAGGTGCTGGGCGCGGTAGATCTCGGCGTCAGGCACCAGCGCGGCTTCCTGGGCGCTGCCTTCGGGCAACACCAGTTTGGGAACGGGTGCGGCAGCGCTGGCCGTTGTCTCGCGTGTTTGCCGCGACAGGGCCAGGCTCATGGCCAGCGCGCCACGCACCGGGCGCAAGTCGCCGCCCAGGGACAACTCGCCCGCAAACTCAAAGCCGACCAGCTTGGCCGCCTCGATCTGCCCGCTGGCCGCCAGAATGCCCAGCGCAATCGGCAGGTCAAACCGTCCTGAATCCTTGGGCAGATCGGCAGGGGCCAGGTTGACGGTGATGCGTTTGTTGCCGGGAAACTCCAGCCCGCTGTTTTGAATGGCGGAGCGCACGCGCTCACGCGCTTCCTTGACCTCGGTCTCGGCCAGACCAACCAGCGTGAAACTTGGCAGCCCGTTGGCCAGATGCACCTCGACAAACACCGATCGGGCTTCAAGACCCAAAAGGGCGCGGCTGTGCACTAAAGATAAGCTCATGGGCAGTTTTGGGTTAAAAAACACCAAATTGGTGCTGTTTGTGTGATCCGTATTGGTGCGTCAACAGGGATGGGTATGCAAAGTAACGTTAAAGGTGTAACGCAACAGCGGCAGGAATGGCAGACACCTTGGACTGATGCAAGGATGTTTTGGCACGGTATGTGCTAAAAAGTCCCAGGTTCGTTGCCTCAAGCGCGCTGTAGACCACGGTGCAGCCCCACTTAACAATATTTGGAGATCCCATGAAGCCTGTTTTTTTCGCATCATCCGCACTGGTTGCGTCCTTGGTTTTGGCCAGCAGTGCTTTCGCCCAGACCGCTGAGCCCGCGTCGCCCCTGACCTTCAATATCTCGTTGACCAGCAACTACAAGTTCCGCGGTCAAGACCAGGACCAGCACAAGACCCGTGCGTTCAAGCCAGCACTGAATGGTGGTTTTGACTATGCTTTTGACAATGGTTTTTATGTCGGTAACTGGAATTCCACGGTCAATTGGACCAAGTACCTGCCAGCGACTTCGGGTGACAAGATCGAGGTCGACGTGTACGGTGGCTACAAGTTCAAAGCCGGTGATGTGGACATGGACGTTGGCGCACTGACCTACTACTACCCTGGCGCCAGCAACGCCAACACCACCGAGGTGTACCTGGGTGCCGCGTTCGGCCCCGTCAGCGCAAAGTACTCGCACACGGTTTCCAAGGGTTATTTTGGATTCGGCAAGGCCCCAACGCTCGGCCCATCCGGCGATGGCCGCGGAACCGGTTACTTCAACCTGGGTTTTGCGCAGGAAGTCATGCCCAAAACCACGTTCAAAGCTGCTGTTGGCTTCACCAACTTCAAGAGCTCCATCAACAGCCTGGGTGCGCCCGACTACATGGACTACAGCGTGGGCGCAGCCTACGATCTGGGTGACGGCTTCACCCTCAATGGCGCTGTGCAAGGTGCCAACAAGAAAAGCAACTACGTCTACACCATTGACCCAAGCAAATCGATCAACAAGGCCACGCTGGTGGTGACGTTGACCAAGGCCCTGTAAGAGCCCAAGAGCAAGGCGGGCGAGGCCTGCCTTGCAACTCAATCATCTGGAGGAAAACTGAACATGAAACTCGTCACTGCCATCATCAAACCATTCAAGCTCGACGAAGTGCGCGAAGCGCTGTCGGCCATGGGTGTGCAAGGCATCACCGTCACTGAAGTCAAGGGCTTCGGGCGTCAAAAAGGCCACACCGAGCTGTACCGCGGCGCGGAATACGTCGTTGACTTTTTGCCCAAGGTCAAGATCGAAGCGGCTGTGTCCGACGAGCTGGTGGACCGCGTGATCGAAGCGGTGGAGGGCGCTGCCCGCACCGGCAAGATTGGCGATGGCAAGGTGTTTGTCTACAACCTGGAACAGGTTGTGCGCATTCGCACGGGTGAAACCGGCAAGGAAGCGCTGTAAACCAAGCCCTCGGCTTATCTACAGCGCACACCTCAACCCCCTTCACCCTGACGTCACGACGTTCAGAGACATTTCTAAAAAGAGATCCAAGACATGAAAAAACTTTTTGCCTCCCTCGTGCTGGGGCTGAGCTTGCTCACCACCGGCGCGGTGGTCACGGCCCAAACTGCCGCAACCCCCGTTCCTGCTGCCTCGGCCCCCACGGACGCCAAGCCCGCTGATGCCGCTGCCCCGGCTGCCGCTGTGGCAGCGCCTGCGGTGGCTGCACCAGCTGCCGTGGCTGCTGCGTCTGCGCCTGCTGCGGCCGCGTCGGTCACTGCACCTGTGCCCAACAAGGGCGACACGACCTGGATGATGGTCTCCACGCTGCTGGTCATCATGATGACCATCCCGGGCCTGGCGCTGTTCTACGGTGGCCTGGTGCGCAGCAAAAACATGCTGTCGGTGCTGATGCAGATCATGGTGACGTTCTCCTTGATCGTGGTGCTGTGGGTCATCTATGGCTACAGCATCGCCTTCACGGAGGGCAATGCCTTCTTCGGCGGGTTTGATCGCCTGTTTATGAAGGGCATCTGGGACAACGCGGCAGGCACGTTTGCCAACGCCGCCACGTTCAGCAAAGGTGTGGTCATTCCTGAGATCGTGTTTGCCGCCTTCCAGGCCACCTTCGCCGGTATCACCTGCGCTTTGATCGTGGGTGCTTTTGCAGAGCGGATGAAATTCTCTGCCGTGCTGGCCTTCATGGTGCTGTGGTTCACCTTCAGCTACCTGCCCATGGCGCACATGGTCTGGTTCTGGATGGGCCCTGACGCTTACACGGGCAAGGAAGTGGTTGACGCGATGAACGGCAAGGCCGGCTACATCTGGCAGTCGGGCGCGCTGGACTTCGCCGGCGGCACCGTGGTGCACATCAACGCTGCTGTGGCCGGTTTGGTCGGTGCCTTCGTGGTGGGCAAGCGCATTGGTTATGGCAAGGAATCCATGGCGCCTCACAGCCTGACGCTGACCATGGTCGGTGCTGCGCTGTTGTGGGTGGGCTGGTTCGGCTTCAACGCAGGCTCCGCGCTGGAAGCCAACGGCTTTGCTGCTCTGGCTTTCATCAACACCTTGGTGGCGACCGCTGCTGCGGTGCTGGCATGGTGCATCGGTGAGACGCTGATGCGCGGCAAGGCTTCGATGCTGGGCGCTGCGTCTGGTTGCGTGGCGGGCCTGGTGGCCATCACGCCAGCGGCTGGCAACGTCGGTATCGGCGGCGGTCTGGTCATTGGTCTGGTTGCTGGTTTTGCCTGCCTCTGGGGTGTGAACGGCCTGAAGAAAATGCTGGGTGCTGACGACTCGCTCGACGTGTTCGGTGTCCACGGCGTGGGCGGTATTGTGGGTGCGCTGCTGACCGGTGTGTTTGTCTCCCCAAGCCTGGGTGGCCCTGGCTTTGTGGCCGACTGGACCACAGCCACCATGGTGACGGCGGCTGACTTCTCGATGGCTTCACAAGTGTGGATTCAGGCCAAGGCTGTGCTGATCACCGTGGTGTGGTCGGGTGTGGTGTCTTTCATCGCCTACAAGGTGGTGGACCTGACCATTGGCCTGCGGGTTGACGAAGAAGCCGAGCGCGAAGGCCTGGACATCACGTCCCACGGCGAAACCGCCTACCACGGCTAAAACTGCGTAACGAAGAGGACGAGCGTGCCTGGCCGGGCACGCTCTTCAGAACTGATCGATTTAAGAATGAATCCGAGGACCTAAGAGTCGCCACAGATTTTTTGAGGTGTTGATGAGTGTCTCCTTTGGATGTTCAGCCCGTCGGTGCAAACCGGCGGGCTGTTTTTTTTGCCGCTGCGGTTTGCAGGCTCTCACCTCTTGGCGCGGCACACGGGCTGGCAAGGTGCGCGCTGTACGGCACCAGGGTGCGCCAGCAGCGCGCGTGACGGGCAGGACGGAGGCGCTTCGATGGCTGAAAATTGCTATTAATTCAGGAGCAATACAGGCAATGAACGCCTTGGCAGGTTGGCACTTTGATACCGAAAGTGGTTGAAGAGCGGGTTTTTGTGGTTCTGGCCATGCCGCAGGCACCTGCAGCGCCTCTGAAAGCGGTGGCGTCGGCGGGATGGCCGCTGGCCGTCAGGCGTCGGGGCAGTCGATGGTGAAGAAGAACGTGGCGCCTTCGTGCAGGCGCCCTTCGGCCCAGACCCGCCCGCCATGCCGCTCGATCACACGTTTCACGTTGGCCAGCCCCACACCCGTGCCGGCAAAGTCGGATGGCGCGTGCAGCCGCTGGAAGGCGGCAAACAGCTTGTCGGCATGGGCCATGTCAAACCCGGCGCCGTTGTCCTGCACAAAGTAGACGGTCTCGCCCCCGGCGGTTGGCTGGGCACCCACATGGATCCGGGCATCGGCTTGTTTGGACGTGTATTTCCACGCATTGCTCAGCAGGTTTTGCATCACCAGCAGCAGCAACGTGGCGTCGCCCCGCGCCGCCATGCCGGGCTGGACGTGCAGTGCCACTTGCCGCTCGGGTTCGCGTTCCCGGCATTCCTGCTCCACCCGCAGCACGATGGCGCTGAGGTCCACCATGTCTGGGCGCAATGCGTTGCGGCTCAGCTTGGCCAGGGACAGCAGGCCTTCGATCAACTCCCCCATCTGCTGCGTGCCCGCCCGGATGCGTTCCAGGTAATGTTTGCCTTTGTCCGTGAGGTTGTTGGCGTTGGACTTTTGCAGCAGCTGACCAAACCCGTTGACGGTGTTCAGTGGTGAGCGCAAGTCGTGCGAGACCGAATAGGAAAAAGCCTCGAGTTCCCGGTTGACCGCCTCCAGCTGGGCCGTGCGGGTGTGCACACGGGCTTCCAGCTCGGCGTTGAGCTCCAGCACCTCAAGCTGGGCTTGCTTGCGTTGCGTGATGTCACGCTCCACCGCCACCCAGTGGGTGTACCAGCCGGTGTCGTCGGCAATCGGCACGATGTCCAGCTCCAGCCAGAACGCCTGGCCCGACTTGGTGTAGTTGATGAGTTCGGTGCGCACCGGTTGCCACTGCGTCATGGCGCAGCGGATGCGCGACAGCTCGGCGCGCTGGGTGTCGGGGCCCTGCAGGATGCGGGGGGTTTGACCAATCGCCTCTTCCCGGCTGTACCCGGTTCGCCGTTCAAAGGCGTCATTGACGAACACGATGCGCGGGCCGGGCTGGTCAAAGGGTTCGGCCTCGGTGATCAGCACGATGTCATTCAACCGGGACACGGCCGTCTCCAGCAGGCGCAACTGCGCCAGCGCCTGCCGCTGCACGTTGATGTCCTCGGCAATGCCGATGAACCCCTCAGGCTGCCCGCTGGAGCTGCGCAGCAACGACACACTGACGCGCACCCAGGCCAGCTTGCCCGACTGGGTCAGGCAGCGCTTTTCAATCACAAAACTTTCCCGCTCACCCCGGACCAGCGCCTGGAGCTGGGCCTCGTTTGGTGGCCAGTCCTTGCTGTAGGTGATCGACTGCATGTCCATGCCGTACAGCGCCTGCGCGCTGTAACCCAGCATCTGGCAATAGGCGTCATTGACCTGCACAAACTGCCCGGCCAGGTTGGCCACGGCCATGCCGGTGGTCGCGCCCTGAAAGCTGTTGCGAAAGCGAAGCTCGCTGGCGCGCAGGTCGGCGGCCTTGCGGTCACGCTCCACGGCCACACCAATCACACCAGCCGCTGTGTGGGCCAGTGCCAGCTCTTCCGCGTGCGGCTGATGGGTGTGTTTGTAGTAGGCCGCAAAAGTGGCCATCACGGCACCCGAGGCGTTCAGGATCGGAATCGACCAGCAGGCATGAAACCCATGCGACAAGGCCAGGTCCCGAAAGTTGTCCCACAGCGGGCTGGTGGTGATGTCGTCCACGACCACGGCTTCGCGCCGATAGGCTGCCGTGCCGCAGGAGCCTACCGTCGGCCCGATGGCCAGCCCGTCGGAGGCCTCGGTGAGGGCTGCGGGCACGCGGGGAGCAGCACCTTGCTGGAGGTGTTTGCCATCCGGGCTGATCAGTGAGACGGACACATGCGCCCCGGGCAGGATGGGCTCCAGGCCGGTGAGCAGATCCTCCAGCACGGCCTTCAGCGGCATGTCCAGCGACAAGGCTTTGAGTGCCCCGGCCTCGGCGGCCAGCAGCCGCTCGTTGACCACACGGTCGGTGATGTCCTGAATCGTGCCCGAGCACACCAGCGCAAGGCTATTGGCGTCCCGCTGCATCTCGCCCAGCGCGTGGAGCCAACGGATGCGTCCGCTGCCCGTGACGACGCGGTGCTCCAGGTCCAAAGACCCCTTGCCCTCCAGGAACCGAAGTCGGGACGCTTCGTAGTCGTGTTGGTCGTCGGGAAACACGCGTGAGCTTATGTTCTCCAGCGACAACTCAAACGCGCCCCGCTTCAGGCCAAAAACCTCGTAGGTCTGGTCTGACCACCAAAGCTGCTGGCTGGCCAGGTCGAACTCCCAGTTGCCGATCTTGGCAATGCGCTGTGCCGCCATCAAACTGGCCTGCACTTTTTCCAGCTTCTTTTGCTGCCGGTCCCGCTCCTTGTTGCGCTGCGTGAGCAGCTCGGCAAACCGGTCAAAGGCGGAAGAGACCGAAAGAATTTCGTCGTGCCCGATGGCGGACTCGGTAGGTGCCGACCCTGCCAGGCCGTCCTGGCCCATCTGGTTGATTTTTTGAATCAGCTGGCGCGTTGGCTCCACCAGCGTGCGGTGGGCGATCCAGCGCGCCAGCAAAATGCCCAGCAGCACCACTGAGGTGATCAGCAGCAGCTGCGTTTGCAAGGCCTGCCCGGCAGGTGCCGTCACCGCATTGCGGGCGATGCTGGCCACCACGTACAAGCCTGGGCCGACGTCATCGGCCACCGCCGCCACCGCATACAGGCGCATCACGCCAGTGGGGTCTGGCGCCTCAACGGCTTGGCTCGGCAGCCTTGATCTGGCGCTGGCCAGCACCTCGTCGGCCAAACGGGTGCCCACCACGTCAGGGCTTTGCGCAGGGTTGGTGCCGAGGATGGTGCCGAGGCGGTCTGTCAGGATGACGCTGACACCGGCGGGCAGGGTGCTTTGAAGCGCTTTGCCCAGCTGCGTGATCTCCAGCCCGGCGTAGGCAATGCCCTTGAGTTTGGCCTCCCGGTCAAACACCGGCATGCCAAACCCCAGCGACGGCAGGCCGGAGACCTGCCCGATCTGGTAGTTGCCCATGGCAAAGCTCTTGCTCAGCATGGCGTGGGTGAAGTAGCTGCGATCCCTGAAGTTGCCCGGTATGTCCACCTTCAAGGCGTGGCAGATGATCCCGCCATCAATGCCCATGAACGCCAGGTTGGTGTAGTAGGGGTAGCCGCTGCGGATGTTGGCGAGGAACTCGTTGCACAGCGCGTTCAGGCCCGTGTTCTTGAGTGACGGGCCGCTGCTCACCGCATTCAGCAGCTGGCGTGTGCCCTCTACGTGCCGTGCCGCCCCCGAGGCCGATAGCCGCGCCACGACTTCAAGGCTTTCGCCAGCCTTGCCCAGGGCATTTTGGCGCTCGTTGATGGACGAGACAATGAAAAAACCGAACACGGGCAGCAGCACCATGATCACCACCACGAGCAGGCGGCGTTGTAACCCCGCAATCAACACCCCAGGCGTGCCCTGCGTCATTCGAAACTCCCCAGAAGCTTGTTGGTTGCCAGTGCGGCCCCTGCGGGGCGGCGCAACCGGTGGCCTCATTCTGGTGACTGCCGAAGGCCCCTTGTTTGCTTTGTTGTTACAAAATGTACAAAACAGGGGTGAATCAGGGGCGTATTTGTTGGTAAAAGTGCGCTACGGGCTCGAACGGTGGCGGAAAGTCGCTGCTGGCGACTCCGGGCTGTCACCGAAGGTTCCAGCCCCCTGCCTCAGAGGTCAGCCCCGGGCGCGCTCGTACAGGCCCTGCACCTTGGGCACATTGGACTGCAGCTCCTGGATGCGCTGCGGGCCTGACGGATGGGTCGACAAAAAGCTCGGGCCGCCCGCGCCGCCGCTGGCCTGTGCCATTTTTTGCCACAGGCTGACGGACGCTTGCGGGTTGTAGCCGCCGCGCGCGGCCAGCTCCAGGCCGACCAGATCAGCGTCAGTTTCGTCGTCACGGCTAAAACGCAGCGTAAGCAACTGCGTGCCGACGCTGGCCGCCATATCGCCCAGCTGGCCCAGGCCCAGCAGCTGGGAGCCCAGCGACAAAATGGTGCTGGTGCCCTGGCTTTTGGCAATGCGGGCACGGGCGTGTTCACGCAGCGCGTGTGCCATCTCGTGGCCCATGATCATCGCGGCCTCGTCGTCGGTCAGCTTGAGCTGCTCCAGAATGCCGGTGTAGAAGGCGATCTTGCCGCCCGGCATGCAAAACGCGTTGATCTCCTTGCTGCCCAGCAGGTTGACCTCCCACTTCCAGCCGCGTGCCCGGTCGTTCCACTGCGGCGTTTGCGGCACCAGCCTGGCGGCAATCTTGCGCAGCCGCTGCAGCTGCGCGTTGTTGGCCCCCGCCAGCGCGCCCTTGGCATTGGCCTCGGCCAGCATCTTGGCGTACTGCTGGGTGGCGGCCGTTTCCAGCTCCTCGGCCGGCACCAGGTTGCGCAGGCTGGACGACTTGCCCACATCGACCTGCGCCAGCACCGGCGAAGCCACAGCGCCCAGCGCTGCCGCGCCAGAGCCCAACAAGAATGCCCGGCGGCCAGCCCAGGCGGAGTTTTTAGCCGTGCAGAGAAAACACATGCGCTAATAATAGTCAAAAACCTGTGAATTCATGTCAGAAAAAGCCTGCTCCACCCACCCCGTTCCGCCCGTTTTGCCG
>JBJXEI010000086.1:0-12780 GCA_046154065.1 Polaromonas sp. | reverse complement strand
GCCGCGATGAACTGCGCGTACTGCTGCGGCGTGTTGCCCACGGCCTCGGCCGCGTCATTGCCCAGCCGCTCCAGCGACGACGGTGACTTGACCGCTTTGACCGCCGCAGCGGCCAGCTTGTCCAGGTTGGCGGGCGTCAGGTTGGCAGGGGCCTGCAGGCCGTACCACTGCGTCATCTCAAAGCCCGGATAACCCTGCTCGGCCACGGTGGGCACATCGGGCAGCTGCGCCAGGCGCTGCGCGGACCCGGTGGCGATGCAACGCAATTTGCCCGCCTTGATGAAGGCCAGGATGGCCGACGCGCCCACGGCCGCAGCGTCCAGCCGCCCGGACAGCAGGTCCGTCAGCTGCGGGCCCGTGCCGCGGTAGGGCACGTGCAGCATGAAAATGCCGGCCGTCATCTTCAGGTACTCAAAGGCCAGGTGGCCCGCGCTGCCGTTGCCAGCTGAGCCGTAGCTGAGCTGGCCCGGCTTGCTTTTGGCGTAGGCGATGAACTCTTTCAGGTTTTTGGCGGGCACGTTCGGGTGCACCACGTACAGGCTGGGCACCTTGGCCAGCAGCGTGACGGGCTGGAAATCCTTGATCGGGTCGTACGGCAGCTTGGGGAAGATGTAGGGGTTCACCGCCAGCGTGCCGATGTGCCCCAGGATCAGCGTGTGTTGGTCTTCGGCGTGCGCCACTTCGGCCATGGCAATGTTGCCGGCCGCGCCGGGTTTGTTGTCGACAAACACGCTTTGGCCCAAAATTTTGCCCATCTCTGCCGCCGTAGACCGCGCCACCACGTCCGAGCTGCCGCCCGGCGCAAAGGGCACCACAAAACGAATGGATTTGCTGGGCCAGGTGGCCTGCGCTGCGGCCGGGTTCAGCACACTGGTGCCGCCCAGGCCCAGGGCCGCACTGGCCCCCAGAAACTGCCGGCGTGTGGCGTTGAGGTTGAACATGGTTTGTCTCCGTTGTTTGAAATGAAGCGATGTGAGGCGCGGTGAAGCCATGATGCTGCCACCGGCAGGCTTTCAAAAGGCTTTCAAACGCCGGTCAGCCCGGTGGGCGTGCCATGCCCGTGGCTGCGCGGGGTGGGCGCCTACTATAGATTTAATAGCAGAACAGGCAGTCAAAGCCTAGGCTGGTGGGCGATTGGGCTGATAAAGCAGGTGAGATGAGGTTAAAAATTAACTTGTAGGTTAATTTTTACAGCTTTCAAGGCATTTCATTGTCTTTTTAACCCTTCAATCTGCCACCGGCCTAGGTGCTCATTGCCTGGGCTGCTCCTGAAAAAGGAGCGCTGTTCAGCTGCCGTGGCGCGCGATGAAAAACGCCGCCGTCTTGATGCCCGCCACCGTCATCAGCAGCGACCCCGCCACATGCACCAGCGCCGTGCTGATGGCCAGCGTGTACCGCTGCTGCAGCATGAAGCCCACCACCTCGGCCGAAAAGGACGAGAACGTCGTCAGCCCACCCAAAAATCCGGTCACCAGCATCAGCCGCCACACCGGGTCCAGCTGCGGCAGGGCCTGAAACACGGCAATGCACACGCCGATCAAATACCCGCCAATGATGTTGGCCGCCAGCGTGCCCCAGGGAATCACGCCGCCGGGGCTGAGCCACAGGCCCAGGCCCCAGCGCGCCACCGCGCCCACAGAAGCCCCGAAACAAATGGCAATCACAGACAGGAATGTGGTGGGCATGGGGAGTGGGGGTTAGAAAGAGGTGGGCAGATGCTAACCAGATGCTAACGGGCCAGCGCAGGCCGGCTGGCGTGGTGGCCGGCGGGCGTCAGGCAGGCGGCCAAAGCGTCCAGCAGGGCGCTGACTTTGGGCAGGCCCTGGCGGCTTTTGAGCCACACCAGGTTGATCGGCAGGCCGTCGGTGGCCAGCTGGGGCAGCACCTCCACCAGCGTGCCTGCGTCCAGCTGCTGGCTGACCAGCCAGGTCGGCAGCTGGGCAATGCCGTGGCCGCTTGACACGGCAATGGCCTGGCTTTCCCCGTCGCCCACGGCCATGCGCCCTGGCACCACGCGCCGCTCCAGGTCACCCGGCTGCGCGCCCGCAAACAGCCAGGGGTTCACCAGCCCATCGCTGCGGCCGTAGACGACGCAGCTGTGCTGCGCCAGGTCGGCTTCACTCTGCGGCACGCCGCGCGCCTGCAGGTAGCTGGGCGCGGCGCAAAAAATCAGCCGCTCTGCGCCCAGGTAGCGGTGGCCCAGCGCTGTCGGCCACACGTCGGGCCCGCCAATGCGCACCAGCAGGTCAATGCCCAGCTCCACCGGGTCCACAAACCGGTCAGAAAACGAGATGTGCGGCAGCAGCAAGGCGTGGTCTTCCACAAACTTCAAAATCACCGGCAGCGCATGCAAACGGCCGTAAGACGCGGGCAGGTCAATGCGAACCCGGCCACGCGGCTCGGTGGCCTCCAGGTTCAGCGCCAGCTCGGCCTCTTCCAGGTCGGCCAGCACACCACTGCAGGTGCGGTAGAAAGCCGCGCCCGCGTCCGTCAAAGCCAAGCGCCGCGTGGTGCGGTTGAACAGCCGGGTCTGCAGCCGCCCCTCCAGCCGCGCAATGCCCTTGCTGATGGCCGAGCTGCTCAAGTTCAGCCGCGCCGCCGCCGCCGCGAAGCTGCCCATGTCAGCCACACACACAAACACGTCAATGCCTTTCAGGCGCTCGGATGAGAACACGGCAGGCCTTAATTGATGAATTTAATTCCTTGCATTTCGGAGAATGTACCGCTAATGCGCCTGGTTTTCGTTAATAAGCTTGGGTTTTACGTTTTTGAAGCCCGCTGATGTCCAACCCCACCTTCACCGCAGCCGCACCGCCTGCAGCCCATGCCCGCTCAGGCCTGCAAATCCTCATCATTGCCGTGGCGGCGTTTGTCATCGTCACCACCGAGTACCTGATCCTCGGCCTGCTGCCCGCGCTGGCGCGTGACTTCAATGTCTCAGTGGCCGTGGCAGGCCAGCTGGTCACCCTGTTCGCCTTCACCGTCATGCTGTTTGGCCCGTTTTTAACGGCCAAGCTGTCGCACCTGGACCGCAAAAAGCTCTTCACCTTCATCTTGATGGTGTTCGCCGGGTCCAACGTGCTGGCCGCTGTTGCGCCCAACATCTGGGTGCTGGCGCTGGCCCGCTTCATCCCCGCGCTGATGCTGCCCGTGTTCTGGGGCACCGCCAGCGAAACCGCTGGCCAGCTGGCCCCGCCCGGGAAAGAAGGCAAAGCCGTGTCGCAGATCTACCTGGGCATTTCAGCCGCGCTGGTGTTTGGTATTCCGCTGGGCACCCTGGCCGCTGACGCCATGGGCTGGCGCGGCACCTTCTGGGTGCTGGCGGGCTTGTCCGCACTGCTGGCCGTGCTGATCCAGGCGCTGATGCCCCAGTTGCCCCCGCCCGAGCGGCACCACGGCGCAGGCCAAACGCAAATCCTCAAAGACCCCCGCTTTCTGGCCCACGTGGGCCTGTCCACCCTGGCGTTCACGGCCATGTTCACCGCCTACACCTACCTGGCCGACATGCTGGAGCGCCTGGCCGGGATTCCCGCCCACCAGGTCGGCTGGTATTTGATGGGCTTTGGCGTGGTTGGCATGGTCGGCAACTACATCGGCGGGCGCGTGGTGGACCGCAGCCCCCTGGGCTCGACCATCATCTTTCTGCTGCTGATGGCCGCCGCCCTGCTGGCCGCAGTGCCCGCCGCCACCCACCCCGCCTGGCTGGTCGCCGTGCTCATCGTCTGGGGCGTGTCCTACACCGCCCTGTTCCCCATCTGCCAGGTCCGCGTCATGCAAGCGGGCGCCAAAGCCAAAGCCCTGGCCGGCACCATGAACGTGTCTGCTGCCAACGCAGGGACCGGGCTGGGCGCTATTTTGGGCGGGCTGGGGATTCAGCACTACGGGCTGGAATCGCTGGGGGTGATGGCGGCTGGGATTGCGGTGGTGGGGGTTGGGTTTGCTTGGGGGATGCGGGGGAGGGGGTGATGTACCTTCGTTCTGCCGCGTTATGCACTGCGCCGCCCCAAAGCGCGTGACAGCGTCGAGGGGCTGGCGTAACCCGTTTTTTGCGCAATTTGTTTCAGCCCCACGCCCTGGGCGACCATTTGGCGGGCAATCGCCAAGCGCAGGTTTTCCAGGTATTTGCCGGGTGATAGCTGCATCACTTGTTTGAAGTGGGTGGCAAACGAGGTGCGGGACATGCCAGCCGTTTGCGCCAAGCTCTCCAGTGTCCACAGTTGGGCGGTGTCGGCGTGCAGGGCCACCAGGGATCTTGCGATCCTGGGGTCTGCCAGCGCGGTGAACAGCCCGGTGGGTTTTTGCGGCCTTGAGATCAAATGGCGCATGAGGCCAATCAGCAAGATGTCGCCCGCGCGGTTCATCAGCAGCGGTTGGCCGCATCGGTTGGTTGCCATTTCGCTGGCGATGAGCTGAACGATCTGCGCCAGCGAGGGGTCGGCGTCCTTGATGAGGATCGCCATGGGATCGGTGAACTCGGCCAAAAATGCGGGGCCGATAGGCCCATCAAAAACGACTTGAAAGCTCATCCACCGCTGCTCACCAGCCAGTAATTCCCCCTTGAACGAATGCCCTGCCGGACACACCAGCAAGCGCATCGAATCCGTCGCCTCGGCTGGAACCGCTGGCCCTTGTTGCGGTGTGGCCGGGGCTCGAAGGATGTGAAGGCCGAAGGTTTTCTCATCGCTGGACAGGCTGACCCGGGGGCTCAATCCTTCCAGTAAAGCAGACAAGCGGTCTAGGCGTGGCGGGGTCATTTTGTACGAATGGCAAATTAAATAGGCTTAAGTGTTGCACTGACGAGCATAAACTGCAAACTTCGGCTCAAGTACGCGGCACCGCCAGAACCACGGAGCACAAGCTTGCTGGTGCGGTGTTCACGGGCTTTTAATTTTTCACCAACCAGGGAGACGATCGATGCTCAAGTTCTATTTCCACCCTTCACCCAACCCTTTGAAGATTGCCCTCTACCTTGAGGAAACCGGCGAGCCTTACGAGCTGGTGGGCATTGACACCCGCAAAGGCGAGCAGCATTCTGAGGCGTTCAAGGCCATCAACCCCAACGCCAAAACACCGGCGATGCTGGACGGTGACATCCGCGTTTTTGACAGCAACGCCATGCTGATTTATTTGGCCGAAAAGGTCGGCAAATTTGTGCCGCCGAACACCCCGGCGAACAAGGCCGAGATGTATTCATGGCTGATGTTTGTGGCCACGGGCATTGGCCCTTACTGTGGTCAAGCGGTCCATTTCAAACATTTCGCGCCTGAGCCCAAAGACTATGCGGTCAACCGGTATGACTTTGAGGCGTGGCGGCATTGGCACATCATCAATGACCGCCTGGCGATGCAGCCCTACATGTTGGACAGTGGCTATTCCATCGTCGACATGTCCGTGTGGGGCTGGGCCCGCGCTGTGCCATTTATTTTGGGTGCGGATGCGTGGGAAAAATTGCCGCACGTGAAGCGTTTGCTGGACGAGATCAACGCGCGGCCCGCTGCGCAACGCGCGGAAGCCTTGAAAACCCAATTCACGTTCAAGACCGAGGTGGATGACGAAGCCCGCAAGATGCTGTTCCCGTCGAATGAGCGACTGAAACCAGCGGGGGTCTGAGCCATGATTGACCTGTACTACTGGACCACTCCCAACGGTCACAAGATCACGATGGTCCTGGAAGAGGCGGGGCTGGACTACCGCGTCAAGCCCATCAACATCAGCAAGGGCGAGCAGTTTGCCCCCGAGTTTTTGAAAATTGCGCCGAACAACCGGATTCCAGCCATCGTCGACCATGCGCCGCCCGGTGGCGGGGAGCCGATCGCTATTTTTGAGTCGGGCGCGATTTTGCTGTACCTGGCTGACAAGACGCGGCGGTTCATTCCGCAAGACCTTCGTGGCCGCAACGAATGCCTGCAATGGCTGTTCTGGCAGATGGGTGGGCTGGGCCCTATGGCGGGGCAAAACCACCACTTTGTGCAGTACGCCCCGGAAAAACTGCCGTACGCCATGGACCGTTACATCAATGAAACGTCCCGGCTGTACGGCGTGCTGAACAAGCACTTGTCGGACGGGCGTGCGTACATCTGCGGGGACTACTCGATTGCTGACATGGCAGCCTACCCGTGGGTGGTGCCGCATGAGCGGCAACGGCAAGACATCAGCAAATTCCCGGTCTTGCAGCAATGGTTGGAACGAATTCAGCGCAGACCCGCGACCCAGAAAGCGTATGACCTGGCCAAGTCCATCAACACCGCGCCGACGGTGAATGACCAGTCCAAAAGCATCTTGTTTGGGCAGGACGCCAAAACCATTCGTTAGGCGCTTCATGGCGCCGGCAATGAGTCAGTGATCAACTGCCGACGTTGTCGAGCGGCACAGGCTCCACTCACAGCGGCAGCATGGCGGCGCTGTTCAGCCTGCTGGCATAGTCGGTGCAAGTGGTGTGACGGCACCGCGGCCCATGCCCTGGGCGCGGGCCTGTCCCCCCCCCCCTGACGAGAGCCTTGGAATGAACCTGCGTTTTGTTGAAGCTTTTTATTGGGTGGCGTCGCTCAAAAGCATTTCGCGGGCGGCCGAAAAGCTGTTTTTGACGCAGTCCGCCATGTCCAGCCGCATCTCGACACTGGAAGAAGAGCTGGGCATCTTGCTGCTGGACCGGCGTGACAAGCAGTTCAAGCTGACGGCGGCGGGAATGCGGTTTTTGACCTATGCCGACAAACTGCTGGCACTGCAGCGGGAGGTCAAGGCTGAAATGGGGTCGGGCACGACGATGGCGGTGTCGATGCGGATAGGGGCCATTGAGTCGGTGCTGCATTCATGGCTGATCCCGTGGCTGGAGGAGCTGCGCGCCAGCCACCCCGGCCTGGAGCTGGAGCTGACAGTCGAAACCACCCCCATTTTGGTGGACCTGATTCAGCGTGGCACGCTGGATGTGGTGTTTGCGGTGCTGCCGTCGGCGGCTGATGGGGTGCGCAACCAGGCCCTCCCAACGATGGAAATGGTGTTTGTGGGCCACCCGGACCTGCATCAGAAAGAAATTTATCGCCTGGCAGATCTGGCGGAACTGGAACTTTTGACGTTTCAGAAGGGGTCCCAGCCGCATGTGACATTGCTGGATTTGTTCAGAAAACAAAAAATGGAACCCAAAAAGGTGCACGCCATTTCGTCCATTTCAGCCATGGTGCAGCTGGTTCAGGGCGGTTTTGGGGTGGCGCTTTTGCCGCGCGCTGCGGTCACGCGGCTGAGTGGTTTTGCCCGCTTGCGCACGCTGGCCTGTGAGGCGCGGCTGCAGGCCTTGCCGATTCATGCCAGCTACCGCACCGACCCCAGCTCGCGCAGTGTTGAAACCGTGGTGGAGTCTGCGATGGCGTTTGCCAGGCGCTGTGAAGTTGATTCCCCAAAAGCGGGCCAAAAAGCACCAAAACGGGCAGTTAAAGGTAAACCCTGACATCGAAAAAATCGATGGTATGAGCGAAAAATTTTGAATTTGCACGGCACTGGAGGCGCTTCCACAATCCGCCCATCGTCATGGAAATGACTTCAACAAAGCGAGGACTTCCCGGTGAGCGCCATTCTTCAAACAGCGGTTCCAGACGTGCTTCGCAACCTGTCGTTCAGGCGGACCGACGACTCAAAATCTGCGCAGGCCCGCAGCGGCATCCGCCGGGGTCACTACACGGCCCATACCAGTGGCCTGGCTGACGGGTATGTGCAGGGCAACATAGCCATCCTGCCGCAGTCGTTGGCCGGTGATTTTTTGCTGTATTGCCAGCGCAACCCGAAACCCTGCCCGCTGCTGGCTGTCAGTGAGCCCGGCCAGCCGCTGTTGCCCACGCTGGGTGTTGACATCGACATTCGCACCGACGTGCCGCAGTACCGGGTGTGGCGCGACGGGGTGCTGACGGAGGAGCCGAACGACATCCGTGGGCTGTGGCGTGATGACCTGGTGACTTTTGTGATCGGCTGCTCGTTTTCATTTGAAGAAGCGTTGCTGCAAGCCGGGCTGCCGCTGCGCCACATCGCGCAGAACCGCAATGTGGCCATGTACCGCAGCAACATGGCCACTGAACGTGCTGGCGTGTTCCACGGGCCCATGGTGGTGTCCATGCGGCCCATGAAAGCGGCTCACGCGATAGAGGCGGTGCAGATCACCTCGCGTTTTCCGAATGTTCACGGCGCGCCGGTTCACCTGGGCGACCCGGCCCAGATCGGCATCAGCGACCTGGGCCAGCCGGATTACGGCGATGCGGTGGACATCATGGCGGACGAAATCCCGGTGTTCTGGGCGTGTGGCGTCACGCCGCAAGCGGCCATCAGCCAGGCCCGCCCGCCGTTTTGCATCACCCACGCGCCGGGCAAGATGCTGATCACCGACTGGCTGAACCAAGAACTGGCCACGCTTTAATTCCCCTGCAATCCCTCACCCCGCCTTGAAGCATTTTTTGAAACGGACAACATCATGAAAAACTGGATCATCGGACTGGCCGCGCTGACAACTTTGGGCGCTGCCTTCGCCCAAACCAAATGGGACCTGCCCACCGGCTACGGCACGGGCAGCTTCCAGACCGAGAACGTGCAGTTGTTTGCCCAAGACGTGGACAAGGCCACGGCAGGCAAACTCAAAATCACGCTGCATGCCAACGGCTCGTTGTACAAGGCCAATGAAATCAAGCGGGCGGTGCAAACCGGTCAAACCGCAGCCGGCGAGTTTTTGCTGTCGGGTTCGGCCAATGAAAACCCGCTGTACGGCGTGGACTCCATCCCGTTTTTGGCCACCAACTACACCGACGCACGCAAGCTGTACGACGTGTCCAAACCTGCGCTGGAAAAGCTGCTGGCCGGGCAGGGCATCAAGCTGCTGTTTTCCGTGCCCTGGCCGGGCCAGTCCTTGTACTCGGTCAAGGAAATCAAGGGTCCTGAAGACCTCAAGGGCACGAAGATGCGGGCGTACAACCCGGCGACCACCCGCATCGCACAGATGCTGAAGGCCCAGCCGACGACCATTCAGCTGGCTGAACTGGGCCAGGCCCTGGCGACGGGCACGGTGGAAAACTTTCTGACGTCAAGCGCCAGTGGCGTTGAAAACAAGTTGTTTGAGCAGACCCGGTTTTTCTACCCGGTCAACGCCTGGTTGCCACGCAACGCCACGGTGGTGAGTCAAAAGGCGTTTGACGCCCTGGACAAACCCACGCAAGAAGCGGTGCTGAAAGCTGCTGCGGCCGCCGAAGCACGCGGTTGGGCCATCAGCGCGCAAAAAGACAGTGACTTCGTCAAGGAACTGGGTGCCAAGGGCATGAAGGTGTCGCCGCCCAGCGCCGCGCTGAAAAAGGAACTGCTGGTCATTGGTGACACCATGACGGCCGACTGGCTCAAAACCGCCGGCGGTGAAGGGCAGGCCATCGTGACGGCGTTTCGCGGTAAGTGAGTCCGCCGCCAGACCCGAGACCTGGCGGGTTTGACGCAAGACATGCAGGGGCGCAAGTCGAAGACCAAGAACCGATTGCCCCCGCAAATCCCCCCAACCTTTTTCATTGGAGAGCGCCATGACGAGCGTGCTGGACAAGTTTTACCGTTTTTTGATGCTGCTGGCCTGTATCTCCATGGTGTCGGCGTTTTTGACCATCATGCTGGGTGTGGCGGCCCGTGAGTTCGGCTGGGACATTCAGGGCCTGGATGCTTACGCGGGCTATTCAATCGCCGCCACGCTGTTCCTGGCCCTGCCGGGCACGCTCAAGCAGGGCGACCACATCCGCGTCACGCTGGTGATGCAGCGGTTGTCGCCGCGTGCGCAAAACGTGCTGGAGTACTGGTGCCTGGCGGCGGCCTCGGCCCTGAGCAGCTATGTGGCGTGGTTTGCCTGTCGGCTGGTCTGGGTGTCCTACATCACCCACGACATGTCGCCGTCGGCCGATGCGTCGCCGCTGTGGATTCCGCAGCTGGCCATGGCGCTGGGTTGCATCGGGTTTGCCGTGGCGTTTTGGCATGCGTTGTGGGCACGCTGGGCGGGGCAGGACTTTTTTGTCGCGCCAGCCGAAGGCGAGCTGGCCAAGACCGAATGAGCTGCTGCATCCGACAAGAACAACAACATCTGGAAAAACCATGGACATTTTGATCACTCTGTTTTTAATCGTGCTGCTGTTTGCGGTGCTCGGCTCGGGCGCGTGGATTGGCATGTCGCTGCTGGGCGTGGCCCTGCTGGCGATGGAATTTTTCACCAGCCGCCCGGTGGGCGACAGCATGGTGCTGACGATCTGGGGCACCACCTCCAGCTGGACGTTGACCGCGCTGCCGCTGTTTTTATGGATGGGCGAAATCTTGTTTCGCAGCAAGCTCAGTGAGGACATGTTCAAGGGCCTGGCCCCATGGCTGAACCGCCTGCCGGGCCGCCTGCTGCATGTCAATGTGATTGGCTGCACCATTTTTGCGGCGGTGTCGGGCTCGTCCGCCGCGACCTGCGCCACCATTGGCAAGATCACCCTGCCGGAGCTTAAAAAACGCGGTTATCCCGAAGACATCTCGATTGGCACGCTGGCCGGGGCTGGCACGCTGGGGCTGTTGATTCCGCCGTCCATCATCATGATTGTGTATGGCGTGGCCGCCAATGTGTCGATTGCCAAGCTGTTCATTGCCGGTGTGATTCCCGGCCTGTTGCTGGCCTTGCTGTTCATGGGCTACATCGTGGTCTGGTCGCTGCTCAACCCCGGCAAGATCCCGGCGGCTGATGCGGGCATGAGTTTCAAACAGAAAGTCCACGCCTCCCGCCATCTGATTCCGGTGGTTTCCCTGATTGGCGTGGTGCTGGGCTCGATCTATTCGGGTGTCGCCACCGCCACCGAAGCCGCCGCCTTGGGTGTGGCCGGCTCACTCACGCTGGCCAAGATCGAGGGTTCGCTGAACTGGAGCAGGTTCCAGCAAGGGTTGGTGGCCGCCTGCCGGGTGTACTGCATGATCGGCCTGATTTTGGCGGGGGCGGCGTTTTTGACGCTGGCCATGGGGTTTATTGGCCTGCCGCGCCACTTGGCGGAGTTCATCGGCAGCCTGCATTTGTCGGCCTTTGGTCTGATCTTGCTGCTGACCGGGTTTTTCATGGTGCTGGGGTGTTTTCTTGACGGCATCAGCATGGTGGTGCTGACCATGGCGGTGCTGCTGCCTACGGTGCAGGCCGCCGGGCTGGACCTGGTCTGGTTTGGCATCTTCATCGTGCTGGTGGTGGAGATGGCGCAGATCACGCCTCCGGTGGGCTTCAACCTGTTTGTGATTCAGGGCTTGACCAAAAAAGACATTGCCTGGATTGCTCGCACCGCGCTGCCTCTGTTTGCGCTGATGCTGCTGGCGGTGTTGGGCACCTATTTTTTCCAGGACATCGTGCTCTGGCTGCCGCGCCAGATGGCTTGACGCGATGCCCATCAGCGGGCGACCGCGCTGGCTCTTTTAATCCTTTCAGAAGCGATTTATGAAACTACTTGCAATCGCTGCCTGGCTGGCGGCAGGGGCCAGCTTTGCCCAAAATTCAGCCGCCACCCCCGCCGACGCGGTGACCTGGCAGCTGGCGACCGGCTACCGCGCCGAGTCCTTTCACACTCAAAACGTGTTGCAGTTCTCTCGTGATGTGGAAAAAGCCACCTCGGGCAAACTGCTGATTGAGGTCCACCCCAACAACACGCTGGTCAAGCTCAACGACATCAGCCAGGCGGTGCAGCAGGGGCGGCTGGAGGCGGGCGAAACCATCATGACCAGCATGGTCAAGGACATCCCGCTGGCCGGCGCTGACGCGATCCCGTTCGTCGTCAGCTCCTACGCTGACGCGCAGCGGCTGTGGACGCTGCAGCGCCCCGGCATCGACAAACACTTTGCCGAGCGCGGCATGAAGCTGCTGTACGCGGTGCCTTGGCCACCGCAGGGCCTGCACTCGGGCAAGCCGATTCGCAGCGTGGCCGACTTCAAGGGCACGCGCATGCGTACCTACAACGCCACCACACAGCGCATTGCCGAGCTGCTGGGCGCCCAGCCGGTGGATGTGGCGATGGTGGACGTCAGCCGGGCCCTGGCCGAAGGGCGCATGGACAACATGATCACCTCGGCGCTGACCGGGGTTGAAAACAAGGTGTGGGGCGCCATCCGTTACTACTATGAAATCAATGCCTGGTTCCCTAAAAACGCTGTGTTTGTGAGCACCAAGGCGCTGGACAGCCTCAAGCCGGACGCCCGCGTCCGGGTGCTCAAGGCCGCCGCTGACGCTGAAACCCGGGGCTGGCTGGCAAGCCAGGCGCTGGCGATCAGCGCCACTGAAGAGCTGCGCCAGAACGGCATCAAGATCGAGCGCATTCCGCCCGACCTGGAGCAGGAAATCAAGCGCATGGGCGAGAAGTTCTCACGCGAGTGGGTGCGCTCTGTCGGCAACGAGGCCAACGACATCTTTGTGCCGTATTACATCCCGCTGCAACTCACCAAAAAAACGCCGTGACCGGCCCGTATTTTTTTCCAAAAGCAAACCATCATGACTTCTGAACAGACCCCTTCAGCGACGCCAACCCTGCACCCCATGACCACCACCGACCCCACGCCCCCCCAACGCTGGCAGTTCTGGATCGACCGGGGCGGCACCTTCACCGATGTGGTGGGCAAACGCCCGGATGGCTCGCTGGTCACGCACAAGCTGCTGAGCGACAACCCCGAGCAGTACCGCGACGCGGCGGTGGCGGGCATTCGGCACCTGCTCGGGTTGAAGGCGGGCGAGCCGGTGCGGGCCGACCTGGTGGAGTGCGTGAAGATGGGCACCACCGTGGC
>JBJXEI010000085.1:0-4284 GCA_046154065.1 Polaromonas sp. | reverse complement strand
TTGGCCACCCGATGGAAACTGGCTTCAGGCCCGGTGACAGCGGCGAGCTGTTGCCGCGCAACATCATCCAGCGCTTTTCCTGCCGCTACAACGGTGCGGAGGTCTTCAGCGCCGAGCTGTTTTCCGCCATGGCGGCCAACCCCTACATCGCGTTTTTTGTCCGCGCTCAGGACAGCGGCACGCTGGTCCTGCGCTGGGACGGTGACAACGGCTTCACGCAGAGTGAAAGCGTGGCGCTGACGGTGACGGGTTGACCATGCGAGGCACCGCTGCGCTGGTCGGCTGGTGCCTGGCGGCATCGGTTTTCGCCCAGCCCGCCGCACCGGCTGATGGGCGTCGGTCCGGTTTCGAGTTCATGGGCGCGTCCACCCAGGCCATGCAGAAAGACGACACCCTGAACCCCGGCATGCTGTGGGTGGGTGACGGCCAGGCGCTGTGGCAACAGGCGGCGGGCAACAGCGGCAAAGCCTGCATCAGCTGCCACGCCCAGGCCAGCAGCAGCATGAAAGGCGTGGCCGCCCGCTACCCCGCTTTTGACGAACGCACCCAGCGCCCCATCACCCTGGGCCAGCGCATCAACCAGTGCCGCCAGCACCACCAGCAGGCCGCGCCGTTCAAGAATGAAAGCCAGAGCCTGCTGGCGCTGGAAAGTTATGTCGGCCTGCAGTCGCGCGGCCTGCCGCTGGCCCCGCCGGTGGATGCCCGCCTGGACGCCCCACGCCAGCGCGGTGAGGTCCGCTTTCAGCAGCGGCTGGGCCAGCTCAACCTGTCATGTGCCCAGTGCCACACCAGCAACGCGGGCGGCAAACTCGGCAGCGCGCTGATCCCGCAAGCCCACCCGCAAGGCTACCCGGTGTACCGGCTGGAGTGGCAGGCCATGGGCTCGCTGCAGCGGCGGCTGCGCAACTGCATGACCGGCGTGCGCGCCGAACCGTTTGCCTACGGCGCGCAAGAACTGGTCGAGCTGGAGCTGTATTTGACGGCCCGCGCACAAGGCATGGCGGGGGAAACGCCTGCGGTGCGGCCCTGAAGGGCAAGCGCATCAAGCGCATCAGTTGCACCAGACGCATCATTTGCTATTATTTTTATAGCGCAACAAGCAATAAAAGCCTTGGCAGCTGGCCGATTTGGCTTAAAAACGCTTCATATTGAAGCGCTGAAGCCGTTTTGGGAGCCGTTTTTTCACTTTCGGCCAGTTGCAGAAGCCGCCAAGGGCTTCAAGTCCCCGGCTCCATCAACCCCGGCTTGACGTACGCGCCCTTCCCGTCCGGCCGGGACAACAAGATTTCACCCTGCAGGTTGGGGTGGGAACCGGTGGCTTGTAGATTGACTGGCACGCGGTGAAAGGGGCATGTCACACCGAACCGAGCTACAGCAACCTACGGCAGCAGGCTCAAGCCCAGCTCTTTCAAAAATGCGTTGTGCTTCTGCTTGGCAGCAGCGATGGTTTTTTCAATCTCGACCAGCTCGCCATGCGTTGCCTGCAAGTCAATGGCCACCTCACCCACGGCCGTGCTGATGTAGCGGGAGATGTTCAGGTTGTAGTCGTTCTTCTCAATCTCAGCCATCTCCACCCGGCGGGCATACCGGGGCGCTTCCGTGCGGTACTGGTAAGTTTCGATGATCTTGGCGATGTGCTCTTCCGTCAGCTGGTTTTGGCGCTTACCTTTCACAAAGTGCTCGGCCGCGTTGATGAACAGCACGTCGTCCGGCTTCTTGCACTTTTTGAGCACCAGGATGCACACCGGAATGCCCGTGGAATAAAACAAGTTGGAAGGCAGGCCAATCACCGTGTCAATGTGGCCGTCTTTCAGCAACTTGGTGCGGATGCGCTCCTCTGCACCACCCCGGAACAGCACACCGTGGGGCAAGATGATGGCCATCACGCCTTCGTCTTTCAAGAAGTGAAAGCCATGCAGCAAAAAGGCAAAGTCTGCGGCTGACTTGGGTGCCAAGCCATGGTTCTTGAAGCGCACGTCATCCGCCAAAGCGTCGGTAGGGTCCCAGCGGTAACTGAAAGGCGGGTTGGCCACGATGGCGTCAAACGCAGGCTTCTTGGCCGGGTTCAGCTCACGCAGCGGGTCCCAGTCATTCGTCAACGTGTCGCCGTGGAAGATCTCAAACTCCGTGTCCTTCACCCCGTGCAGCAGCATGTTCATGCGGGCCAGGTTGTAGGTGGTGATGTTCTTTTCCTGGCCGTAAATCTTGGCCACCCCATGCGGCCCCATGCGCTTGCGCACGTTCAGCAGCAGCGAGCCCGAACCACACGCAAAGTCCATCACGCTTTCCAGCCGTTGACGCGCGCCCGTCTTGGGCTCCTGGCTGTCCAGCGTGACGATGGTGGAGAGAATGTCCGAAATTTGCTGTGGCGTATAAAACTCGCCGGCCTTTTTGCCCGAGCCAGCGGCAAACTGGCCAATCAGGTATTCATACGCATCACCGAGCGCGTCCATCTCGCGGGAGAACTCTGCCAGCCCATCGGCGATCTTCTGGATGATGGTGCAGAGCTTGGCATTGCGCTCGGTGTAAGTCTTGCCCAGCTTGGGCGAGGCCAGGTCAATTTCTGAAAACAAACCCTGAAACGTGCTCTGAAACGACTCGGTTTCAATGTATTTAAAGCCAGCCTGCAGCGTGTTCAGCATGTCGCCATCCTGCGTGCGGGCCATGTTGGCAATGTTGCTCCACAGGTGCTGCGGCTCAATCACGTAATGCACCTTGCGTCGCATTTGTGTCTCAAAAGCGGGCACGTCGTTCAAGTTCTCTTCGTACCAAACTTGAAGAGGAGTGTTTGCCCCAGTTTCGCGTAATACGTCAGCCGTGATGTCGGGGTAGTCACTGCCTAGCTCCTTCTTGGCAGCCGCCTCGTAGTTATCAGACAGATAGCGCAAGAATAGAAAGGACAGCATGTAGTCGCGGAAGTCGTCCGCGTCCATGGCCCCGCGCAGTTGGTCGGCAATCGCCCAGAGGGTCTTGCCCAGTTGTTTTTGGTTATGTTCAGTCATGTGTCACAAATCCTCGACCCGGTATTCGCTATAGCCTTCGTAGTAGTAGCTCACGTCGATGCCTTTCATGTACAACTCGCGGTCATTGATTTTTTCGGTCAAGGCGTTTTTGAGCAGGTATTTGATTTCCAGATCTTTGACCACGCTGCGCTCCATGGCTGACAAATACTCCGCTTTGTCTACCGCATTCCAGTCAATAACCTGCTGAAGTTCTTTTTTCAGTATCAAGTCCAGCCAGATGCGCGTGGCGCGCCCATTGCCTTCGCGAAACGGATGGGCGACGTTCATCTCCACGTATTTTTCAATGATTTGCTCAAAACTCTGCTGCGGCATGGCGCTGATGTGCGCCAGCGACTGCTGCAAATACATGACCGGAGCGAATCGAAAATTGCCTTTGGCCAGGTTGACATCGCGAATGTGTCCTGCAAACCCATACACCTCACCAAACAGATACGCGTGGATGTGCGCCAGCCCGGCAAAAGTTCCAACTTCGACTTGGGTTATGTCACCGCTTTCAAACAACTGCTTGGCCCTTAGCTTGCTGAGCTTTTCTTCTGTCCGGTTGAGTTCAACCTGGCTTGTCAGCTGAAGTTTGTTGCCTAAGACCATGGGGCGTCCTTTGGTGTGGAGGTGAATGGTTTGTGAAGTGTCATGGTTTGGGGCGATTTTTAATGGTGTTTTCCAACGCCTTCAAATCAGCCTCATCCTGCGCATCAGCAGCACGGGCTTCCTCTAGCTTGCGACGTTGGTCAAAGTCTAGGTACAGCGGCTCCAGCTTTTGTTCCATGCGGGCGTGGCTCACTGGGCCTGCCCCACTGAGCAGCGGAAAGCCGTTGGACACGACGATCTGCCCCACGTTCTCACGCCAGAAATTCATGCTGGTGATGGCTTGTCGCTTGGCGCGCAGCTCAGCTGTTTCCAGAAAGATGACCACCAGTCGGTTCAGGGTGTCAATTTCGTCCGCTGTCAGGTAGTTTTTGGCCACCACGATGTCCTGCTTGCGCACCAAGGCGCCCTTCCAGCTCAGTAATCCGAAGTGAGGGTCCGCAGGGTTGGCCCGATTCACAATGAGTTCGGCTGCCGTCTTTTGCGTCACCGCATACAACAATATGTTTTGCACCACGGCAAAAAACGTCTGCGTAGTCTCATCCGTCTTGTCGTAGTCCGCTGCCAGCGCAAACAGGTCGCGCACCTTTTGGTAAAAGCGTTTTTCCGAGGCCCGTATGTCCCGAATGCGCGCCAGCATCTCGTCAAAGTAGTCCGGGCGGCCGTCCGGGTTCTT
>JBJXEI010000084.1:0-31303 GCA_046154065.1 Polaromonas sp. | reverse complement strand
GCGGCCGTGGCCGTCAGTGGGGTGGTGGCGTCGCTGAGTCTGGCGGTGGCGCTGACGGTGATGGTGGCAAGTTTTCGGGACTCGGTGACGCAGTGGCTGGACGTGGTGCTGCCCGCCGACCTGTATGTGCGCACGGCGCTCAGCACGTCGGCGGCGGACACGGCGTATTTTTCGCCCGCGTTCGTCTCTGGCCTGGGAGCGCTGCCCGGCGTGGCGCGTGTCACGTCGCTGCGCACCACGCAGGTGTTGCTGGACGCGAACCAACCCGCCATCGCGCTGATTGCCCGCCCGCTGGACGACCCGGCCCAGGCCCTGCCACTGGTGGGCAACCCGCTGCCCGTGCCGCCAGGGCAGATCGGCATTTATGTCAGCGAGGCGATGGTGGACCTGTATGGCGCCCGCCCAGGTACTGTGTTTGAGCCGCTTTCACGGGCTTTTGGCACGATGGCCAAGGCGAAGCTCGCCGGTTCTGCTACTGAAACCATAGCAAACCCTACGACGTCGGTTTTTTTCGTGGCCGGGGTCTGGCGTGACTACGCCCGCCAGTTCGGCGCCATCGCCATCGCCCAGCGTGACTTTGAGCGCCTGAGTGGCGACCAGCGTGTCAATGACCTGGCAGTGTGGCTGCAAGCTGCGGCCAGCGAAGCCGCCGTGCAAAGCGCCATCCGCGCCCTGGCCGAGCAGCAGTCGGGCGCAGCGGGCCTCATCGAGCTGGCGTCGGTGCGGCAGATCCGCGCCACGTCCTTGAGCATTTTTGACCGCAGTTTTGCCGTGACCTACTGGCTGCAGGGCGTGGCCATTGCGATTGGCTTGTTCGGCGTGGCGGCCAGCTTCAGCGCCCAGGTGCTGGCCCGGCGCAAAGAGTTTGGCCTGCTGGCGCACCTGGGCTTGACGCGGCGGCAGATCCTGACCGTGGTGGCCGGTGAAGGCGCGGCGTGGACGGTGATCGGGGCCATCGCCGGGGTGGCGCTGGGCCTGGCCGTGTCGGTGGTGCTGGTGCATGTGGTGAACCCGCAAAGTTTTCACTGGACCATGGACCTGCAGGTGCCGTGGGCGCGGCTGGCGGCGCTGTGCGCTGCGGTGGTAGCGGCGGGCACCGTCACGGCATGGCTGGCGGGCCGGGCGGCCGCCGGGCGTGACGCGGTGCTGGCGGTGAAGGAAGACTGGTAGCGTTTACTTACGATGATGACGGGACGGAGCACACGTTGGTCATCAAAAAAATGGGGCTTCGGGCGCACCATCAGGCACTTCCCATCAACCGTCAGGTGTGCATCATGGCGTCCCGTGATTACCGCATCGAAAGCAATGCCCCGCTGCACGGGAGCCTGCTCCCGCCCGCAACGTTCAAACAGCTCTATGCCAACTGCTCGCTGGCCGTGGCGGTTGCCGTCAAAAGCGTGGCCGACCCCACACGCCAGCAAGTGCGCGTGGTCCACGTGCCCAGCGGCGAGATCGTGTTTGACACCTGCCCCAGCCCGCTTTAGGCCGCTCTAGGCCGCTTCAAGCCGCCGGCCTTCAGCGCTGCCTGAACTGAAGCAGCGTTTGCAGCAGCTTCAGGGCGGCCGGGTCCAGTGTGCCCACGGGCCGGTGCACCACCGCCGTGTGCCGCGCCAGGGCGGGCCGCAGCGGCAGCACCTGCACGCCGGGCAACATCAGGGGTGACACCTTTTCACCGGCCATCAGCTCCAGCGGCACCACCGCCGCGCCGTAACCGGCGGCCACCAGGCTTTTCATGGCCTCGGTGAAGTTCAGCTCGATGCGGGCGCGCGGGGTCAGCCCGGCCTCGGCAAACCAGGCCATCGTCAGGCGGTACAGGTGGGTGCTGGCGTCGTTGAAGATCAAGGGGCGATCGGCCAGCCACTGGGGGGTGGCGGTTTTGGGCTTGCCACCCGCCACCCAGCCTTGCGGCACAAACGCCATCATCGGGTCGCTGCGCCAGGGGCTCATCACCAGGCCGCGCTGCGCCGGTTGCGGTGTGGCCACCAGCCCCACGTCCAGCGTGCCCAGCGCCAGCCGCGCCATCGACTCGGCCGAGCCCAGAATGCTGACTTCCACATCAATGCCGGGGTGCGCCAGCTCCATCGCCTTGAGCACCTGCGGCAGCAAATACACCACCACCCCTGTGGACGTGCCCAGCCGCACCCGGCCGACGCGCCCTTGCACGTGGCGCTGGATGGCGTCCACGGCGTCGTCGGCGTCCCGCAGCAGGCGGCGCGCCCGCTCCACCAGCACGGCACCGGCCGACGTGGGCTGCACGGTTTTCTGGCCGCGCACCAGCAGCGTGGCCCCCAGGCGCGACTCCAGCTCACTGATGTGCAGGCTGACGGTGGGCTGCGCCAGGTGCAGCGCCAGCGCAGCTTTGGAAAACGTGCCCAGGTCGGTGATGGCGACCAGCGTGCGCAGCTGGTCCAGGTTGAGTTCTCGCATGCGTTGGCTCCACAGATCAATCAGGAATCCTGATGATACGCATCATGAAACTCAACTTTCCCAATAACGCGCAGCGCGGCACCATCAGGCACTTCATCACTTCAGGAGCCACCCCGTGCCAGCCAACCGCCTCGTTTCATGGTGCCAAGCCGTCAGCCGCTGGTGGCGTTCAAGCGCGCCGCAGCACCCGCATGAACTGCGCGGCATGAGCGCTCACGAGCTGGCCGACCTGGGCATGGGCCGCAGTGAGGTGCCTGCGGTGCTGAGCGGCAACGAAGCGTGGCAACAGGACCGCGCACGCACCCTCTGAACAGGGGCCTCAGTGGGCAATCACCACCAGCACGCTGCAGGGCGCATGCTCGATCAGCGACTTGGACACGGAGCCACGCCACCAGCGGGCGGCCCAGCTTTTCAGGTGGTGGTGGCCCACCACGATCAGGTCGGCGCTGATTTTTTCGGCATGCCGCACGATCTCGTCCACCGTGTCGCCCAGCAGCAGGTTGCCGGTGGCCTGAAACCCCGCGTCAGACAGCCGCTGCAGGCCATCGGCCAGGATGGCGGCGTATTTTTCCTTGTCCAGATCGGCCAGCGACTGGTCGTAAAAGCCGCCGTCCATGCTGGCCATCTGCACTGACAGCGGGGTGACCGCCACCAGGCTGATCGACGCCTGGGCCCACTGCGCAATCTCGTGGCAGTCGAGCAGGGCGCGTTGTCCGGCCTGGGACCCGTCGTAGGCCATGAGAATTTTTTTGTACATGGTGAGCCTCCTGGTGCGTGAAACAGTGAAACCGGGAAGGTCAGCGTAGCCCTTCCCCGCGCAAGCCGCAAGGCCCCGCACCCTGATCCCCCGGGCCCGGCAAACCGCCACCGCTGCTGCGAGAATTCGCCCATGCCCCACGACCCCACCCCCATCACCCGGCGCAGCGTGCTGCTGGCAGCGGCCCTGGCGGGCGGCGCGCTGACCACCCCTGCCGCACACGCCCTGCCCGCCCAGACGCTGGTGTTTCCGCGTGACCGGGGGGCGCACCCCGGCTTTCGCACCGAGTGGTGGTACATCACCGGCCAAGCCCTGGCGGGCCAGCGGCCCTTTGGCTTTCAGCTGACGTTCTTCCGCTCGCGCGTCGACGCCACCCAGGGCATGACCTCGCAATTCGCCGCCAAACAGCTGCTGTTCGCGCACGCCGCCATCACCGACGTGGCGGGCAACAAGTTGCACCATGACCAGCGCATCGCCCGCAGCGGTTTTGACGTGGCCAGCGCGAGTGAAACCGACATGGCGCTGAAGCTGCGGGATTGGTCCCTGCAAAGTCAGGGCCGTACCTACACTGCCAACCTGAGCGCCACCGACTTCGGCCTGCGCCTGCAGTTCACCGAAACCCAGCCGGTGCTGCTGCAGGGCCAACAGGGCCTGTCACGCAAAGGCCCGGATGAGCAGCAGGCCAGTTATTACTACAGCCAGCCGCAGCTGGCCACACGCGGCACGCTGCAGATCAAAGGCCAGGCCTTCGACGTGCAAGGCACCGCCTGGCTGGACCACGAATGGAGCCAGGAACTGCTGCACCCCAGCGCCACAGGCTGGGACTGGATCGGCATGAACCTGCTGGACGGCAGCGCGCTGACGGCCTTCCGCCTGCGGGACAAAAACGGCGGCGCGGTGTGGGACGGCGGCTCTTTCCGGTCAGCCAAAGGCGAGCTGTACGTCTTCAGCCGGGGTGAGGTGATCTTCAAACCCACCCGTTTCTGGCGAAGCCCGCTGAGCCAGACAACCTACCCGGTCGAGTGGATCGTGCGCACCCCCGCTGACTTCTACACCGTCAAGGCCGTCATCGACGCCCAGGAACTGGACAGCCGCCAGTCCACCGGCTCCATTTATTGGGAAGGCCTGAGCGATTTGTGGGACAGCAACGGCCAACGCGTGGGGCGCGGCTACCTGGAGATGACCGGCTACGCCGCGCCGCTGCGGATGTAGCCGCCCGCCAGCGCGCGCGTCAGTGCGCCCCGGCCGCTGCGTCTGCCCCGCCCGCGCTGGCCCGGGTGTTTTTGGCCAGAAACACCAGCGGAATCAGGCACAGGAAGATGATGGCCGAGGCATAGAACACGTCGTTGGCGGCCAGCATGTAGGCCTGCTGGTCGACCAGGCGGTTGACGGTCTCCAGCATCTGGCTGGGCGTCAGGCCCGCGTTGGCCAAGCCTGACAGCACACTGCTGGCGGCCGGGCTGCCGGGGTTGACGTACTCAGCGAGTTGGGCGTGGTGAATGGCCGCGCGGTCTTGCCAGACGGTGGTGGCAATCGACGTGCCAAACGCACCGGCCGTGATGCGCACAAAGTTGCTCAAGCCCGAGGCTGCCGGAATCCGCTCCGGCTCAATGCCCGACAGGGTGATGGTGACCAGCGGAATGAAGAAAAACGCCATGGCGATGCCCTGGATCACCGTGGGGATCATGATGGTGCCCACATCGGCCTGGGTGTTGAAACCCGAGCGCAGCCACAGCACCAGCGCAAACACCACAAAGGCAAACGCGGCGAACTTGCGCGGGTCAAACTTGGACAAATTTTTGCCCACCAGCGGCGACAGCAGCAGCGCAAAGATGCCCACGGGGGCCAGCACCTTGCCGGCCTCGGTGGCGGTGTAGCCCATGAACTGCTGCAGCCACAGCGGCAGCAGCACCACATTGCCAAAAAACACGCCGTAGCCCACCGACATGGCCAGCGCGCCGGCCCAGAAGTTGCGCCGCTTGAACAGCGTCAGGTCCACCACAGGGTGTTCTTCGGTCAGCTCCCAGATCACAAACGCCATCAGCCCGACCACGGCCACGGCGGCCAGCGCAATGACTTCTCCGGAGTGAAACCAGTCCAGCTCCTTGCCCTTGTCCAGCATGATTTGCAGCGCCCCGACCCAGATCACCAGCAGCGCCAGCCCGATGGAGTCAATCGGCAGCTTGCGGGTGGGGCTTTCGCGTTTTCTGAAAATGCTCCAGGTGATGAAGGCGGCCGCAAAACCCACCGGGATGTTGATGTAGAAAATCCAGGGCCAGGCAATGTTGTCGGTGATCCAGCCGCCCAGCAGCGGCCCCATGACCGGCGCAATCAACGTGGTCATGGACCACATGGCCATGGCAAACCCGGCCAGCGCCTTGGGGTAGCTGGACAGCAGCAGCGCCTGCGACAGCGGAATCATCGGCCCGGCGACCAGCCCCTGCAGGATGCGGAAAAAGATCAGCGTGGTCATGTTGGGCGCCAGGCCGCACAGCCATGAGGTGATGACAAACAGCAGCACGCTGGCCACAAACAGCCGCACCTGGCCAAAACGCTGGGACAGCCAGCCCGTCAGCGGCACGGCAATCGCGTTGGCCACGCCAAAGCTGGTGATGACCCAGGTGCCCTGGTTGGGGCTGACGCCCAGGTCACCCGCGATGGCGGACAGGGACACGTTGGCAATCGAGGTGTCCAGCACATTCATGAAGGTAGCGGCCGACAGCGCCAGCGTGCCCCACAGGCGGGCCGAGCCGCTCAGGGGTTCGAGCGCTGCGGGCTTGGCGGGGGCCGGTGCCGCAGCGGCGGCAGAAGGGTCAAGGGAAGCAGCTTGGGCCATGGCGGGGGTCGTCCGGTGAGGTCAGGTCACAGGGCGGCGGTGGCGTGCGCGTCGGCCCGGGGAAGCTTGGGGGTGGTGGCCAGCGCCTTGACCGGGCGGCCCAGGTTGGCGGCAATCACGCGGCGCACGTCGTCCTCGGCCGCGTCACTGCCGGGGCTGGGTGGCACCACAGCTGTTGCAGCGGGCAGGCGCGGCGCATCGGCCAGCACCTTGCCGCTCTGGTCCCGAATGTCCACTTCCGCGTCCATCGACAAACCCACCCGCAGCGGGTTGGCCTTGAGCTGATCGGCGTTCAGCGCGATGCGCACGGGCACACGCTGCACCACCTTGATCCAGTTGCCGGTGGCGTTCTGCGCGGGCAGCAGTGAAAACGCCGCGCCCGTGCCCACACCCAAACCGGCCACCACCCCCTGGTAGGCGGTTTTTTTGCCGTACAGGTCGGCCACCAGCTTCACGGGCTGGCCAATGCGGATGTTGCGCAGCTGAACTTCCTTGAAATTGGCGTCCACCCACACATCCTTGAGCGGAATGATGGACATCATGGGCAGGCCGGCGGCGACCCGCTGGCCCAGTTGCACGGTGCGTTTGGCAACGTAACCGTCAACGGGCGATGGCAAGGCCGCGCGCTGGGTGGCCAGAAAAGCCTCACGCAGCTTGGCGGCGGCCATCAGCACGCTGGGGTGTTGCTCCACGCCCACGCCGTCGGTCAGGGCCTGGTTGCTGGTGAGCTGCTCACGCGCGGCCGACACACCGGCCTGCGCAGCCACCAGGGTGCTGCGGGCGGCGGCCAGCTGGGTCTGGGCGTGGCCCAGCTCTTCCTTGGACACGGCGCCGTTGCCGGTCAGCGACTGGCGGCGGGCCAGGTCGTCGGCGGCCTTGGCCACATCGGCCTGGGCCTTGGCCACGTCGGCGTTGCGCAGGCTGACTTGGGCCTGCAGCGTGCCGTTGTTGGCGTACAGGGTGCGCACCTGGCGCACCGCCTGGGCCAGCGCGGCCTCGGCCTGGTCCAGTGCCACGCGGGCGTCGGCCGGGTCCAGCTGCACCAGCGGCTGGCCGGCTTTCACAAAATCGGTGTCGTCGGCCAGGATGGCCAGCACCGTGCCGCCGATTTGCGGGGTGATCTGGATCACATTGCCCTGAACGTAAGCGTTGTCGGTGGACTCGTAATGGCTGGCGATGACAAAGTCATACGCGGCCCAGGCCAGGCCGGCCACCACCACGGCGGCGGCCAGAACGGTCAGCGCTTTTTTGCGCGTTGGGTTGGAGGGGGTAGTGGATGAGGAAGCGGTGGGTGCGTTCATGGTGGGCTCGAAGAGGGTTCAAAGGTCAACAAAAGGGGCTGGTGGCGGCTTGGGGGGGATTCAACAGGTGGTTTTTGAATCAAACAGGCCACCAGCCTACGTTTTGCTTGCCTGTATTGCTATGATTTCAGGAGCATTTTCAGGACTGCTTGTGCTGACGGTGCTGACGGTGGCGGCGTCCGCACCGCTGTAGCCACCGCCCAGGGCGCGCATCAGCGCCACTTGCGTGTCCAGTGCGCGGGCGGCCAGGTCCACGGCGGTGCTGCGCTGGCGCAGCACGCTGGTTTCGGCCGTCAGCACGTTCAGGTAGTTGCCCAGTCCTGCCTTGTAGCGCTGCACGGCAATGTCATACGCCGCTTCGGCCGAGGCCTGCGCGGCGCGCTGCTCGGTTTGCTGGCGGGCAATGGCCTGGGCGCTGGCGAGCTGGTCGCGGGCGTCATGCACCGCGTCAATCACGGCGGCGTTGTAGCTTTCCACGGCGGCGTCCAGGTCGGCCGTCTGGCCGCGCAGGTTGGCGCGCAGGCGGCCAGCGTCAAAAATCGGCAGGCGCAGCGCGGGGCCAATGCCCGCCTGCTGGCTGCCTGACTCGAACAAGCGGTTCAGGCCGATGCTGGAAAAACCGGCAAACGCAACCAGGTTGATGTTGGGGTAGAACTGCGCTTTGGCGTTGCTGACGTTGCCAGACGCAGCTTCAATGCGCCAGCGGGCGGCGGCCACGTCAGCGCGGCGGCCCAGCAAGTCTGCCGGGATGGACGTGGGCAGCGCCAAGTTGTGGATGGTGTTTTGGGCCACCAGCACCGGGGCCAGGGTCGCATCAGGCTGGGCCACCAGGGCTGCCAGCGCGTGGCGGCTCAGGGCGATCTGCTCGTGCAGCTGCTCGACCTGCAGCCGCGCCTCGGGCAGGCCGCCTTCGCTCTGGCGCAACTCCAGACGGGTGTCCAGGCCGGCGCGCACACGGTCCTGCACCAGTTGCAACGTCTCTTGCCGCTGGGCCAGTGTGCGTTGGGCCACCCCCACCTGCTCGTTCAGCCGCAGCAGGCCGAAATAGGTGCGCGTGACCTGGCTGGCCAGCAGCAGGCGGGCGGCCTGGCCGTCGGCTTGCACGGCGCGGGCATTGCCCAGGGCGGCGTCCAGCGCGGCGCGGTTTTTGCCGAAAAAGTCCAGCTCCCAGCTGGCTGACAGCTGGGCGGTGCCGGTGTTGACCACGCTGCCAGCCAGCGGCTTGGGGATCTGGCCGTTGGCGGTGTAGCGCTGGCGTGTAGCGTCCAGCTGGCCGCTGATCTGCGGCAGCTCGGCCGCGCGGCTCACGTCGGCGGCGGCTTGGGCGCGGGCCCAGCGCGCCTGGGCCACCTTCAGGCTGGGGTTGTTGGCCAGCGCCTGGGTGACCAGGGTGTTGAGCTGCTCGTCGCCGAACGCGCGCCACCAGTCGGTGGCCAACGGGGCCTCGGAGCTTGTGGTTGGCGTGGCAAGCCCGAGGGACTCGGCACTGCGGACTGTGGCGACCGGGCTGATGCCGGACATGTCCGCGCAGCCGGTCAGGCCGGTGGCGATCAACACCGTGGCGGCCACGCTGGCCGCGCTGATCACCGCCATGCGCAAGGAGGCTTGCCACACCGGCAGGGCCGGGGCGTCGCCGCTGGCGGCTGGGTGGTCTGCCAAGTCGGCGTCAGCGCGGCTGGCCGCGCGGGGAAAGGTGCAGGAAGGGCAGGAAGTGCGGGAAGTCATGGTCAGCCACCAGTCGATGGGGTTGGGGGTGTTTTGGAGGTCGGGTTTGCAGGGTCAGCGTGACCGGTGACGCTGGGCAGCGTCTGGGCGGTGTCCAGAATGCGGCGCAGAAAAACTTTGAGCAGCTGCCATTCGTCTTGTGAAAACCCGGCCAGCAGCTGGTTTTGCAGGCGGCACAGCACCACGGGGATTTCTTGGGCGGCGATGCGGCCAGCGTCGGTCAGCTCCAGATTGACGACTCGCCGGTCGTCCAGCGAGCGCACGCGGCGGCACAGGTCCTTGGCTTCCAGCCGGTCCAGCAGGCGTGTCATGGAGCCGGCGTCCAGATCGCATTCACGCGCCAGCTCGGCCACGGTGGACGCCACACCCATCTGCAGCTTGAGCAGCGGCACCCACTGCGCGTTGGTCAGCCCGGCGGGCTCCAGCTCACGCTCCACGCCCTGCGACACCAGCGAGATGATGCGGCGCATGAGGTAGCCCACGCTGTCGTTGGGCTTGTAGTCGTCCGGGCAATAAAAACCGACTGCGGGGCAGGAAATAGCACGCGCCAGGTCGTCAGCCTGCGGGGAGGTGGCGGCCACCTTGGATGTGTCTTGTTTTGAAACCATGCCCCGATATTACTTGCCTAGACAAATACTGTCAAGGCTGTCTTTGCATTAACAGTTTTATGATTAAACTCGCGGCATGGCTACTTCTTCCGTGTCTTCCCCATCATCCCCAGCGGCTGCCGCCAAAGGCGCGCCGCGCTCCTTGTCCGGACTGCTGCCTTTTTTGCGCCCGTACCGGGGCCGCATCGCGCTGGCGGGGATGTTCCTGGTGCTGGCGGCGCTGGCCACACTGGCGTTTCCGCTGGCCCTGCGCAGCCTGATTGATGGCGGGCTGGTCACCGGCGACACCAGCAACGCCGGTAAGGGGGCGCAGCTGCTGGGCCTGCGCAACCATTTTTTCGAGCTGTTTGCCGTGGCGGCGGCGCTGGGTTTATTTTCAGCCGGGCGCTTCTACATGGTCAGCTGGCTGGGTGAGCGTGTCACCGCCGACCTGCGCAACGCGGTCTACACCCATGTGCTGGGGCAAAGCCCGGAGTTTTTTGAAACCACCCAGACCGGCGAGGTGCTGAGCCGCCTGACGGGCGACACCACCCTGGTGCAAACCGTGGTTGGCTCATCACTGAGCATGGGGCTGCGCAACGCGGTGATGGGCATTGGCGCGCTGTTCATGCTGATCTACACCAACCCTTATTTGATGGTGCAGGTGCTGGGGGTGCTGGTGCTGGTGGTGGCCCCGTCGGCCTGGTTTGGCCGGCGCGTGCGCAAGCTGTCGCGCGCCAGCCAGGACCGCGTGGCCGACTCCAGCGCCATTGCGGCCGAGGTGCTGAACGCCATCCCCGTGGTGCAAAGCTACACCGCCGAAGGGCGCGAAGCCGCCCGCTTCACCGCGTCCACCACCAGCGCCTTCAACGTCGCGGTGCGCCGCACGGCAGCCCGCTCGGTGCTGATTGCCTTCATCATCATTGCCACGTCGGCCGCGCTGCTGTGGGGCCTGTACCAGGGCACGCAGGCGGTGATTCGCGGGGACATCACGGCGGGCCACCTGGGGCAAACCGTGGTCTACGTCATCATGCTGGCCGGGGCCACCGCCGTGCTGGGCGAGGTCTATGGCGACCTGCTGCGCGCCGCCGGGGCCACCGAGCGGCTGATGGAGCTGCTGGACACCCGCTCGACCATCGTTTCGCCCGCAAAACCCGCGCCAGCCAAGGCGATTTTTGCCGGTAGTGCTATTGATTTTGAAGCAGTCAATTTTCATTACCCCTCGCGCCCGCTGCAGGCGGCGCTGAGCAACTTCACGCTGCAGGTCGCCCCCGGGGAAACCGTGGCCATCGTCGGGCCCAGCGGGGCGGGCAAAAGTACGGTGTTCCAGCTGCTGCTGCGTTACTACGACCCGCAGTCCGGTCGCGTCGCACTGGATGGTGTGACGACCCGGGACATGGCGCTGAGCGATCTGCGCCAGCGCATCGGCATCGTGCCGCAGGACGCGGTGATTTTTTCAACCAGCGCGCTGGAAAACATCCGCTACGGCAAGCCTGACGCGAGCGACGAGGAAACCATCGCTGCGGCCCAGGCCGCGTTTGCGCATGAGTTTTTGACGAAGCTGCCGGAGGGCTACAACACCTTTCTGGGCGAGCGCGGCGTGCGCCTGTCGGGCGGCCAGCGCCAGCGCATCGCCATTGCCCGCGCCATGTTGAAAAACGCCCCGCTGCTGCTGCTGGACGAAGCCACCAGCGCGCTGGACGCGGAAAGCGAACGCATGGTGCAGGCGGCGCTGGAGTCAGCCATGAAGGGCCGCACCACCCTGGTCATTGCCCACCGCCTGGCCACCGTGCAGCAGGCCGACCGCATCCTGGTGCTGGACCACGGCGTGCTGGTGGAGCAAGGCACCCACGCCGAACTGGTGGCCCATAGCGGTGTGTACGCCCGTCTGGCGGCGCTGCAGTTCACGAGCTGAACGGGCAAAACCTCATCTATGCATCAAATGCATAGATAGCAATCAAGCTGGCCTTGGACATTTGGCGGGCAGACTCCTAAGCTCTGGGCTTCTTCATAAGAGCAACCCGAACGGAGTTTTCATGTCACAAGCAGCCATTTCCGCGCAAACAGGTGCGCCACAAGTGCACCCCCTGCCCTCTTACCTCGAAGCCGACAACCTCGGCCCCTGGGGCAACTACCTGCAGCAGGTGGACCGGGTCATTCCGCACCTGGGCAGCCTGGCGCGATGGGCTGAAACCCTCAAGCGCCCCAAGCGCATCCTGATCGTCGACGTGCCCATTCACATGGACGACGGCACCGTCGCCCACTTTGAAGGCTACCGCGTGCAGCACAACGTATCGCGCGGCCCCGGCAAGGGCGGCGTGCGTTTTCACCAGGACGTGACCCTGTCGGAAGTGATGGCGCTGTCGGCCTGGATGTCGGTGAAAAATGCGGCGGTGAACGTGCCGTACGGCGGTGCCAAGGGCGGCATCCGCGTGGACCCGAAAAAGCTGTCGCGCGGTGAGCTGGAGCGCATGACGCGCCGCTACACCAGTGAGATCGGCATCATCATCGGCCCCAACAAGGACATCCCCGCCCCCGACGTCAACACCAACGACCAGATCATGGCGTGGATGATGGACACCTACTCGATGAACACTGGCTCCACCTCGACCGGCGTGGTGACGGGCAAACCCGTGGACCTGGGCGGCTCGCTGGGCCGGCGTGAAGCCACCGGCCGCGGTGTGTACACCGTGGGGGTGGAAGCCGCCAAACACATCAAGCTGGACATTTCCACCGCCCGCGTGGCGGTGCAGGGTTTTGGCAATGTGGGCGGCGTGGCGGGCAAGCTGTTTGCCGAAGCTGGCGCGCGCATCGTGGCCGTGCAGGACCATGGCGGCACGATTTACCGCGAAGCCGGGCTGGACGTGCCCAGCCTGCTCAAACACGTGGAAACCTACGGCAGCGTGGGCGGCTTCCCGGACGCGGAAGTCATTGCCAACGACAGCTTCTGGGACGTGGCCTGCGACATCCTGATCCCCGCCGCGCTGGAGCAGCAGATCACGGCCGCCAACGCCCACCGCATCACCGCCCGCATGATCATCGAGGGCGCCAACGGCCCCACCACCCCGGCCGCCGATGACATTCTGGCCAGCCGCAACATCCTGGTGCTGCCGGACGTGATCGCCAACGCCGGCGGTGTGACGGTCAGCTACTTCGAATGGGTGCAGGACTTTTCCAGCTTCTTCTGGGACGAAGAAGAGATCAACGCGCGCCTGGTCAAAATCATGAAAGACGCCTTCGCCGGTGTCTGGCATGTGGCGCAAGACCAAAAGGTCAGCCTGCGCACCGCCACTTTCATCGTGGCCTGCAAACGCATCCTCCACACGCGCGAACTGCGCGGCCTGTACCCTTGAGCGAGGGGCCGGAACGGCTGCATCTGCACTGTAATGCTATGAAATAAATAGCATTACAAGCAATGAATGCCTAGGCAGACGGCAGATCTGGCAATAAATGCGGCGCTCAGAACGCCTCAAGCCTTGAAATTTAACTCACACGTTAATTTTCAAGGCTTTTTTACGTGAAAAATGCTTGCCGCCGTTTGAAATCATGCAGGCCCAGCTGCCCAAAAAGGGCTGCTGCATCCTGTGCCGGGCGACAGGCCCACACCCGAGAGCTACTGCAAGGTGTGCTTGAGTCCGGCCGGCAGGGGCAAAGGCATCACGTCAATGCCCTCTTCGATCAATTCCACCGCCTCACGCGGACTGGTCTGGCCACGGATGTTGCGGCTTTCGGTTTCACCGTAGTGAATCCGCCGGGCCTCTTCCGCGAACCGGCTGCCCACATCCTCGGTGTTTTGCAGCACCTGGCGCACGGCAGCAAGGAAAGCGGCCTGCGCTGCATCGCTGGGCGCAGGCACCGGCGGCTCATGGACATCAGCCTGCTGCACGGCTGAAGGCGCGGGGGCCGGGCCGCTGGTGGGGGCAGGGGCTGATGGAGGCGAGGCCGAGCCCAACAGGTTCAAACGGGGGGCACTGGGCAGCTTGTGAACCACCGTGTTGCCGCACACCGGGCACGCCACCAAGCCACGCGCCAACTGAGATTGAAAATCATCCTCCGACCCGAACCAGCCCTCAAAACCATGCTGGTCGGCGCACTGCAGGTTCAGGACTTTCATGCCGACGGCAAGGCGGCGGGGGTCGGGCCCACATCCTGCCAATCCAACGCCCACAAACCGGCCGCCACGTTCTGCACCCACAGCAGGCCGCTCAAGGTTTTGGCATCGGTCAGCTGGCCCTGAAAACTCCAGGCCAGCAGCTCGGCCGGAGTGGCGGTGAACACATCCAGAAACTCGCCCACGTCCAGATGGCGTTGCCCGAGCGTCAGCCCTCGCGCAAACCAGACGTCGATGAACTCGGTGGCGTAACCAATCACCGGGTGCAGCACCCCAGCTCTGGCCCATTGGCGTGCGGTGTAGCCGGTCTCTTCCATCAGCTCCCGCTGGGCGCAGGCCAATGACGACTCCCCTGCATCCAGTTTGCCGGCCGGAAACTCGATCATCACCCGCTCGACGGGGTAACGGTATTGGCGCTCCATCACCAGGCGCCCGTCATCAAGCTGGGCAATGACCATCACCGCACCGGGATGAATGACGTATTCACGCGTGGCCTGGGTGCCATCGGGCAGGCGCACCACATCACGCCGGGCAGTCAAAAAGTTGCCCGTCAGAATAACTTCGGAGCTGATGCGGGTTTCAATGAGCTGTGCGTCGTTCATGCGGTGAGGTCCATCGGTTTGGAACGTGTGAACAGGCGCCGCAGGCGTTCAGCGCCGCCGCTTGAAGAGGTAACGGTAGGTGAAGCCGGGAAAAGCAAACGTCACAAACAAGGTGCCCGTGATGGCGTAGAACTCCCATCCCTGCGGCGCGATCTGACCGGCCCGCTGCTCCAGAAACAGGCTCACACCACCGACCACAAAGTACCAGACCACCAACTCGCCCAGTCGAACTGCCAGGTTTTTGGGCCTGCGCAACACCAGCACCGCCAACAGCCGGTTGCTTAAAAAAGGAAGGTTGGCAGCCAGAAGTGCCAGCAACACCACCAACCAGACCGAAGCCGTCTGACTCATGAACGCCGAACGAGCAACAAGCGGATTAAACGCCGAGCGATTTGACGATGGTGTTCATCGCCTGGGCGCACAGGGTCATCAGCCCGCCGGGCATCACGCCCAGAATCAGCAGCAGCGCGCCGTTGATCGTCAGCACAATCCGAGCGTCCGCTGCGGCCACCAGAGGCTGGTTGTTGCTGGGCAACGGTGCATCAAAGTACATGACCTTGATGATGCGCAAGTAGTAAAAAGCACCGATCAGCGACATCAGCACCGCGAACACCGCCAACGCAATGTACCCGGTCTGCTGCGACGAAATCAGCGCCTGCAGCACCGACAGCTTGGCGTAAAAACCAACCAACGGTGGCAGTCCGGCCAAAGAGAACATGGCCATCGCCATCACACCGGCATAGAGCGGGCTGCGCTGGTTCAGACCGGCAAGGTCTGTGATTTCCTCTGACTCGTGACCGGCACGCGCCAGCAGCATGATGATGCCAAACGCAGCGAGCGTGGTCAGCACATACGTCAACGCATAAAACATCGACGCGCTGTAGGCCGACTCAGTATTGAACTGGTTGCCGCCAATCACACCAGCCAGCAGGCCCAGCAGCAAAAACCCCATCTGCGAGATGGTGGAAAACGCCAGCATGCGTTTGAGGTTGGACTGGGCCACAGCCGCCAGATTGCCGACCAGCAAGGAACCAATGGCCAGCACCACCAGCATCTGCTGCCAGTCAATGGCCAATGGCATCAAGCCTTCGACCAGCAAACGGATACAGATGGCGAAGGCCGCGAGCTGCGGCGCACCGCCGATCATCAGTGTGACCGCCGTTGGCGAGCCCTGGTAGACGTCAGGCAACCACATGTGAAAAGGCACCGCACCGAGTTTGAAGGCCAGGCCCGCAACGATGAATACAACACCGAACACCAGCACCTGGTGCTTGATCTGACGGCTGGCAATGGCATTGAACACTTCATTGAGGTCCAGTGAGCCGGTCGCGCCGTAAATCATGGACAGACCATAAAGCAGGAAACCCGACGCCAGCGCACCCAGAACAAAGTACTTCATGGCCGCCTCCGTCGCGGTGGCATCGTCGCGTCGCAGCGCCACCAGGGCGTAGCTGGACAAGGTCATCAGTTCCAGACCCATGTAGATCAAGAGGAAGTTGTGCCCCGAAATCATCACAAACATACCCAGCAACGAGAACAGGCTCAGGGTGAAAAACTCACCACCGCGCAACATCTGACGGTCAGCCGCGTACGGGCGGCCATACACCAGCGTCACCATCACCGCCACCGTCGCAAAACACTTGAGCCAAGCTCCCATCGGATCACTGATCACCATGCCACCGAAGCCGTAGAACGTCTGGCCGTCCAGGGCATACAGGGCTTGCAAAGCCGCGATCACCGCCAGCGTGCCAAGCGTCAGGCAGTAGGTGAACGTGCGCTTCGGCGACTTGACACTCAAATCCAGCAGCGCAATCACCGACGCCATCACCAAAAGCAGAATCTCGGGAAAAACCGCAATCCAGGAAAGTTTGTCAATCATCAGAATTCTTCTGCAATTAGTTCAATTTGGACACGGCAACATGCTTGAGCAGGTCGGCGACCGAGGTGTTCATGACGTCAGTGAAGGGCTTTGGATAAATGCCCATGGCCAAGACAGCAATGGCCAACAACGACAACATCAAAAACTCACGTGCATTGATGTCCTTGAGCGCCTTGACATCCTCATTGACCATAGGCCCCAGGTACACCCGCTTAAACATCCAAAGCGTGTAGGAGGCGCCAAAAATCAAAGCCGTGGCTGATGCAAAACCGACCCAAAAATTGAACTTGACCGCCCCCAGAATCACCATCCATTCACCGACAAAGCCCGCTGTGCCTGGCAATCCGCAATTGGCCATGGCGAACAACAGCGCAAATGCCGCAAACTTGGGCATGGTGTTGACCACACCGCCATAGCTGGCAATCTCACGGGAATGCACCCGGTCGTACAACACACCGATGCACAGAAACATGGCTCCGGACACAAATCCGTGGGCAATCATTTGCATCACGCCGCCCGCCACACCAAGGTCATTGAAGATAAAGAAGCCCAGCGTGACAAAACCCATGTGAGCCACCGACGAGTACGCCACCAGTTTTTTCATGTCTTGCTGGACCAGTGCCACGACACCCACATAAATCACCGCAATGAGAGACAAAGCGATCATCAACCACGCCCATTCGTGCGAAGCATCCGGAGCGATCGGCAACGAAAACCGCAGGAAACCATAAGCACCGAGCTTGAGCATGATGGCGGCCAACACGGCTGAACCCGCCGTAGGCGCTTCCACGTGCACGTCAGGCAACCAAGTGTGGACTGGCCACATCGGCACCTTGACCGCAAAGGCTGCGAAAAACGAGAAGAACAACAGGGTTTGAATCGTGCCCCCGAGCGGCAATTTGTGCCAAGTCAGGATGTCAAAACTACCGCCTGATTTGTTGTACAGGTAAATCAACGCGACGAGCATCAACAGGGACCCCAGCAGCGTGTACAGGAAAAACTTGAAAGCGGCGTAGATCTTTCTTGGACCACCCCAAATACCAATGATGAGGTACATCGGAATCAGCGTGGCTTCGAAGAAAACGTAAAACAGCAGGCCGTCAAGTGCACTGAACACACCGATCATCAAACCGCTGAGAATCAGGAACGAAGCCATGTACTGGTTCACGCGCTGGGTAATGGACTCCCAGCTGGCAATGATCACCACGACATTGATAAACGCCGTCAGCAGCACAAACCACAACGAAATACCGTCCAGGCCCACGTGGTAGTTGACGTTAAAGCGGTCGATCCAGCCTGCCTTTTCAACAAACTGCATGGCGGACGTGGCCGTATCAAAGCCGGTGTAGAGCGGTATCGTGACCAGAAAGCTGATCAACGCGCCAATCAGTGCCACCCAACGCACACTGTTTGCCTGTTCATCCCGACCAATCGCCAACAAGACGGCGCCAAAAAATATCGGCGTCCAGATCGCAAGACTGAGAATTCCCATTTCTTTCTATTTCCTCTTGGTCTTGTGTTTTATTGATTGAGAAAAACGAAATAGGTCATCAACACAAACACGCCAATGATCATTCCAAATGCATAGTGGTAGATGTAGCCGGATTGAATCTTGCGAATCCGGGCCGATACCCATCCCACCAGTTTCCACGAGCCGTTGACGAACAAACCATCAATGATCTTCTGGTCACCAACTTTCCACAACATCGAACCGAGAGCCCGCGTACCGCGCGCCAGCACATTTTCATTGAACCAGTCCAGGTAATACTTATTATCGAGCAAGGTATACAACGGTTGGCAATTGCGTTTGATGGCAGCCGGCAAGGCCGGGTTGACCAAATACATGTAATAAGCCAGGGCAACGCCGGACAAAGCCAGCCAAAAAGGCGCAGTGCTCAAACCGTGCAGTGCCATCTGCGCTGGTCCGTGGAAAATCTTGGCCAGCTCTTCCATCGCAGGGTGCTTCGCCTCGCTGACAAAAATAGCGTCCTTGAAAAATTCGCCAAACAACATCGGCTGAATAGTCATGAAGCCAATCACCACAGAAGGAATGGCCAACAACACCAACGGCACTGTCACGACCCACGGCGATTCGTGCGGTTGACTGCTTGCGCCATGATGGCCGTGGTCATCATGGGCGTGGCCATGGTCGTCATGGTGGGCATCCGGATTCTGGTCGTACCGCTCTTTGCCATGGAACACGAGAAAATAAAGACGGAATGAATAAAAGGCTGTCACGAACACACCCGCCAAAACCGCAAAGTACGCAAAACCGGCCCCTGGCAAATGGCTCTCACGAACAGCTTCAATGATGCTGTCTTTGGAATAGAACCCAGCAAACAGAGGAGTTCCAATGAGTGCTAGCGAACCCAGCAGCGAGGTGATCCAGGTCACCGGCATGTATTTTCTGATACCGCCCATCCAGCGAATATCCTGGTTGTGGTGAACACCCAGAATCACTGACCCCGCGGCCAGGAACAGCAGCGCCTTGAAGAACGCGTGGGTCATCAAATGAAAGACAGCCACAGAGTAAGCAGATGCACCCAACGCCACCGTCATGTAACCCAGCTGTGACAAGGTTGAATAGGCCACCACACGTTTGATGTCGTTCTGAATAATGCCCAGAAAACCCATGAACAAAGCGGTGATACCACCAATCACCATGATAAAACTCAGTGCGGTATCACTCAGCTCAAACAAAGGTGACATGCGTGCCACCATGAAAATACCTGCCGTCACCATCGTCGCAGCGTGAATCAGCGCAGAAATTGGTGTTGGACCTTCCATTGAATCTGGAAGCCACACATGCAGCGGGAACTGAGCAGACTTGCCCATGGCACCGATGAACAGGCAAATACAGATGACCGTGACCAACATCCAGTTCGTACCAGGAAGTGTCAAGGCGGCCAAGCTGTCTGCCTTGGCAAATGCTTCGCCGTAGTTCAAGGTACCCGCATACGCGGCAATCAATCCGATGCCCAAAATGAAACCAAAATCACCAACGCGGTTGACCAAGAAAGCCTTCATGTTCGCGAAAATGGCGCTGGGCTTGTTGAAGTAAAAACCAATTAACAAATAAGACACCAGACCCACAGCTTCCCAGCCGAAAAACAACTGGAGCATGTTGTTACTCATGACCAGCATCAGCATGGCAAACGTAAAAAGAGAGATATAACCAAAAAATCGGTTGTACCCGTCTTCCTCTTCCATGTAGCCGATGGTGTAGGTGTGCACCATCAATGAAACAAATGTCACCACGCACATCATCATGGCCGTCAAACCGTCGACCAGAAATCCGACCTCCATCTTCAAACTGCCAAGGGTCATCCAGGTGTACAGCGTTTCATTGAAACGTGCACCATCCAAGGCGACGCTTTTCAAGGTCATCGCAGACAGCACAAAGGCGATGAACACGCCCAGAATGGTCAAGCAGTGCGAGAGACGATGCCCCAGCAGGTTGCCACCAAAAGCGGTTCCAAATACACCAGCCAAAATGGCACCTGCAAGAGGTGCAAGGGGAACGGCCAACAAAGTAGCCGCAGAGAGGGTTTGACTCATTTTCTATCAGCCCTGCAGCGTGTTGAGTTCGTCAACATTGATGCTTGACTTGTTGCGGAACAAAAGAACGAGGATCGCCAAGCCGATAGCAGATTCGGCGGCAGCTACTGTCAGAATAAAAAACACAAAAATCTGACCCGCCATGTCATTTAGATAATATGAAAATGCGACGAAATTCATGTTGACGGCCAGTAGCATCAACTCGATGGCCATCAACAACACAATCAGATTTTTACGATTTAAGAATATGCCTATCACCGAAAGTGCAAAAAGCACTGCACCTAAAGATAGGAAATGGCCCAATGTCAGTGTCATGATTTTTTAACTTCCGCCGCAGCCGCTTCAGCGCCAACGGGCTCGCTGACAGCTGATTTCATTTTGACCAAACGCATACGATCAACCGCCTTGACACGCACCTGGTCCGAAGAGTTGGTATGTTTGGAATCCTTGCGTTCCCGCAGAGTCAATGCAATGGCAGCGATGATCGCCACCAGCAAGATCACAGCAGCGATCTCCAGCGGATATAGGTATTCCGAGTAAAGAACTTTGCCCAGTTCTTTGGTGTTCGAGACCTGTATGCCTAATTGCCCGGGAACGGGAGACCCTTTTGGTGGTTCGCGAAACCCCCCCATCAGTACGTAAGACATTTCTAATGCGATCACGGCTCCCATCGTTACTGCGATCGGAAAATGACGCCAGAAACCTTTTCTCACGCTGTCCAGGTTGATGTCCAGCATCATCACCACAAACAGAAAGAGAACCATCACCGCACCGACGTACACCAGTACAAGCGCGATTGCCAAAAACTCGGCTTTCAAAAGAATCCAAACCGCTGCGGCCTGAAAAAATGCAAGTACAAGATAGAGAGCCGCGTGAACCGGATTGCGAGCGGTAATCACCTTGAAGGCGGCAAAAAGTAATACGGCTGAAAAGACGTAGAAAAGACCTGTTTTAGCGTCCATATTGTTCTGGAATCCTTGGTGATATCACTGCTGGGTACGCAAATCAGCGAAATTTTGCGTCGGCTGACCGGTTGGCAGCAATTTCAGACTCATATCTGTCGCCAACGGCCAGCAGCATTTCCTTGGTGAAGTACAAATCACCACGTTTTTCCCCGTGATATTCAAAAATATGTGTTTCCACAATGGAATCGACAGGGCAGCTTTCTTCACAGAATCCGCAAAAAATACACTTTGTTAAATCGATGTCGTAACGAGACGTCCTACGACTGCCGTCATCACGCACATCGGACTCAATAGTGATCGCCATGGCAGGACACACTGCTTCGCACAGCTTGCACGCAATGCAGCGTTCTTCGCCGTTTTCATAACGACGCAAGGCATGCAAACCACGAAAACGTGGACTTTGAGGTGTTTTCTCCTCTGGAAACTGAACGGTGATCTTGCGCCGGAACATGTACTTACCGGTCAAGGCCATACCCTTGAACAGTTCAGTCAACATGAAGCTCGAAACAAAGTCCTTGACGGAGGCAACTGCAGTCATAACTAAATTTCTTATTTCCAGATGTTGTAGGAGGTTTGCATCCAGGCACCCACCACCACCAGCCAGACGAGTGTTACGGGAATAAATATTTTCCAACCCAACCGCATGATTTGGTCGTAGCGAAACCTTGGAAACGTCGCACGCACCCACAAAAACATGGTGACTACCACAAATGATTTGATACCGAGCCAGATCCAGCCGGGAATCCAATTGAACAGTGCACTGTCAACCGGAGGTAACCAACCACCCAGAAACAAAATCACACACAACACCGACATCAAAATCATGTTGGCGTATTCGGCCAAAAAGAACATGGCAAAGGCCATGCCCGAATATTCAACCATGTGACCAGCCACAATCTCCGACTCCCCCTCCACCACGTCAAACGGGTGGCGGTTGGTTTCAGCGAGGCTGGAAATGAAATACACCACAAAGATCGGCAGCAATGGCAACCAATTCCAGGACAGGAAGGTCAACCCTTTGTCAGCAGCCATTCCTTTGCCCTGCCCCATCACGATGTCAGTCATGTTCAAGCTTCCTGACACCATCAGGACAACAACCAGACAAAAACCCATGGCGATCTCGTAGCTCACCATTTGCGCAGACGCACGCATGGCACCTAAGAAAGCATATTTAGAATTTGACGCCCAGCCAGCGATGATCACACCATAAACCTCCAGCGATGTGACTGCCATGAGAAACAGCAGCCCTGCATTGATATTTGCCAGTGCTACATCAGGTCCAAACGGAACCACCGACCAAGCAGCAAGCGCCGGCATGATGGTCATGATGGGGCCCAACACAAACAAGCCCTTGCTCGCAGCCGTCGGGATAATAATTTCTTTGGTCAGTAACTTGAGTGCATCAGCGATAGGCTGCAGCAAACCAAGTGGACCAACCCGGTTAGGACCAAGCCGGATCTGCGTAAAACCGATGGCTTTACGCTCCCACAGCGTCAAATAAGCCACGCAACCCATCAACGGCAACAACACCGCCACAATCTTGATCAAGGTCCACAGAACAGGCCAAACCATGGTGGGCCAGACGCCACCCATCAGACCCCGACCAAACTCATAAAAGACATCAACCATGTGACGCCTCCGTCAAACTCGAGTTCGTTGACACGGACGTGTCAGAACCTAAATTGGCATCAGCTGTCATTTGAAGCGAGGTCGCACGTCTGACCAATGAATCGAGTTGGTAGATTGAGGCGACCGCAGGCGCGCATTCCTCAGTTGTCTGTGGCATTCGCACCAGTGCGTCAGTGTTGTTGTCCAAACGGTTAGGGTCCACGAATGTTGGGTTTTCCCCAGCGATTTGAGCCAACACATCTTGCGAAGACTCAAAGTCAAACCCAGGTACGGCCAAAAGGTTGCCAAGAACCCTCAGGACCTTCCACGCTGGCCGAGTCTCCGCCAAGGGTTTGACTACAGCATGAAAGCTTTGAAAGCGACCTTCGGCATTCACAAAGGTGCCAGAAGTTTCAGAAAATGGTGCAATCGGCAGCAACACATCGCTGAAGTTCATATTTGTTTTGAATGGACTCATGGTCACAACCATCTGCGCCCCATTCAATGCTTCCGATGCCGTTATTCCCGGAGCTGAATCAAACTCAGGTTCATTGTTTAACAAAACAACCGCTTTCAATTTACCCTTCAGCATCTCACCTGAATCAAGACCTCCGCTTGTCGGCATTGCCTGGACAAGTTGAGCCCCCACAGTATTAGCCGCCTCGGTCAAATAACCGACCGTACAACCAGTTTGCGCACCAATCCATCCAGCCAAAGCCAGCAGGCTCGAAGCATTCGCATGGTGGGCAGCAGCGTTGCCCAACAAAATGGCTTTGCGCTCACCACCCATCAGCGAGGCGGCAACTGCTCTAGCCTCCTCCGTGGAATTCCCTTGCACCGGTGCAGCGATGCCTCTATCCAGCGCCACTGCTGCTGCAATGTCGGCCAATTTGTGCACCCACTGCCCAGCCGGGATGGATACATGATTGGAGATGGGCATGGCCCAAGCGTCTGCCGAACCAAGCTCAGTCGCCGAAGCAAGAACGTTTACTTTGCAACCGCGGCGTACAGCTTGACGGATACGCTGAGCGAAGAGAGGGTGATCCTTTCGAAGGTTCGAGCCCACGACAAGAACCCTTTGTAATTGTGACAAAGAGGCAATAGATGTCCCTAACCACCTGACCGACGAAGAGGGTAAAAACTCGGCGTGACGCAGCCTGTAGTCGATGTTTTCACTCCCAAGCCCACGAGTTAATTTGGCTGCCAGATGCAATTCTTCCAGCGTGCTGTGGGGGCTGACAAGCATGCCGATGCTCTGGGCTCCATAATCAGCCTTGATCTGCTTCAGACCATTGGCAACATATTCAAGTGCTGTCTGCCAATCGACACTTTTCCACTCCCCACCCTGCTTTAGCATAGGCGTGGTTAGCCGCTGATCTCCGTTGAGCGCTTCATAAGAAAACCGATCTCGGTCGGCAATCCAACACTCATTGACTTCTTCATTTTCCAGCGGCACAACGCGCATGACTTTATTGTTTTTCACCTGAACAATCAGGTTTGCACCTGTCGAGTCATGTGGGCTGATTGACTTACGGCGCGACAACTCCCAAGTCCGAGCGCTATAGCGGAACGGTTTACTTGTCAATGCACCTACGGGACAGATGTCAATCATGTTGCCCGAAAGCTCTGAATCCACCGACATGCCGACAAACGTTTCAATTTCTGCATGCTCACCACGGTGTGACATTCCCAGTTCCATCACGCCAGCCACCTCTTGGCCAAAGCGCACGCAGCGTGTGCAATGAATACAGCGGCTCATTTCCTGCATGGAAACCAAAGGGCCTACGTCTTTGTGGAATACCACGCGCTTTTCTTCGGCATAACGCGATTCACTACTGCCATAGCCCACCGCCAAATCCTGTAACTGGCACTCACCACCCTGATCACAAATCGGGCAATCCAGCGGATGGTTGATCAACAAGAATTCCATCACGCCTTTTTGTGCTTTGATGGCTTTGTCGTTTTTGGTGTGTACAACCATGCCCTGCGTCACAGGTGTCGCACACGCGGGCATTGGCTTGGGAGCTTTCTCCACATCGACCAGGCACATGCGGCAGTTAGCCGCGATACTGAGTTTTTTGTGGTAGCAAAAATGCGGAATGTAAGTTCCCGCTTTTTCAGCCGCATGCATCACCGTGCTTCCCTCAAGCACTTGTACTTTTTGGCCGTCTAGTTCTATTTCAACCATATCAATCTTTTCTGGCTCAAGCCTGTGCAGCTGTTGCAACTGCCGTTGCAGATTTGCCATTTTGAGAAATCATGGCTTCAAATTCATGTCGAAAATGTTTGATCATCGCCCTTACAGGCATCGCTGCTGCATCACCCAATGCGCAAATAGTGCGCCCTTGGATGTTGTCAGCCACTGAATTCAATAAATCCATGTCGGTTGACCGACCATGTCCAGTGTGAATTCGATCGACCACCCGCCACAGCCAACCGGTACCTTCACGGCACGGTGTGCACTGGCCACATGATTCATGCATATAAAAATAGGAAAGTCGTTTCAGCGACTCCACCATACAGCGTGTGTCGTCCATCACGATCACGGCACCTGAGCCCAACATGGAACCTGCCTTGGCAATGGAGTCGTAGTCCATCGTGCAATCCATCATGATGTTCGCGGGCAAAACAGGCGACGAGGAACCTCCAGGAATCACCGCCTTGAGCGTTCGCCCCTGGTCGGCACCACGAATACCTCCAGCCAACTCCAACAACTTGGCAAAGCTTGTACCCATGGGCACTTCATAATTGCCCGGCAATTCAACATCACCAGAGACTGAGTATATTTTGGTCCCACCGTTGTTCGGCTTGCCACACTCCAGATACGCCTGACCACCATTGCGGATGATCCACGGAACAGCTGCAAAGGTTTCTGTATTGTTGATCGTCGTTGGTTTACCGTACAAGCCAAAACTAGCCGGAAACGGTGGCTTGAATCGTGGTTGACCTTTTTTCCCCTCCAGCGATTCCAACAGTGCAGTTTCTTCGCCGCAAATATAAGCCCCGAAACCGTGAGCCGCATGCAATAGGAAACTGAAACCGGAACCCAGTATCTTGTCACCCAACAAACCGGCGGCACGAGCCTCTTCAAGCGCTTCTTCAAATCGAAGATACGTTGAAAATATTTCGCCGTGAATATAGTTGTATCCGACAGTGATACCCATGGCGTAGGCCGCAATAGCCATACCCTCGATCACGCTGTGCGGGTTGTACTGCATGATGTCACGATCTTTGCAGGTACCTGGCTCACCCTCATCAGAGTTGCAAACAAGGTACTTCTGGCCAGGAAACTGGCGCGGCATGAAGCTCCACTTCAAGCCGGTCGGAAAGCCCGCACCACCTCGACCACGCAAACCGCTGGACTTGACTTCTGCAATCACCTGGTCTGGCGTCATTCCTGAACTTGCAACATCACCATTCACATCCGAAGACGCTGAAGTAAGGATCTTTCTCAACGCCTGATAGCCGCCACGCGCTTCATAATCAGCCAGACGCCAGTTTTTACCGTTCAAGTCGGCCAAGATCTGTGGGTTGATATGACGCCCATGAAAACAGGTCTGAACGCCCGTCGCGGCAAACTGCGCCAGCACACGTTTAGCCGCAGGCTCCACAGTGGTTGTTGATGCGAGTGTCATGATGGCGTAGTCTCTGAAGATTGAAGACCAGCGATCAACTGATCCAGTTTTTCATTGCTCATGAAACTGCACATGGTCAGGTCATTGACGAGAACTACTGGCGAATCTGCACAAGCACCCAAACACTCTGACTGCTGCAATGTGAACAGCCCGTCTGCTGTTGTTCCACCCATGGTAATACCCAATTTTTGCTCTAGGTGGTGCAATGCATTGGCACCGTCCCGCAACTGACATGGCAGATTTGTGCAGACGTTCAATTTGTATTTGCCAACAGGCCGTTGGTTGTACATGTTGTAGAAAGTCGTCACTTCATGCACAGCGATCGGGGCCATGCCCAGAAAATTCGCGATATACACCTCAGACTCGGCGCTGACAAATCCTTTTTCTTCCTGAACGATCGTCAGGCAGGCCATCACAGCTGACTGCTTTTGGTCAGCTGGGTATTTGGCAACTTCACGATCGAAACGTCGACGGGTGTTTTCGGAAATCATGTCTTGTGTCATGCAAATGAACCTTCAACTCAACGGTCAATTTCGCCGAACACGATATCCATCGTGCCGATGACCGCCACCGCGTCGGCGATCATGTGGCCACGCGCCATTTCATCCATTGCCGCCAGGTGGGAGAAACCGGGCGGACGAATTTTCAGACGATATGGCTTGTTGGCGCCGTCACTGACGATGTAAATGCCGAACTCGCCTTTCGGATGCTCAACCGCCGCATAGGCCTCACCTTCGGGCACATGAAAGCCTTCAGTGAAAAGCTTGAAGTGGTGAATGAGTTCCTCCATGTTCGATTTCATGGATTCGCGGTCGGGCGCTGCGACTTTGTGGTTGCTGGTAATAACCGGTCCAGGATTGACTCGCAGCCAAGCAATACATTGCTGAATAATTCGATTCGATTGGCGCATTTCCTCAATGCGAACCAAATAACGATCATAACAATCGCCTGTTTTTCCAACTGGGATATCAAAATCCATCTGGGCATAAACATCGTACGGCTGCTGCTTTCTTAGATCCCAAGCAAAACCCGAGCCACGCAACATGGGCCCAGTGAATCCAAGATTCAATGCTCGCTCAGGAGACACCACGCCAACGCCCACAGTGCGCTGCTTCCAAATCCGGTTGTCAGTCAGAAGCGTTTCGTACTCATCCACATAACCAGGAAACTTTTTAGTGAAATCTTCTATGAAATCCAGCAAAGAACCTTGGCGATTTTCATTCAATGCGTCAATAGCTTTAGCATTCTTAACCTTGCTGACACGGTACTGTGGCATGGAGTCCGGTAAATCCCGGTAAACGCCACCCGGGCGAAAGTAAGCCGCATGCATGCGCGCTCCGGATACCGCCTCGTACATGTCAAACAAAGATTCACGCTCGCGAAAGCAGTAAATCAAGATATTCATCGCACCACAGTCGAAGCCGTGTGCACCCAACCACAACAAGTGGTTCAAAAGCCGTGTGATTTCGGCGTACATCACGCGAATGTACTGAGCACGAACAGGAACGTCCACACCCAACAGTTTCTCGATCGCCAAACAATACGCCTGCTCGTTGGACATCATGGACACATAGTCCAGGCGATCCATGTACGGCAGCGACTGGATATATGTTTTACTTTCAGCAAGCTTCTCCGTGGCCCGGTGAAGCAGCCCAATGTGCGGATCAGCACGTTGAATGACTTCTCCGTCCAACTCCAACACCAGCCGAAGAACACCGTGCGCGGCGGGATGCTGGGGTCCGAAGTTCAGGGTGTAGTTCTTGATCTCAGCCATGCGTCACCCCGCCATAATTTTCTTCCCGAATCACCCGCGGCGTGATTTCACGCGGCTCGATCGTGACAGGTTGGTAAATCACGCGCTTTTGTTCAGGGTCATAACGCATTTCGACATAACCCGTGGTGGGAAAGTCCTTCCTGAATGGATGACCGATGAAACCATAATCCGTCAAAATTCTGCGGAGGTCGTTATGCCCTTCAAACACGATTCCGAACAAATCAAAGGCTTCGCGTTCAAACCAGTTGGCGGCATTCCAAAGGCCGTTCAAAGAGTCGATGACCGGAAAGTCATCATCGGAACAAAAGACCTTGAGTCGAATGCGCTGATTCAGGCTGACTGACAACAGATGGGTCGAGACGCAATAACGCTGCCCCTCATATTGACCGTCCTTGTACTCGGAGTAGTCAATGCCGCAGAGATCGATCAACTGCTCAAACTTGCAGCCGCCAGCATCGCGCAGCAATGCAGCAGCCTCCAAATAGTTGGCGGGACTGACAACCAATGTCACTTCACCAAAGGCAAAGTTGATGGTTTTCACCAGATCACCCAATGCTGCAGAGACTGTGCTGGCAATATGCTCGGCCGCAGCTGTTGGCGGCAGTACCGACGTAGTGGATGCGTATTGCATTAAACCCTCGCAATCGTGTTGGTGCGTCGGATTTTCTGTTGCAACTGGATGATGCCGTACATCAAGGCTTCAGCAGTTGGTGGGCAGCCTGGAACGTAAACATCGACAGGCACAATGCGGTCACATCCCCGAACCACGGAATAACTGTAGTGGTAATAACCACCACCATTGGCGCAAGAACCCATCGAAAGAACCCAACGGGGCTCAGACATCTGGTCGTAAACCTTGCGTAATGCCGGACCCATCTTGTTGCACAAAGTGCCTGCCACGATCATCAAGTCCGACTGGCGCGGACTGGGACGAAAAAGCATCCCGAAACGATCAATGTCATACCTTGCGGCGCCTGCATGCATCATTTCGACAGCACAGCAAGCCAAACCAAAGGTCATGGGCCACAGGGAACCCGTTTTAGCCCAATTAACCACCGAGTCGTAACTCGTGGTCATGAAGCCTTCATTAAAAACACCTTCAAGTGACATAACCGCTACTCCATTGGCTAGGCTGATCAGATTTTGCGTAAGGGATGTCACGCGAAATCACCGACATTGCTTGGTTTGTCAACACGCTATTCCCAATCGAGCGCGCCTTTTTTCCACTCATAAACAAAGCCAACCACCAAAATTCCAAGAAAAACGATCACAGCCCAAAAACCAACATGACCCACTTCTTTGAGCGCCACAGCCCAAGGAAACAGGAATGCAATTTCCAGATCAAAAAGAATGAACAAAATTGCAACGAGGTAATAACGCACATCAAACTTCATGCGCGCATCTTCAAACGCCTCGAAGCCACACTCGTAGGGAGAATTTTTTTCACTGTCAGGCCGAACAGGCCCCAGCAGGCGACCAAGGACCTGAGGCACGATGCCTACACCTACACCCACCAGGATGAACAACAAAACGGGGAGATACTGATCAAGATTCATCGTGGACTCAACACCTTAGTGGCTGCCGGTACAGTTTGCCTGTTTATCGCCAAGCAGATGTCGCAACCGGTCAATCACACCAAGACAAGAATATCTTGATTGATTGCCGTGGCTCTGCTTTATCGAATCTGGTGCGGACGGCGAGACTCGAACTCGCACAGCTTTCGCCACTACCCCCTCAAGATAGCGTGTCTACCAATTTCACCACGTCCGCGGTATGTTTATCTCTTTTCGCGCCTTGCACCAGCTTGAGGAATTCACTGGATTTTCAAAATCAGCGCAACTCGGAGTTTACCCTGAAATCAGGTCCCCTCCAAGCACACAGGCTCAGCAAGCCAGCTTATTTCGTCGGGATTTGAGCCGCGCCAGAGGCTGCCACAGCAGGCGCTGGTGGCACGCTCGCAGGGCTGCCGCCTGCTGGAATTTGCGCTGCACCGGATGCGGCACCAACCGGCGCGGTCACTGCCGCCCCCTCCAGCACACTGCGGCCGCTGCGAGGCTGTGCGTTGCCAAAGTAAGCCAGAAGCAACGTACAGGCAAAAAATACGGTGGCAAGAAAACCTGTGCCACGCGACAGGAAATTGGCGCTGCCACTGGCGCCAAAAAGGCTGCCTGAGCCACCACTGCCAAAGGCTGCGCCCATGTCGGCGCCTTTGCCGTGCTGCACCAAAATGAGGCCAATCATGCCGAGTGCCGACAGCATCTGCAAAGCGAGAACAATGGTTAAAACGACGTTCATATCAACTCCTAAATTTTTAACGGGCAGTGCTGGTCAGACTTGAGCTGCAGCAACGATAGTCAGAAAATCTGCAGCCTTCAGCGAGGCGCCACCGATCAGGCCGCCGTCGATGTCGGGCTGCGCCAGCAGCGTCGCCGCGTTGGCTGCATTCATGCTGCCACCATAAAGAATCTTCATGCCAGCGGCACGGTCTGTAGCAGCAGCCAGTTGCGCACGCAGCACGGCATGCACAGACTGCGCCTCCTGTGGTGTAGCGGTCTTGCCGGTGCCAATCGCCCAAACCGGCTCATAAGCAACCACAATTTCGCTGATGCAGTGGCCGTTGCCATGGATCACCGCTGCCAACTGGCGTTTGACGACTTCTTCGGTGTGCCCAGCCTCTCGCTCGGCAAGAGTTTCTCCGACGCAGACGATCGGCGTGACGCCGGCGGACAACGCTGCTTTTGCTTTGTCCGCCACCAGCGAATCGGTTTCACCGTGATACTGGCGTCGCTCCGAATGACCCACGATGGCGTAGCGGCAACCCAACTCCTTGAGCATCGCAGCGCTGACCTCGCCGGTGTAGGCACCCGACACCCAAGCCGACACGTCCTGCGCGCCGGTGTCGATCGCAGCCAGTTCGGCATGGGTGGACTTCAGGCTCTGAATCTGTGCCAGATACGGCGCTGGCACACACAACGCCACCCCGCAGGCCAACGGCGCTGGCAACTCGGCCAGGCCTTTCGCCATGGCCGTCAGCAGCGCCTCATTGGCGGCCAGACTGCCGTTCATCTTCCAGTTTCCTGCTATCAGTTTTTTCATAAAACGCATCAGTCAGTGTGAACAATCACCAGCTCAAAACAATTTTGCCGATGTGCTGGTTGGACTCCATCAACGTGTGGGCGGCAGCCGCATCGGCCGCTGGAAACACGCTGTGAATGACGGGCTTGACCGCCCCGCTGGCCAGCAAGGGCCAGACTTTTTGCTGCAGTGCAATCGCGACGGCGGTCTTGAACGCCAGCGATCTGGGGCGCAAGGTGGAACCGGTGATCGTCAAACGCTTGCGCAACACCAGGCCTGCATTGAATTCAGCCTTGACACCGCCTTGAACCGCAATGATCACCAGACGGCCGTCTTCGGCCAAGCACTCGACTTCGCGGCTGACATAACTGCCCGCCACCATGTCCAAAATGACATGGACGCCCTGGCCGTCGGTGAGTTTCTTGACAGCCTCCACGAAGTCGCTGGACTTGTAATTGATGGC
>JBJXEI010000083.1:0-22550 GCA_046154065.1 Polaromonas sp. | reverse complement strand
AAGACAACTGGCATTACCATTTTTATGACACGGTCAAAGGCAGCGACTGGCTTGGCGACCAGGATGCCATCGAGTTCATGTGCCGCGAAGCGCCCAAGGTGGTGTACGAGCTCGAACACATGGGCATGCCGTTTGACCGCAACCCCGACGGCACCATTTACCAGCGCCCTTTTGGCGGCCACACCGCCAACTACGGCGAAAAGCCGGTGCAACGCGCCTGCGCCGCGGCCGACCGCACCGGCCACGCCATGCTGCACACGCTGTACCAACAAAACGTCAAGGCCAACACCAACTTCTTCGTCGAGTGGATGGCGCTCGACCTGATCCGCAACGCGCAAGGCGACGTGCTGGGCGTCACCGCGCTGGAAATGGAAACCGGCGACGTTCACATCCTGGAGGCCAAGACCACGCTGTTCGCCACCGGCGGCGCCGGCCGCATCTTCGCTGCCAGCACGAATGCCTTCATCAACACCGGCGACGGCCTGGGCATGGCGGCGCGCGCCGGCATCCCGCTGGAAGACATGGAGTTCTGGCAATTCCACCCAACCGGCGTGGCTGGTGCAGGCGTGCTGCTGACCGAAGGCTGCCGCGGCGAGGGTGCAATTTTGCGCAACAGCAACGGCGAACGCTTCATGGAGCGCTACGCACCCGCCTACAAAGACCTGGCCCCACGCGACTACGTGTCACGCTGCATGGACCAGGAAATCAAGGAAGGCCGCGGCTGTGGTCCGAACAAGGACTACATCAACCTGGACATGACGCACCTGGGTGCTGAAACCATCATGAAACGCCTGCCATCGGTGTTCGAGATCGGCCACAACTTCGCCAACGTCGACATCACCAAAGAGCCGATCCCGGTCGTGCCAACCATTCACTACCAGATGGGTGGTATTCCCACCAACATCCATGGCCAAGTGGTGACGCAAAACGCCAACAACGAAAGCGAAGTGGTCAGTGGCCTGTATGCCGTCGGCGAATGCGCCTGCGTCAGCGTGCATGGCGCCAACCGCCTGGGCACCAACTCGCTGCTGGACCTGCTGGTGTTCGGTCGCGCGGCGGGCAATCACATCGTTGAATTCAACAAGACCACCGCCCACAAAGGCCTGCCAGCCAACGCGGCAGACATGACCATGGCCCGCATCGCCCGCCTGGATGACGCAACCGATGGTGAATACGCGCAGGATGTGGCCAACGACATCCGCGCCGCCATGCAAATGCATGCAGGGGTATTCCGTACCCAGAAAATGATGGACGAAGGTGTCATCAAGATCGCTGAGCTGCGTGAACGCGTCAAGAAAATTGGCCTGAAAGACAAATCCAAGATCTTCAACACCGCCCGTATCGAAGCCCTGGAAGTCGAAAACCTGATTGAAGCAGCCCAAGCCACCATCGTGTCCGCAGCAGCCCGCCACGAGAGCCGCGGCGCGCACTCGGTGGACGACTACGGCGACACCCCTGCCCACCCCAATGGCCGCAATGACACCGAGTGGCACAAACACACGATGTGGCACAGCCAGAGCAACAAGCTGACCTACAAGCCAGTGCAGATGAAGCCACTCACCGTGGACTCCATCCCATTGACTGTGCGCAGCTTCTAAGCGCCTCAATTTCAGCCACGTCGAGTCATCCCACTCATCAAGACCAGCGAGACCCCACCATGTCCAAACGTACCTTCAAGATTTACCGCTACGACCCCGATACCGATGCCAAGCCCTACATGCAGACGATCGAAGTCGAGTTGGACGGCAGCGAGCGGATGCTGCTCGACGCCTTGATGAAACTCAAGGCACAGGACCCGACGATCAGCTTTCGCCGCTCATGCCGCGAAGGTGTTTGCGGTTCCGACGCCATGAACATCAATGGCAAGAATGGGCTGGCCTGCCTGACCAACATGCGCACGTTACCCGGCGTGATCACGCTCAAGCCACTGCCAGGCCTGCCCGTGGTGCGTGACCTGATCGTCGACATGACGCAGTTCTTCAAGCAGTACAACTCGATCAAGCCTTACCTGATCAACGACAATGTGCCGCCGGAAAAAGAGCGTCTGCAAAGCCCGGAAGAGCGTGATGAACTCAACGGCTTGTACGAGTGCATTTTGTGCGCCAGCTGTTCCACATCATGCCCCAGCTTCTGGTGGAACCCGGACAAATTCGTCGGCCCCGCTGGTTTGCTGCAGGCTTATCGCTTCATCGCCGACAGCCGGGACGAAGCCACCGCTGAGCGCCTGGACAACCTGGAAGATCCGTACCGCTTGTTCCGCTGCCACACCATCATGAACTGTGTGGACGTCTGCCCCAAGGGTCTGAACCCCACTGTGGCCATCGGCAAGATCAAGGAAATGATGGTGCTGCGCTCGGTCTGAGCACGGTCACCAGATCCAAGCCATGGCGCCCAACAGCCCCCTACTGGACGAGCGAAGCCTGAGCAAACTCCGGTGGCGCTGCCGTCGGGGTCTGCTGGAAAACGACTTGTTGATTGAAAAATTCTTCGACCACTATCAGCACAGCCTCACTGTCGACCAAGCCAAAGGGCTCAACGATTTGATGGATTTGAGCGATAACGATTTACTGGATTTGCTGCTGCGTCGCCGTGATCCGGCGGAGCTGTCCGATCCTCAGGCCTTGGCCAGTGCCTCCACCGACGAAGCGCTTGCCGTCCTGAAACAACTGCGACCGCCTCCAGCGGCGCAGCAACCCCTCATCCATTAACTGTTTTGTCCTGACTTGTTAAGAAAGACCAACCATGAAGCTCGCTGACAACAAAGCCACCCTATCCTTCAGCAATGGCGCCCCCAGTGTCGAACTCCCTGTCTACCAGGGCAACGTAGGCCCTGACGTGGTGGACATCCGCAAGCTGTACGCCCAAACAGGCATGTTCACCTATGACCCCGGCTTTTTGTCGACGGCGTCTTGCCAGTCAGCCATCACTTACATCGACGGCGACAAGGGTGAACTGCTGTACCGCGGCTACCCTATCGAGCAACTTGCCACCAATTGCGACTACCTTGAGACCTGCCATTTGTTGCTCTACGGTGAGTTGCCCAACAGCGATCAGAAATCGGACTTCGTCAGCCGTGTGACCAACCACACCATGGTCAACGAGCAGATGCAGTTTTTCCTGCGTGGCTTTCGCCGTGATGCCCACCCCATGGCCATCATGACCGGTCTGGTCGGTGCCCTGTCGGCGTTCTACCATGACAGCACCGACATCAACAACCCTGAGCACCGCGAGATTGCAGCGATTCGCCTGATTGCCAAAATGCCAACGTTGGTCGCCATGGCGTACAAATACACGGTTGGTCAGCCGTACATGTACCCGAAAAATGACCTGAGCTATTCGGGCAACTTCCTGCACATGATGTTTGCCACGCCATGTGAAGAGTACAAGGTCAACCCTGTGCTGGAACGCGCACTGGACCGCATCTTCATCCTGCACGCTGACCACGAGCAAAACGCATCCACCTCCACGGTTCGCCTCTGCGGCTCGTCAGGCACCAACCCGTTTGCTGCCATTGCAGCCGGTGTGGCTTGCCTGTGGGGCCCGGCACACGGCGGCGCCAATGAAGCGGCGCTGAACATGCTGGGTGACATCCAGAAAAACGGCGGCGTCGAGAAAATCGGCGACTTCATCAAGCAGGTCAAAGACAAGAACTCAGGCGTCAAACTGATGGGTTTTGGTCACCGTGTCTACAAAAACTACGACCCGCGCGCCAAACTCATGCAAGAAACCTGCAAGGAAGTGCTGGTTGAAATGGGCCTGGAGAACGACCCTCTGTTCAAGTTGGCCATGGCACTGGAAAAAATTGCCCTGGAAGACGACTACTTCGTGTCGCGCAAGCTCTACCCGAACGTCGACTTCTACTCCGGCATTGTGCAGCGCGCCATCGGCATTCCCGTGCCGTTGTTCACCGCGATCTTCTCATTGGCCCGCACGGTCGGCTGGATCGCACAGCTCAATGAAATGATCAGCGACCCCGAGTACAAAATTGGCCGACCACGCCAGTTGTTCACTGGCTCGGTCGCACGCGACGTGAAGCCAATCGCCCAGCGCTGAACACCTGCGCGATCGATCAAGCCCGCCGATGGCACCATCGGCGGGCTTTTTTTATGTCACGCCACGGCGGTGCTCGCGCCAGCCTGCAATCCTGAGCCAGCAGCACAGCCATCTCTATTTGCGACGACTCGATGAAAAGGCATGATCGAAAATACTTAGAGCATCGTCAACGTCGATGACCCAACCATGACCATCAAAAGCTCTGAACGTAACTTCGCCCGTCGAGTGGACCTGACGTCACTCCAGCTCTTTGTGGCGGTGTGTGAACTCGGCAGCATTGGCAAGGCGGCAGAGCGCGAATTCATCGCCGCTTCGGCCGTCAGCAAACGCATCAGCGACCTGGAGGCCACACTCAGTACCCCGCTGCTGTACCGCCATGCACGTGGGGTCGACCTGACGCCCGCCGGTGAAAGCCTGTTGCACCATGCCCGCTCGGTTCTGTTCAGCCTGGAAAAAATGCAGGGTGAACTCAGCGAATACGCCGGCGGTGTGCGTGGCCACGTCCGGGTGCACGCCAGCATTTCAGCCATCGTGCAGTTTCTGCCCGAAGACCTTGGCGCATTCATTCAGAAGCACGCTGAAGTCAAGATTGACCTGGAAGAGCACTTGAGCAGCGAGGTCGTCCGCGCGGTGCAGGAAGGCGCGGCTGATCTTGGCATTTGCAACACCACCTCGGGCGCCGGTAATTTGCAAACCCTGTCCTACAAAACCGATAAATTGGTGCTCATCGTGCCGCAAGCCCACGCTTTGCTTTCCTACAGTGCTATCAAATTTGAAGATGTACTGGACTTCGACCAGGTGGGCCTGCATGCCAACAGCTCCATTTACCTGGCCATCCGCCAGGCCGCCGCATCGGTGGGCCGCACCATCAAGCTGCGTATTCATGTCACTGGCCTGGACGCGATGTGCCGCATGATCCAGAACGGTCTGGGCGTGGGGGTGATGCCACAACGAGCCTTTGAACTGCTGCACGGCGTCGGGAACCTGCGGGCCATCCCGCTGACCGATGTCTGGGCGACCCGCAGGATCGACCTGGTGGCCCGCGATTTCTCCACCCTGCCCGTGACAGCACGCTTGCTCGTCAAGCACCTGAGCGCAGCGTCAGCCACTTAAAATCAGACCCAAAAACAAGCCCTGAAAAGCACCACACGAAGGAACCCCGATGGCCAGAACCCTCTACGACAAAATCTGGGACGAGCATGTCATCCACACCGAGGACGACGGCACGTCCATTCTCTACATTGACCGCCACCTGGTGCATGAAGTGACGAGTCCGCAAGCTTTTGAGGGACTGCGCGAAGCAGGCCGCAAGGTCTGGCGCATCAGCTCCATCGTGGCCACCGCCGACCACAACACCCCCACCACCGGTTGGGAACTCGGCTATGACGGCATCACCGATCTGGTGAGCAAAGAGCAGATCACCACGCTGGACAGCAACATCAAGGAATTCGGCGCTGCGGCGTTCTTCCCGTTCCTGTCCAAGCGGCAAGGCATCGTGCACGTGATGGGCCCCGAAAACGGCGCCACGCTCCCCGGCATGACGGTGGTGTGCGGTGACTCCCACACGTCCACCCACGGCGCATTTGGCGCGCTGGCGCATGGCATTGGCACCAGTGAGGTCGAGCACGTCATGGCCACGCAGACGCTGCTGGCCAAAAAGGCCAAAAATCTGCTGATCAAGGTAGAGGGCACGCTGGCCAAAGGCTGCACGGCCAAAGACATCGTGCTGGCCATCATTGGCAAGATCGGCACCGCAGGCGGCACGGGCTACACCATCGAATTCGGTGGCTCGGCCATTCGCGCTCTCAGCATGGAAGGCCGCATGACCGTCTGCAACATGGCCATTGAGGGCGGCGCACGCGCTGGCCTGGTGGCTGTGGACGAAAAAACCATCAACTACGTCAAGGGCCGTTTGCTGGCACCGGGCACTGATGCCAAAACAGGCCAGTTCGTTGGCGGCCCAGAGTGGGATCAGGCCGTGCAGTACTGGCAGACCCTGCAATCCGACCCCGACGCGAAATTTGACACGGTGGTCGAGCTGGACGCCGCGCAAATCCTGCCACAGGTCAGCTGGGGCACATCGCCAGAGATGGTGCTGTCCATCAACGACACCGTGCCCGACCCGGACAAGGAAAAAGACGCCAACAAGCGCGACGCCATCGAACGTGCACTTCAGTACATGGGCCTGCAGCCCGGCAAGGCGTTAAACGACTTGTACATTGACAAGGTGTTCATCGGCAGCTGCACCAACAGCCGTATCGAGGACATGCGCGAAGCTGCAGCCATCGTCAAGAAGATCGGCCAAAAAGTCGCCAAAAACGTCAAATTGGCGATGGTGGTGCCAGGCTCTGGTCTGGTCAAGGCCCAGGCCGAACAGGAAGGTCTGGACGTGATCTTCAAGGCTGCGGGTTTTGAGTGGCGTGAGCCGGGTTGCTCCATGTGCCTGGCCATGAATGCGGACCGCCTGGAGCCTGGCGAGCGCTGTGCCTCCACGAGCAACCGCAACTTTGAAGGCCGTCAGGGCGCTGGTGGTCGCACTCACCTGGTCAGCCCCGCCATGGCGGCGGCGGCGGCGATACACGGCCATTTTGTCGACGTGCGTCGGTTTGTCTGAACCTGCTCAGGACCTTCCCATGAAAAAAATCTCCCTTGGTTTGATCACCCTGTGCCTGGGTGCATCGCTGTTTTTATCGGGCTGCAACACGGTTCGTGGCATTGGCCAGGATGTGCAGCGCGCTGGTTCTGCGGTTGAAAACGCCGCCAAAAAATAAAGTCAAACATGCAGAAATTCACCCTTCACCAAGGCCTGGTCGCGCCCATGGACCGTGAAAACGTCGACACCGACGCAATCATTCCCAAACAGTTTCTCAAGTCGATCCGCAAGACCGGTTTTGGCGTCAACTTGTTCGATGCGTGGCGCTACCTGGACCCGGGCTTTCCCGGACAGGACCCCGCCAGCCGGCAACCCAACCCTGACTTTGTGCTGAACCAGCCCAGGTACCACGGTGCTTCCGTGCTGCTGGCCCGCAAGAACTTCGGCTGCGGATCGTCCCGCGAACACGCGCCCTGGGCACTGGACCAGTACGGCTTTCGCGCCATCATTGCGCCCAGCTACGCCGACATCTTTTTCAACAACAGCTTCAAAAACGGTCTGCTGCCCATCGTGCTACCCGACGCACAGGTCGCCCAACTGTTCGACGACGTCGCCGCGTTCCCCGGCTACACCCTGACCATCGATTTGCCACGCCAGGTCATCGTCAAGCCCCAAGGCGAAGAAATCCCGTTCCAGGTCGAAGAATTCCGCAAGTACTGCCTGCTCAACGGACTGGACGACATTGGCCTGACACTGCGCCAGGCTGAAAAAATCAAAGCCTTTGAAACCGAACGCCTGACCACCAAGCCTTGGCTGCACCACACGCTCGCCCAGACGCTCAAAACGTGATTTTTGAACAAAAAAATCGCTCTGCCTAGGCGCTTATTGCCTGATCAGCTACAAAAATAATAGCAAAGTAACAACCATGAAAATAGCAGTTTTGCCAGGTGATGGCATCGGCACAGAAATCGTCCGTGAGGCCGTCAAAGTCCTGAATGTATTGGACTTGCCCTTTGAAATGGAAAGTGCCCTGGTCGGGGGTGCCGCGTTTGACGCGCACGGCCATCCGCTGCCAGAGGCCACGCTGAAGCTTGCCAAGGACGCGGATGCGGTGCTGTTCGGCGCCGTGGGTGACTGGAAGTACGACACGCTGGACCGCCCTCTGCGGCCCGAGCAGGCGATTCTGGGTTTGCGCAAAAACCTCGGTTTATTTGCCAACTTTCGACCCGCCATCTGTTACGCACAGCTGGTTGATGCCTCCAGCCTGAAGCGTGAATTGGTGGCAGGCCTGGACATCCTCATCATCCGCGAGTTGACCGGCGACATCTACTTCGGCCAACCACGTGGTCGCCGTGTCGCGGTCGATGGTCATTTCCCCGGCTCGGAAGAAGCGTTTGACACCATGCGCTACTCACGCCCCGAGATCGAACGCATCGCCCACGTGGCGTTTCAGGCCGCTATGAAAAGGGACAAGCGCGTCACAAGCGTTGACAAGGCCAACGTGCTTGAAACCTTTCAGCTTTGGAAAGACGTGGTCACTGAAGTCGGCCAACAATACCCGGAGGTGGCGCTGGACCACATGTACGTGGACAACGCCGCCATGCAGTTGGTCAAGGCGCCAAAGAAGTTCGATGTGGTGGTGACCGGCAATATGTTCGGTGACATCCTGTCGGACGCCGCAGCCATGCTGACCGGCAGCATCGGCATGCTGCCGTCTGCCAGCCTGAACGCTAACAACCAAGGCTTGTACGAGCCCAGCCACGGCAGCGCCCCCGACATAGCAGGCAAAGGCGTGGCCAACCCCTTGGCCACCATTTTGAGCGCCGCCATGATGCTGCGCTTCAGCTTGAATCAACCCGAGGCCGCCATGCGCATCGAGCGCGCGGTGGACAACGTGCTGACACAGGGCCTGCGCACACCGGACATTTTCAGCGAAGGCACCAAGCGCGTCGGTACTACTGAAATGGGCGATGCAGTGGTCGCGGCGCTACAACGCAACCACTAAGTCACGGCAACTGCGCGGTCCTTGTAGTTCTGCGCCTACAAGGCTCGCTACAATCAACTGATGGTTTTTCACCCCATGGTCATCCTCGATGTCTCGCTCAAGCTTGGCATGCGGCGGGCCGTCGTGGTGAACCACACCATTAAAACGACCACCACCAAAGGCTAGCAAGCCCGGTTCGTCGTGCCCCCTCCCGGCTCGATGAGCCAGGGCAAAAAGCCAAATTTTTGTACTTTTTGAAGGGCCTTCCGCCATGAGCAACATGAAACTTTCAGGCAACGTCACAGGACTGGTCGGCTGGCGCGGCATGGTCGGCTCCGTGCTGATCGACCGCATGCAGGCCGAAGGTGACTTCGAGCTGATCGAGCCGGTTTTCTTTTCGACCTCTAACGCAGGCGGCAAAGCCCCTGCACAGGCGAAAAATGAAACCACCCTGAAAGACGCATTTGACATCGAAGCCCTGAAAAAGTGCGACATCATCATCACGGCGCAGGGCGGTGATTACACCTCCGAGGTGTTCCCGAAATTGCGTGCGGCAGGCTGGCAAGGCCACTGGATCGATGCTGCCTCCACCCTGCGCATGAATGACGACGCCGTCATCGTGCTGGACCCGGTCAATCTCCCTGTGATCCAGAACGCCATGGCCAAGGGCGGCAAAAACTGGGTAGGTGGTAACTGCACCGTCAGTTGCATGCTGATGGGGGTTGGTGCGCTGTACAAAGCCGGGTTGGTCGAGTGGATGACATCCATGACCTACCAGGCAGCATCTGGTGGCGGCGCACAGCACATGCGCGAACTGCTCAATCAATACGGCGCGCTCAACACCGAAGTCAAAGGCCTGCTGGATGACCCCAAATCGGCCATCCTGGAGATCGATCGTCGCGTATTGGCCAAGCAACAGTCATTGACCGCTATGGAAACAGCCAACTTCGGCGTGCCGTTGGGCGGCTCGCTGATCCCCTGGATCGACAAAGACCTGGGTGACGGCTCCAGCAAAGAAGAATGGAAAGGTGGCGCAGAAACCAACAAGATCCTGGGCCAGGGCGCTGGTTTTGGCACAGCAGCCATTCCTGTCGATGGTTTTTGCGTCCGTATTGGCGCCATGCGCTGCCACAGCCAAGCCCTGACCTTCAAGCTGAAAAAAGACGTCCCGCTGGCCGACATCGAAGCCATGATCGCAGCGGACAACGCCTGGGTCAAAGTGGTACCCAATACCCGTGAAGCCAGCGTCAAAGACCTTACACCCGTTGCCGTCACTGGCACCATGCAAATTCCGGTGGGCCGTCTTCGCAAACTGGCAATGGGGCCTGACTATTTGGGTGCGTTCACCGTTGGGGACCAATTGTTGTGGGGTGCAGCAGAACCACTTCGCCGCATGCTGCGTATTTTGTTGAACGCTTGAAACTGTTACGAATCGTTGGTCGTTGCGTGCAACAAATTATCCAGCGCCATCACTTTGCGTAAGCATGTGTAATTTCGCGTTGTCTTCTGGCGACAATCAAATTCGCGTTGAAGAGGCGGATAGACTGCGCCATAAGTTATGTGTTGTCTTAGCTTGTCAGCCTAATACCTTGATGTTAAGGTTGTTTTCAAAATAATTGCGTCGAGGTCTCTGTGCGCTCAAACAAGATAAAGTTACATTTGCATCCAACTTCGGCGGACCGTGAGGGTTGCGCCAGCAGTTGGCGCTTGGGCGCATTGATGGGGGCCATCGCGATATTGACCAGTGTGGTTAGCATCGACGCATATGCCCTTGCCCTGGGGCGCATCACCGTTCAATCAGCGCTTGGTGAAGCATTGCGTGCAGAAATCGACATCACGGAGATCAATGCATCGGAAGCTGCCACATTGCAGGCCACGATTGCATCGCCAGAGGCGTTCAAAGCTGCAGGGATTGAATTCATGCCCGTGCTCAACGGCGTTCAGATCAGCATGCAGCGGCGCACGGACGGCAGATCGTTTTTGCGTCTGATGGGCAGCCGCCCCATTAGCGAGCCATTCGTGGATCTGATTCTGGAGGCCAATTGGTCGTCAGGCCGCATTGCCCGTGACTACACCATGCTGTTTGACCCCCCAGGGCTACGCAGCAACACCACTGCGGCACAAGGGCTACCCATAGCGCCCATGATCACGCGACCTGTGGCCATCGCACCCGCACCTCAGCAGCTTGACACCCCCCGCCCCGCCCCAACGGCTACCGACCCTGCACGCGTCGCGACACCAACGTACGCACCGCCATCCCCTCCCGTAAGGCCCATTGCTGTAGCCAAACCGCTCGCCGCACCAAAAGTACAAAAAGCTCCACCAGCAAGTGTTGCCGCGGGCAGCGCCCGAATGACGGTTCGATCCGGCGATACCGCTGGAAAAATTGCCTCGCAGACCAAAGCGCCAAGTGTTTCGCTAGACCAGATGTTGGTGGCATTGCTTCGTGGCAACCCTGAAGCGTTCATTGGAGGTAACGTCAACCGCATCAAGTCTGGTGCGGTGCTGGCAATCCCGACGCCCGACGCCGCTGCGGCCATGTCAGCCGCTGAAGCGACGCAGACCATCACCGCCCAAAGCGCGGATTTCAATGCATTCCGGCGCAAACTGGCGGCCGGCATTCCCACAACCAATGTCGCCAGTGCAGATCGACAAGCCAGCGGAAAAGTCCAGGCCAAAGTGGAGGACCGCGCACCCACCAATGCAGTGCCCGACAAGTTGACGCTGTCAAAAGGCGCTGTTGCTGGCAAACCAGTCGCCGCTGCTGAAGAAAAAATCGCGACTGACCGCCAGGCAAAGGAATCGTCAACGCGGGTTGCCGAATTGTCGAAAAACATCAGTGACCTGAACAAACTCGGTGCAGCATCGGCAGCAGGCAGTGATGCAGTGGTGAAGACCACGCCAGCGATCACCGTGCCCACGCCGGCAGGTATCAGCGCGCCCACTGCCTCGGCACCGGTCGCGGCAGTCACCCGGCCCGCCCTGCCCGCCAGTGCGTCTGCTGCAATCGCGCCAACAGCACCTGTCGCAGCAACTACGACCGCAGCGGCATCTGCCGCGAACATGGCGGCAAGTCAAAGTGCGGCGCCTGCCGCAACCATGCCCAAGGCATCGGCGGCAAGCATGGCCCCTGTGGTTGCTGCATCGGCAACCACCGCAGCGGTGACCGCAGGATCGAGCCCATCGGCAGTGGCGACACCCGTCAAACCGGTTATCACCGCTCCTGCGCCAGAGCCTGGTTTGACTGATGAGTTACTTGACAACCCCTTGCTGCTCCCAGGCATTGCCTTGCTGATTGCGCTGCTAGGTGGTTTTGCTTTTTATCGCTTCAGGCAACGTCGCGAACCTGTTCAGGTGGACAGCTCGTTCCTTGAGAGTCGCCTGCAGCCCGATTCGTTTTTCGGTGCAAGCGGTGGCCAGCGCGTCGACACCAATGAAAGCAGCGTCACTGGATCATCCCTGGTTTATTCGCCCAGCCAGCTTGATGCCGCAGGTGATGTAGACCCGGTCGCTGAAGCGGATGTTTACTTGGCTTACGGGCGCGACCTGCAGGCTGAGGAGATTCTCAAAGAAGCCATACGTACCAGCCCGATGAGGGTCGCCATCCATGCCAAGCTGATGGAAATCTACGCCAAGCGGCGTGACACCAAAGCCTTTGCAATGATTGCGACAGAAGCCTTCAAACTCACACGAGGCGACGGGCCAGAATGGGCCTACATCACCGAGATGGGCCGCGAAGTAGATCCAGGCAATCCGATGTATCAGCCCGGCGGGCAACCGCAAACCAAGTCGACGGCCAATGGCGTCGACACAACTGCGCCTGCAATGGCCAACAGTGGTGGTTTCGGCTCAAGCACATTGCCACAAGCCATCGAACCGCAGTTCGCGGAGCCATCAGGCTCGGTTGATTTCGATCTGGACCTTGATTTTTCGATGGACGAACCCGCGCAGCCTGCGCCAGTCGAAATGGCTTCAGCGCCTGTCAAAACCCCTGCTCCCGTTGAGCCGGCGAAGGCAGTTGCACCAGCGCCCATGTTTGACGAGCTCATCATGGATTTTGGCGACAGCGCAGCCTCATTCTCGCAACCATCAACCGCACCCCCGCCAACACCGGCAAAAGACACACCCCTGTCTTTTGAGAACATCAGCTTCAATGATGAGGTTTTCAATTCAGCCCTGCCATCCAGCACGCCGCCTGAAAAAATGAAAGCGCATGACAACTCACTGGTCGAGTTTGACATGGGTGATTTGTCATTGGACCTCGATGGCCCAATTACTGAAAGTACACCGCATTCGGGCAACGCCCAACTGGAAGATCCGCTGGAAACCAAGTTCTCATTGGCCGAAGAATTCCGCTCCCTCGGTGACCCAGATGGTGCACGTGCGCTGGCAGAAGAAGTTCTGCTTGAAGCCACTGGCCCGCTGAAAGTCAAGGCACAGGCGTTTCTCAACGCCTTGTCGTGACTCGATCAAGCCACCCGTGAGGGTTGCGCTGGGCGTCAGCTACAACGGTAGCGACTACGAGGGCTGGCAGAGCCAGCTGTCGGGCAACACCATTCAGGACAAGCTAGAAGCTGCTCTTGGCAAGTTCATGGCGCGCCCGGTTCGCGTGATGTGTGCCGGGCGCACCGATGCAGGTGTTCACGGCTTGATGCAAGTGGTCCATTTCGACACCGATCTGCAGCGGGAAATGGCCTCATGGGTGCGCGGCACCAATGCATTTTTGCCGCGAGATATTGCCGTGCAGTGGGCCCACAGCGTGCCAGCTGACTTTCACTGTCGTGGCAGCGCTGTGTCCAGGCGTTACGCCTACGTCGTGCTGGAGTCTGCGGTACGACCCAGCGTCGAAGCTGGCCGCGTGGGATGGGTCTATCGCCCACTCAACGGCGAAGCCATGCAACGCGCCGCCCAAACACTGATGGGTGAACACGACTTCAGCTCGTTTCGGGCAGCCCAATGCCAAGCCAAATCCCCGGTCAAAACCATGCACCGCCTTGCCATTTCCCAGCGCGCCCAAGGCAGCTCTGCGTACTGGCGGTTTGAGTTTGAAGCCAATGCATTCCTGCACCACATGATTCGCAACGTCATGGGTTGCCTGGTTGCCATTGGTCAAGGCAGTCAGCCCCCCGAATGGATGGCCGATGTGCTGGCGGCACGGCGCCGAGACGCAGCCGCGCCCACCTTTTCACCAGATGGCTTGTATTTTCTGGGGCCTGTGTACGACCCGGTGTACGGTTTGCCCACACGCACACCGGCCTTTGACTGGTTGCCATAATCCACCGGATGGATACTTTCAACGAACGATGCCGCATCAAGATTTGCGGCTTGACCCGCGAAGAGGACGTGGATGTGGCAGCCGCAGCTGGTGTGGATGCCGTGGGCTTTGTGATGTACGCGCCCAGCGCCAGGTACGTCAGTGCGGCACGGGCTGCGGAGCTGGCACGCAGGCTCCCCCCGTTCATCACCCCCGTGCTCCTGTTCGTCAACGCCAGCGCATCTGACATCCATGCCGCCTGCGCGCAAGTGCCGGGCGCGACAGTCCAATTTCATGGCGATGAAACACCGCTGGACTGTGCACAAATCCAGCGGCCCTTCTTGCGGGCAGCCCGTATTCCTTTGGGTGACTTCAGTGAAACGGCCGATGAAGTGTCCAACCGGTTCGATCTCGTAAAATATGCTTTCGATTTCAAAGCAGCCCAAGCCATCCTGCTCGACGCCCATGTCGACGGCTATGGTGGTGGCGGAAAAACATTCAATTGGTCACTTCTTCCTCCAAACGTCAACGCTCACCTCGTTTTGTCTGGTGGGTTGACGCCTGCAAACGTGATCGATGGCATTTTGCAAGTCCGGCCGCGATGCCTGTCGCTGGCCGTTGATGTGAGTTCTGGCGTGGAGATCTCGAAAGGGGTCAAAAGCGCCGCGCTGATCCATCAATTTGTCGCAGCCGTTCGGGCTGCGGACACCCAATTTGCAAAGAGACTCCATTCCCATGTTCGCTTACCAACAACCTGATGTTTCCGGCCACTTCGGCAAATACGGCGGTAGTTTTGTCTCCGAGACATTGACCCATGCGATCAATGAACTCAAGGATGCCTACGCCAAGTACCAGTTCGACCCCGAATTTCGGGCTGAATTCGAGTACGAACTCAAACACTTCGTCGGCAGACCTTCACCCGTCTACCACGCTGCCCGCACCAGCCGCGAGATGGGCGGCGCACAGATCTACCTCAAACGCGAAGACCTGAACCACACTGGCGCGCACAAGATCAACAACACCATCGGCCAGGCCATGCTGGCCCGCCGCATGGGCAAGCCGCGCATCATTGCCGAAACCGGTGCAGGCCAGCACGGCGTAGCCACCGCCACGATTTGTGCACGTTATGGCCTGGAATGTGTGGTGTACATGGGCAGCGAGGACGTCAAACGCCAAAGCCCCAATGTGTACCGCATGAAGCTGCTGGGCGCGACAGTGGTACCCGTGGAGTCCGGCAGCAAAACACTCAAGGATGCACTGAACGAAGCCATGCGCGACTGGGTTGCCAACGTGGACAACACCTTCTACATCATCGGCACGGTGGCTGGCCCGCACCCCTATCCGATGATGGTGCGCGACTTCCAGAGCGTGATTGGCAATGAATGCATCGAACAAATGCCACTGATGACAGGTGGCAAACAACCTGATGCCGTGCTGGCCTGCGTCGGCGGTGGCAGCAACGCCATGGGCATTTTTCACCCGTACATCGGTTTCGAAAAAACGCGCCTGATTGGCGTGGAAGCCGCCGGCGAAGGCATGGACAGCGGCAAACACTCCGCATCCCTGCAGCGCGGTGTACCCGGTGTTCTGCACGGCAACCGCACCTACGTGCTGCAGGACGAAGACGGCCAAGTCACCGAAACCCACAGCATCAGCGCCGGCTTGGACTACCCCGGCGTGGGCCCGGAACATGCCTTTTTGAAAGACATTGGCCGCGCTGAATACGTCGGCATCACCGACGCCGAAGCGCTCGATGCGTTTCACTACCTGTGCCGTACCGAAGGCATCATCGCCGCGCTGGAGTCCAGCCACGCCGTGGCCTACGCCATGAAACTCGCAAAAACCATGCGCACAGACCAGAGCATTCTGGTCAACCTGTCGGGTCGAGGCGACAAGGACATCGGCACCGTAGCCGACCTCAGCAATGCTGATTTTTACTGCCGGCCTTCCTGCCGCGGCCAGTCAGTCAAGGGCGGTGAACAAGTGATTGCGTGTTCCAAATGAGCCGCATCCAGACAACGTTTGAGACACTGAAAGCCCAGGGCCGAAAAGCACTGATCCCTTACGTCACCGCCGGCTTCCCGTTCCCCGACGTGACACCGGCGCTGATGCACGGCATGGTGGCAGGTGGTGCCGATGTCATCGAGCTGGGCGTTCCTTTCTCGGACCCCAGCGCTGATGGCCTGGTGATTCAAAAAGCCGGTGAAAAAGCACTGGCAGCAGGCATTGGCATGCGTCAGGTGCTGGACATGGTGCGCCAGTTCCGCACCACCAACAGCACCACACCCATTGTGCTGATGGGCTACGCCAACCCGGTGGAAGCCTACGACATCAAACACGGTGAGGACAGTTTCATCGGCGACGCAGCCACCGCAGGGGTCGACGGCATGCTGATCGTCGACTACCCGCCCGAAGAATGTGTGCAGTTCGCCCACAAGCTGCGCGCAAACAACATGGACCTGATTTTTCTGCTGGCACCCACCAGCACCGACGCCCGGATGAAACAGGTGGCTGAAGTCGCCAGCGGCTACGTTTACTACGTCTCGCTCAAAGGCGTGACTGGTGCTGGAACGCTGGACATTGGAGCGGTCGAGGCCATGCTGCCGCGCATTCGCCAGCACGTCAGCGTGCCAGTGGGCGTAGGGTTCGGCATTCGGGATGCCGCCACCGCCCAGTCGATCAGCCGCGTGGCCGACGCGGTGGTGATTGGCAGCAAGATCATTCAGCTGATTGAACACCAGTCGCACGCCCAGGTGGCAACCACCGCGCGGGATTTTTTGGCAGACATTCGTGCTGCTTTAGACTCTACTCAGTCGCTCAAAGCGCATTAAAGGACTCACCATGTCTTGGCTAGAAAAACTACTCCCTCCTCGCATCAGCCCCACCGACCCGACTGAGCGCCGTAGCGTTCCAGAAGGCCTGTGGATCAAATGCCCCAGCTGCGAAGCAGTGCTGTATAAGGCCGATTTGGAGAAAAACCAGAACGTTTGCCCTCAGTGCAGCCACCATCACCGCATGGGCGCCCGCGCGCGACTCGATGCGTTTTTGGATGCAGAAGGCCGCTACGAGCTAGGGCAGGAAGTGCTGCCAGTGGATGCGCTCAAGTTCAAGGACAGCCGCAAATACCCAGAACGCCTGAAAGACGCACTGGAAAGCACCGGTGAAACCGACGCGCTCATCGTCATGGGCGGTGCAGTCCACAGCATTGGCGTGGTGGTGGCCTGCTTTGAATTTGATTTCATGGGCGGCAGCATGGGCAGCGTGGTTGGGGAGCGTTTTGTGCGCGGCGTGCATGCCGCCATTGAACAAAAAGTGCCCTTCATCTGTTTCACCGCCACGGGCGGGGCCCGCATGCAGGAGGGCTTGCTCAGCCTGATGCAGATGGCCAAGACCAATGCGTCCCTCACCCGCCTGGCGAAAAAAGGCCTGCCGTTCATCAGTATCCTGACCGACCCCACCATGGGCGGTGTGAGTGCCGGTTTTGCCTTCATGGGTGACATCGTGATCGCCGAGCCCAAAGCACTGATTGGCTTTGCGGGCCCCCGCGTGATCGAGTCCACCGTACGCGTCACACTGCCTGAAGGTTTTCAACGTGCCGAGTTCCTGCAGACCAAGGGCGCAGTGGACTTCATCTGCGACCGCCGCGAGCTGCGCAAAACCGTGGCCACGTCACTCGCGATGCTGCTGCGCCAACCGTCAGACGCGGTCAGCTGACCAGACGCCGTGCCCGAGCAGCTCATCCTGAACTCGCTGCCCTTGTTCCCACTGGGCACAGTGCTGTTCCCCGGGGGGCTGTTGCCACTGCAGATTTTCGAGGTGCGCTACCTCGACATGATCAAGAAATGCCACAAGGCAGGGGCTCCATTTGGCGTGGTGTCGCTCACTGCAGGCTCGGAAGTGCGCAAACCCGACAGCAGCGGCCAGCCCAGTGGCGACGGTTTTGCTGCCGAGGTGTTTCACAGCATTGGCACCCTCGCCACCATCGCCGAGATGACCTCGCCCCAGCCCGGTTTGCTGGTGATCCGCTGTGTCGGCACCCAGCGTTTTGAGATCACCCAGCGCGACAAGCTCAAGCATGGGCTCTGGGTGGCCAACGTCACGCGGCTGAACGACGACCAACCGGTTCAAATCCCCGACGACCTAACGGACGTGGCCAACGCCCTGGGCAAGCTGATTCACAGCCTCCAGTCGCGGGGCGTGCAGAGCGAGCAGATGCCCTTGCTGGCGCCTCACCACTTGGGCGACTGCGGCTGGGTGGCCAACCGATGGTGTGAGCTGCTGCCCATTCAGCCCGAGCTGAAGCAGCGCCTGATGAGCCTGGACAACCCGCTGCTGCGGCTGGAACTGGTCAGCGACATCCTCGAACGCACCGGTATCTCTCTGTGAAGGCGTGCTGAAACGCAGCCGCTTTTGCAGCCACGGCAGCCCGCCACGCCACCCCGGTCAGCCAACCGCGGCAGCACTTCCTGAAAAACCTAAAATCAAGGGTTGCCATTCATGGGCAGCCCGTCACCGTTGGCGGTGCGCCCTCGCTTTTATTCCTGAAAATCATTGACCATGTCCATCAGCCCTACGCCAGACACCCTCACCGCAACTGCCACGCCCGCCGGGCCGGATGAAAACCAGCTCATCACTGAGCGCCGCGAAAAACTCAAGGCTCTGCGCAGCGCAGGCATTGCCTTCCCCAATGACGTCAAGCCCGAGCACCGCGCCGAAGCGCTGCTGGCCCAGTACGACGGCATGACCAAGGAAGCGTTGGAGCCACTGGCCGTGACCGTCAGCGTGGCAGGCCGCATGATGCTCAAACGCGTGATGGGCAAGGCCAGCTTTGCCACCCTGCAAGACGCCGGCGGCCGGATTCAGGTCTACATCAACAACGAAGGCGTGGGTGAAGACGTGCACAACGGCTTCAAACACTGGGACCTGGGCGACATCGTGGCCGCCACCGGCACGCTGTTCAAAACCAAAACCGGCGAGCTGTCGATCCACGCCACCGGCATCCGCCTGGTCACCAAAAGCCTGCGCCCCCTGCCCGACAAGTTCCACGGCATGGCCGACCAGGAGGTCAAATACCGTCAGCGTTATGTGGACCTGATCATGGACGAGGCGGCGCGCAAACGCTTCACGTCCCGCAGCAAGGCGGTCAGCGGCATTCGCGACTTCATGGTGGCCAACAACTTCCTGGAAGTTGAAACGCCCATGCTGCACCCCATTCCGGGCGGTGCCAACGCCAAACCCTTCAAGACGCACCACAACGCGCTGGACCAGGAAATGTTCCTGCGCATCGCACCGGAGCTGTACTTGAAGCGCCTCATCGTCGGCGGCTTCGAGCGGGTGTTTGAAATCAACCGCAGCTACCGCAACGAAGGCATCAGCGTACGGCACAACCCCGAGTTCACGATGATGGAGTTCTACGCCGCCTGGTGGGACTACAACGACCTGATGACCTACACCGAGTCGCTGATCCGCGATGTGGCGCAAAAGGTGGCGGGTTCCCTGCAGCTGACCTACGGCGGCAAGGCCGTGGACCTGGCCGCCCCGTTTGAACGCCTGACGATCCGGGAAGCCATCCTGAAACACACCGAAGCGGGCGCCAACGTGGACGACGCCGCCTGGCTGACCAGCGCCCTGAAAAAGCTAGGCCTGAACGAAGAGAAAAACCGCCTGTCGACCCGCTCCCTGGCCAGCCTGCAGGTGCTGTACTTTGAAGAGCTGGTCGAGGAAAAGCTCTGGCAGCCGACCTTCATCATGGAGCACCCGACCGAGATCTCTCCGCTGGCACGCGCCAACGACGCCCGGCCAGAAGTCACCGAGCGTTTTGAGCTGTACATCACCGGCCGGGAGTTCGGCAATGGCTTCAGCGAGCTGAACGACGCCGAAGAACAAGCCGACCGCTTCAACGCCCAGGTAGCGGAGAAAGACAGCGGCGACGACGAAGCCATGTTCTACGACCACGACTTCATCCGCGCGCTGGAATACGGCATGCCCCCGACCGGCGGCTGCGGTGTGGGCATTGACCGCCTGATGATGCTGCTGACCGACAGCCCGAGCATCCGCGACGTGATCTTGTTTCCGGCCCTGCGCCGGGAGATGTAGCCCCACGGTCATGCACTTCGTGTCACTCCCTGCCCCCCAAGGGCGCCGTTCGCCTGCGGCCCGGCAAAGCCATGACCGCCCTTAAATACCTCACCGCCTACCCCGATAACCTGCAGGAGCAAGTCCAGCTGCTGCAGGCCCAAGGAAAGCTGGGGGCGATGCTGCTGGCGAAGTACGGCGCGGCTCATGACGTGCGCACCGACTCCGCGCTGTACGGCTACGTGATGGACCTCAAAAATTGCTTTTTACGCAACTCGGAGCCGCTGTCCAAGGTCGCCTACGACAACCGGCTGCAGGTCATCGCCCACGCGCTGGGCACCCACACCACTATTTCACGTGTGCAGGGCAACAAGCTCAAGTCCAAACGCGAGATCCGTGTCGCGTCCCTGTTCAAGGACGTGCCACTGGCATTTTTGAAGATGATCACGGTCCACGAGCTGGCCCACATCAAGGAAAAAGCCCACGACAAGGCTTTCTACAAACTCTGCACCCACATGGAGCCCAACTACCATCAGTACGAGTTCGACCTTCGGGTCTACCTCACGCACATGGATGTGAGCGGCAAGCTGGACTGGGGCACCAGCACCTCCTGCAGGGGATAAAAGCACATCCAAACACCTCACAGGCAGTGTTTTTTAACCAAACAGGCCGTATGCCAACGTTTTAATTGCCTCTTCAGCTACAAACTTGATAGCAAACCACCAAATCACCACTGACCTGATTCAAGAAGCCGACCTGAACGCCGTTCAGTCAACGGCGCTCAGGTGCGGTGATGCACGTTGACACCAAGCCATGACGACGCCCCCCTTCCCCATTCGCACCGAGTGCCCACCGGGCAGCTGCAATTGCGGGCGAGACGCGATGCTGGAACAACCGGATGCGGACCTGCGCGTGTTGCGCCTGACCCGTGACGAAGAAAAACGCCTGTTGCAGCGGCTGGAAAACCTCGGCAGCCTCAGCGAGCTGCACCGCATGCAGGAGCGGATGGCGCAGCAGATCGGCATCGGGCTGACCATTCAAGCCAGTCCGAACGAAGTCCGCAGCCTTCGCGGCATCACGATCCTGGTGCATGAGCAGCCCGGCCTGTGCCGAAAAACCCGCCAAGCCATACCGGCGGCCATCAAACGCGCCCTGGAGCTGCGGCCTGAAATTGCCTACGACCTATTGAACGTCGGCGGCCTGTTCGAAAGCTAGCGTCGTGTCAGTGGTGTCAGTGGTGTCAGCGGTGTCAGCGGTGTCAGCGGTGTCAGCGGTGTCAGGGAATCAGACCCATGGCGTGCATGTAGGCCGGGTGCAGCATCAGCTCGTCCCACTCATGTGCGGGGGTGGTGGGTAGCAAAGCCAGGCGGCGTTCTTCGCTGGACTCCAGCGCTTCCCAGTGGCCTTTGAGCAGCGCCTCCGTCATGCCGGCCAGCAGTTCATCCACGGCCTCGCCGCCGTCCACCGACTGGTTGCACAGCAGCACCATGTCACAGCCCGCGTTGAGGGCCGCAACAGCGGCCCGGGTGTAGCTGACCTGCTGGCCGTCCAGCGTGCGGGCGCCAGCCATGCTCAGGTCGTCGCTGAAAATTGCCCCGCCAAACCCCAGCTGACCGCGCAGGATGTAGGTCAGCCACTGCTCTGAAAACCCGGCCGGGCGGGCGTCCACCTTGGGGTAAATCACATGCGCGGGCATGACGGCGCTGAGCGTGGTGTTGAGCCATTCGTAGGGTGCAGCGTCCGCAGCCAGAATCGCCTTGAGGCTGCGTTTGTCCACCGGGATGTCGGTGTGCGAGTCGGCTTTGACAAAACCGTGGCCAGGGAAATGTTTGCCACAGTTGCCCATGCCGGCCTGCAACAGGCCGTGCATCAGGCTTTTGGCCAGCAGCGTGACGATGCGCGGGTCACGGCCCAGGGCGCGGTCGCCAATCACGCTGGACTCGCCATAGTCCAGGTCCAGCACCGGGGCAAAGCTGAAGTCCACCCCGCAGCTGCGCAGCTCGGCCGCCAGCACGTAACCGCAGGCGGTGGCGGCGTTGGTGGCCCCCAGTTGGTCCTGGACCCACAGCTCACCCAGCGCGCGCATCGGTGGCAGGTGCGTGAAACCATCGGTTTTGCAGCGCTGCACGCGCCCGCCCTCGTGGTCAATGCAGATCAGCAGGTCGCTGCGCAGGCTTTTGATCGACGCGCACAGCGCGCCAAGCTGGGCCCGGTTTTGCCAGTTGCGGGCGAACAAAATAATGCCGCCGACCAGCGGATTTTTCAGGCGCTGGCGATCGGCTTTGGCCAGCTTGGTGCCGGCGATGTCGATGATGAGGGGAGCGTGTGGAGTCATGGGATATTTATTTACTATTAAATTGATAGCAATACAGGCAATTAAACCGTAGGCTGCTGGGTATTTTTGGGGATTGCTAGATAGGTATTGAGACCACCTCATCCCAAAGCCGTGGACAGGTGATGCAGCCGGTCTGATCAGCCAGAGGGCACTTGATCCTTCGCTGAAAGATGAACAGCAACGAATCGCGCAGGTTGTTGGCGCTTTTGGAGTAACAGTGCGTCTTGCGGTGCAGCCTGGCCAAGTAGCAGCGCAG
>JBJXEI010000082.1:0-39278 GCA_046154065.1 Polaromonas sp. | reverse complement strand
CATGAAACCCGCCGCGATGATGGACACATCCACCACCGGCACCTGCTTGAGCCGCCATGAATACGCCAGGTTCAGCACCCCATACACCGCCAGCAGCACCAGCAGCGTGCGGTTGCCCCACGCCAGCCCCAGCGCCGCCATCAGCAACGCAGCAGCCAGCACCCCGGCCAGCGGCAACGGCACGGCCCCGCTGGCCAGCGGCCGCAGGCGCTTGGTCGGGTGCAGTGCGTCGCTGGCACGGTCATGCCAGTCATTGAGGATGTAGACCATGCTGGACAGGCCACAAAACGCCGCAAACGCCAGCAGCACACGCTGGACCAGCGGCCCGCTGTCCGCACTCAGCCAGGCCTGGCTGAACAGCAGGCCCGCAAACACAAACACGTTTTTAAGCCACTGATGCGGCCGCATCAGGCGGATCAATGCGGTCAGTAAAGGCATCCGGCGGGGTCTGGTTGGGCATCCGGCAGGATGCAAAAGGGCAACAGGGGCATGGCGTCGAGGGGGCAAACGGCTTGAGCCGAGGTGCGCCGAGCATAACTGAGCCCCCTGGGGCCCGTGGCGGGTGTTTCCCAGCTACTTCCAGGCCAAAACCGCTCATCGCCTAGGTTTTCATTGCCTGGTGCGCTATAAATTATGTAGCAGACACATCCACAGCAGTCGCTTCAGGTCCGCACACGGCCATCGCCGGTCAGCAGCGACATCTCGACGAACTTCGAGGCCACGTGGTCGTTCGGCCCAAGCTCCACGGTGAAGCCCCCGAAGGACTGCGTGCCGATGGCCTCCAGCCCGCCAATCAGGGACTCGCCCGTCGGCTTGGTCCCGGCTCGCTTCAGGCCTTCCACGAAGACACGTGCGGCCACGTAGCCTTCTATGCTGGAAAAGTTGGCGCTGGCCCCCTTGCCTGCCGCTTTGACGGCGTCCTGAAACTCCCGCACGATCGGCCGCGCCGCGTTGTAAGGGGACGGCATCACCTGGGACACCACCACCCCCGCGCCTTCCTTGCCCAGCTCGTCCGACAAGGCCTGCGTGCCCACGAAGGACACGTTGTAGAACAGCCCGCCGTAGCCCGCCTTGCGCGCTTCACGGATGAAGGCGGCGCAGGCTTTGTAGGCCCCAATCTGCACCACGGCTTCGGGCATGGCGGGCACGATGGCCTTGACAGCCTTGGCCACGTCCACGGTGTTGCGCTCGACGGTGGACTCGGCCACGGTTTTCATCTTCAACTCGCCCAATGCCAGCGTCACCCCACTCAAGCCTGCCTTGCCATAGGCGTCGTTCTGGTAGAAAACCGCGATTTTTTTCAGCCCCAGGCTGGTCAGCTGCTTGACGATCAACGCGGTTTCATCGTTGTACGACGCCCGCACATGAAACGCGTAGCGGTTGAAAGGCTCACGCAAAGCCATGGCCCCCGTCAGCGGCGCAATGAAGGGCACCTTGGCCTTGGTCGCCTGCGGCAAAGCCAACACGCTGGTGGGCGTGCCGACAAAACCGAACAATGCAAACACGTTGTCGGCCAGCAGCTTTCGGGTGTTTTCGGCGCAGCGGTCCGGCTCGTAGCCGTCGTCCAGCGTGCGCAGCTCAATCATTCGCTTGTTCACGCCCCCCTGGGCGTTGACCTGGTCAAAGTACAGCGCAGCACCCTGCTGGAACTGAATGCCCAGCTGGGCAGCGGGGCCGGTCAGCGGGGCCGACTGGCCCAACACGATCTTGTCGTCGGACTGCGCCCGCGCGGTGTTGAACCCAGCCATCAGCGCGGCGGCTGAGGTAACAGAAAATTGACGTCGATTAAGTTGCATTCCTGCATTTTGGCGACACAAAATACGTCTGGCTACACACAGGCGTAAGCAAACGCTTCAAGCAATTGATTTAACCGTACTTAAGTGGTAATTGTTCACGGCCCCAGCCGCCACGGCTTGCTACAGCACGCCAGAACCGCGACTTAATCAACGCTTTTTCGCACTTTGTGACGCGGACACCCCCCTGGTTCAGGGGGGTGTCCGCGCAGCAACAAAACCGCAAACCCAGGCTTATTTTTTAGACGCACAGTAGCCCGCAGCCCCGAAGAGATAGAGTGACGCCATGACTTTTGCGACTCCCCCATTGACGCTGGGCACCACGGTGCGCGGCGCTTGCCCCCACGACTGCCCCGACACCTGCGCCCTCATCACCACCACCGAACAGACGGACACTGGCCACATCGCCATCAAGGTGCAGGGCAACCCCGACCACCCGCACACGGCGGGCGTCTTATGTAACAAAGTGTCTCGGTACGCTGAACGCACCTACCACGCCGAGCGTTTGCTCACGCCGATGCGCCGGGTTGGCCCCAAAGGCGCCGGCCAGTTTGAGGCGGTGAGCTGGGACGAAGCACTCACCGAGATCGCGGCCCGCCTGGGCGCCATCGCCGCCCATGACCCGCAAGCCATCCTGCCCTACAGCTACGCCGGCACCATGGGCCAGGTGCAGGGCGAGGCCATGGCCGCGCGGTTTTTCAATCGGCTGGGCGCGTCCCTGCTCGACCGCACGATCTGTGCGTCCGCAGGCGGCGAAGGCTTCACCCAGACGCTGGGCGGCAAGGTGGGCATGCGGGTCGAGTTTTTTGCCGAGTCCAAGCTCATCATCATCTGGGGCAGCAACTCGATTGGCAGCAACCTGCACTTCTGGCGTTACGCCAACATCGCCAAACGCGCCGGGGCCCGGCTGGTGTGCATTGACCCGCGTCGCAGCGAAACCGCTGAAAAATGCCACGAGCACATCGCCCTGCTGCCCGGCACCGACGCCGCGCTGGCCCTGGCGCTGATGCACCAGCTCATCACCCACGACTGGCTGGACCACGACTACATCGCCCGCTACACCGCCGGCTGGCCCGCGCTGAAAGAACGCGCCCTGCAGTGGCCGCCCGAGCGCGCCGCCGCCGTGTGCGGTGTGCCGGTGGCGCAGATCGAGCAGTTGGCGCGCGACTATGGCCAATGCCTGGTGCAGCAGCAGCCCGCAGCGATCCGGCTGAACTACGGCATGCAGCGGGTGCGCGGGGGCGGCAACGCGGCGCGCGCCGTAGCCTGCCTGCCTGCGCTGATTGGCGCGTGGCGGCACCGGGCGGGCGGCGTGCTGCTGAGCAGCTCGGGCATGTTCCCGGTCAACCGCGCCGCGCTGCAGCGGCCCGACCTGCTGCGCGGCCAACGGCCCCGCACGCTGAACATGAGTACCATCGGTAACGACCTGCTGACTGCAGCGTCCCCCACCTTCGGCCCGCAGGTCCAGGCGCTGGTGGTCTACAACAGCAACCCGGTGGCGGTGGCGCCCGAGTCCAGCCAGGTGGTGCGCGGCTTTGAACGTGAAGACCTCTTCACCGTGGTGCTGGAACAGTTCCAGACCGACACCGCCGACTACGCCGACTACCTGCTGCCCGCCACCACCCAGCTGGAGCACTGGGACATTCACACCTCTTACGGCCACACCGACGTGCTGCTGAACCGCCCGGCCATCGCCCCGCTCGGCCAGGCCAAGCCCAACACACAGATCTTCCGCGAGCTGGCCGCCCACATGGGCATGGACGAGCCCTGCTTTCAAGACGACGACGAAACCCTGTGCCGCGCGGCGTTTGGCGACCAGGTGGACTTCAACGAACTGCTCGACAAGGGCTTTGCCACCCTGAGCCTGCCTGACGCGCCGTTTGCCCAGGGGCAGTTCCCCACCGCTTCGGGCAAGTGCGAGTTTTTCAGCCCCCGGCTCGCCGCGCAGGGCCTGGGCGGCGTGCCCGACCACATCCCCAACCACGAGGTGCCCGGCAGCTCGCCCGACTACCCGCTGGCCATGATTTCCCCGCCTGCACGCAATTTTTTGAACTCCAGTTTCGTCAACGTCAAAAGCCTGCGCGACATCGAAGGCGAGCCGGTGCTGGAGATGCACGCGGACGACGCCGCCCCGCGCGGCATCACCACCGGCGCGGTGGTCAGTGTGTTCAATGGGCGGGGCGACTACCGCGTCAAGGCCGAGGTGTCCACCCGCGCACGCCCCGGCGTGATCAACGGCCTGGGCATCTGGTGGCGCAAGCTGGGCCTGGCGGGCACCAACGTCAACCAGCTCACCAGCCAGAAGCTGACCGACCTGGGCGGCGGCCCGGTGTTCTACGATTGCCTGGTGGAAGTGCGGCTGGCTGAGCCGCAAGCGTCAACCACAGCCACCGCATCCCCCACGTGAAAGGCCGGTATTTGATGCTGTCCCTGTCCGGCCTGGCCGCCACCGCGCTGCTGGCCGTGGGCGCGGTGTGCCTGAGCGGCTGCGCCAACCTCGGCTACTACTGGCAGTCCACCCGTGGGCACCTGGCCATGATGAACGCCGCCCGCCCCGTGCAGGAGGTGCTGGGCGACGCCAGCACACCCGAGCCCCTGAAGGCGCGGCTGGCGCTGAGCCAGCGCATCCGCAGCTTCGCCACCGACACCCTCAAGCTGCCCGACAACCCCAGCTACCGCCGCTACGCCGACCTGCAGCGCAGCGCCGTGGTCTGGAACGTGGTGGCCGCGCCCGCCTTGTCGCTGACACTGAACACCTGGTGCTTCCCGGTGACGGGCTGCGTCGGCTACCGCGGTTATTTTGCCGAGGCCGATGCCCAGCAGGAAGCCACCGCCCTGCGCGCCCAGGGCCTGGAGGCGGCCGTTTACGGCGTGCCCGCCTACTCCACGCTGGGCTGGCTGAACTGGGCTGGCGGTGACCCGCTGCTCAACACCTTCATTCACTACCCTGAGGGAGAACTGGCGCGGCTGGTGTTCCACGAACTGGCCCACCAGGTGGTCTACGCCAGCGGCGACACGGTGTTCAACGAGTCCTTCGCCACAGCGGTGGAGCGCCTGGGCGGCGAGCGCTGGCTGACCGAGCAGGCCCCGCCCACCACTCGGCAGGCCTACGAGGCCTTCAACACACGTCGCCAGCAGTTTCGGGCCCTTTCTGCGGCCACCCGGCAGGCTCTGGCGGCCATTTATGCCTCAAAACCCACGCCGGCCCAGGTGAATGAATCCTGGACAGCTACACAATTGATAGCAAAAGAAGCGGCCATGCAACGCTTCAGACAAGACTACGCCACCCTCAAAACCAGCTGGGGTGGCTTCGCGGGTTACGACGGCTGGGTGGCACGGGCCAACAACGCGTCATTCGGCGCGCAGGCCGCTTACGATGACCTGGTGCCCGGCTTCATCGCCTTGTTTGAAGAAGAAGACCGCGACTGGCCCAGCTTTTACGCCGCCGTCAAGGCGCTGGCCGCCCTGCCCCAGGCCGAGCGCCACGCGGCGCTGAAAAATGCCACCACCCCCAACAAACCCGACTGAAAGACACCCCTCGAATGGCCGACATCCACATTGAACGCGCCCACAGCATGGACCTGGCCCAGGCCCGGCAAACCGCCCGGCACTGGGCCACCCAGGCTGAAGAAAAGTACCAGTTGCAAGGCAGCTACGACCAAGGCGCGGACGCCGACACCTTTTCCTTTCAGCGCGCCGGTGTCAGTGGCACCCTGCAGGTCACTGGCCAGGCCTTCACGCTGGACGCCAAGCTCGGCTTTCTGCTTGGCGCGTTCAAGCCGCAGATCGAAGCAGAAATGGTCAAAAAGATCGATGCGCTGATCGCCCGGACCGCGACCCACCACACCGACTCGGCCTGAAACAGCCCCTCAGCCATCGCCAAGCGCGACGGCTGAAGCGCGTAAAAACGGATGGACGTGGCCCACGGGCCGCCGCACACTGCGGCCCTATGACGACGACACACGCCACCCACCCCTCCCACCCATCTTCCCCCTCGGTTCACCCCCCCACCAGCGGGCCGCTGGCTGGCCTCAAGGTGCTGGAGCTCGGCCAGCTGATTGCCGGGCCGTTCGCCGCCAAAACCCTGGCCGACTTCGGTGCCGAAGTCATCAAGATTGAAACCCCGGACGGCGGCGACCCGCTGCGCGGCTGGCGGCTCATCAAGGACGGCACCTCGGTGTGGTGGCAAGTGCAGTCCCGCAACAAACGCTCGCTGGCGCTCAACCTCAAAGACCCCGAAGCGCAGGACATCGTGCGCCAGCTGGCCCAAAGCGCCGACGTGCTGATCGAAAACTTCCGGCCCGGCGCCATGGAGGGCTGGGGCCTGGGCCCCGACGTGCTGCTGGCCGCCAACCCGCGCCTGATCATGCTGCGCATCAGCGGCTACGGGCAAACCGGCCCCTACCGCGACCGCCCTGGCTTTGGCGTGGTGGCCGAAGCCATGAGCGGCCTGCGCCACCTGACGGCCGAACCCGGCCGTGTGCCGGTGCGTGTGGGTGTGAGCATTGGCGACACGCTGGCGGCGCTGCACGGTGTGATCGGCATTTTGCTGGCGCTGCAGCACCGCGCCGTGGCCGGGGTGGGCCAGGTGATTGACGTGGCACTGTATGAAGCGGTGTTCAACTGCATGGAAAGCCTGTTGCCCGAGTACAGCGCGTTCGGTGCAGTGCGCGGCCCCGCCGGCAGCGCCCTGCCCGGCATTGCCCCCAGCAACGCCTACCTGTGCGCTGACGGCGGTTACGCGCTGATTGCGGGCAACGGCGACAGCATCTACAAACGGCTGATGAAAACCATCGGCCGCGACGACCTGGGGCAAGACCCGGCGCTGGCCGGCAACACCGGCCGCGTGGCGCGGGTGGACGAGATCGACGCCGCCATCGGCCAGTGGGCCGCCACGCTGACGGTGGACCAGGTGCTGACCGCCCTGAGCGCGGTGGGTGTGCCTTCGGGCCGCATCTACACCGTGGCCGACATCGCCGCCGACCCGCACTACCAGGCGCGCGGCATGATTGGCAGCGTGCAGATGGACGACGGCAGCACCCTGGCCGTTCCCGGCATTTGCCCCAAGCTGTCGGTCACACCCGGCCAGCACCACCGCAACGCCCCCGCACTGGGGCAGGACACCGACACCGTGCTGCACGAGCTGGGCTTGAGTCCCGCACAAATCCAGGGGCTGAAAGACCGCGGCATCGTGGCCAGCGCCCCCTCCACCCTCGCCAAGGCCCCCGCATGACCCGCATCCACTTCAACGAAGTCGCCCTGCGCGACGGTTTCCAGATCGAGCCGAATTTCACCCCCACCGACACCAAGGTCGCGTTGGTTGACGCGCTGAGCGACTGCGGCTACGCCAAGATCGAGGTGACCTCCTTCACCTCACCCAAGGCCATTCCCATGCTGCGCGACGCGGACGAGGTCATGGGCCGCATCCGCCGCGCCCCGGGCGTTGAGTACACCGTGCTGGTGCCCAACCTGCGCGGGGCCGAGCGGGCGCTGGAGGCTAGAGCCGACGAGCTGAACCTGGTCATGTCCACGTCCGAAACCCACAACCTGGCCAACCTGCGCATGCCCATGGCGGAGAGCTTTGCCGCGCTGACCGAGGTGGTCCAGCGCGTGGGCCACCAGGCCGCCATCAATGTGTCCCTGTCCTGCGCCTTTGGCTGCCCGATGGAGGGCGACGTGCCGCAAGCCAACGTGCTGAACTGGGCAGCCAGATTTGCCGACCTAGGCGTGCGCGGGCTGACGATCTGCGACACCACCGGCATGGCCCACCCGGCGCAGGTCAGCCGCATGGCGGACGCGCTGCAGCAGCGCTTTGCTTCCCTGCAGCTGACGCTGCACTTTCACAACACCCGCGGCATGGGCCTGGCCAATGTGCTGGCCGCCGTGCAGGGCGGCATCACCCGTTTCGACGGCTCGCTGGGCGGGCTGGGTGGCTGTCCCTACGCGCCTGGCGCCAGCGGCAACATCTGCAGCGAAGACGCCATCCACATGCTGGACGCCATGGGCTACAACACCGGCATCCAGCTGGACACGCTGCTCGACGTGGCCCGGCAGCTGCCGCACATCGTCGGCCACGACGTGCCCGGCCAGGTCGCCAAGGCTGGCCGCATCAGCCAGCTGCACCCCGCGCCCATGCAAGCCTGACGGCCCGCATCCGATTTTCATAAAACCACAAGGAGACACCCCATGACCGCCATTTCAAGAAGAACCCTGCTGACCTCCGCCGCTGCCCTGGGCGGCAGCGCGCTGGGTGGCACCGCCCTGGCGCAACCCGCTGGCAAAACCATCACGCTGGTGGTGCCCACCCCGGCCGGCGGCACCACCGACATCGCAGCCCGCATGCTGGCCGAGCCGCTGGGCAAGATCCTGGGGACCTCGGTGATGGTCGACAACCGGGGCGGAGCCAATGGCAACATCGCCGGGCAGCTGGTGGCGCGCGGCCCCACCGACGGCAGCACCCTGCTGGTGCAGTACTCGGGCTACCAAAGCATCACGCCGCTGCTGCAGCCGGTGGCAGGGTTTGACCCCGGCAAGGACCTGACGCCGCTGGGCAACCTGATCGACGCGCCCCAGCTGCTGGTGGTGCGCAGCAACTTCCCGGCGGCCAACTTTGCCGAGTTTTTGAAGTACGCCCGGGCCAACCCCGGCAAGGTGAACTACGCGTCCAGCGGCAACGGCGCGCTGCAGCACGTGACGACCGAGCTGCTCAAGGACCTGACCAAAACCTACATGGTCCACATCCCCTACCGCGGCACCGGCCAGGCGCTGACCGATCTGCTGGGCGGCACGGTGGACTTCACCATCACCACGCCACCGCCGCTGCTGGCGCACATCCGGTCGGGCAAGCTGCGCGCGCTGATGGTGACGGGCCGCACCCGCCTGAGCGTGCAGCCCGACGTACCCACCGCCACCGAGCAGGGCGTGCCGCTGGTCGCGTCGTCCTGGTTTGCGGTGTACGGCCCCAGCGGCATGCCCACCGAGACGCAGGCCCGCATTTCGGCGGCCATCCAGCAGGTGGTGGCCTCCGAGGCCTTCAAAAAACGGGCCGAAGAACAAGGCGCCAAAGCGGTGTTTTTGGGCAGCAGCGAGCTGGCCAGGCTGGACGCCGCTGACCGGGCCATGTGGGGCCGCATCATCAAGGTGGCCAACATCAAGGCGGACTGAAAACCGCCTGGACAGCCCCGGCAGGCACCCCAGACAGCAAAAAAGGCCTTGTCAGGCCTTTTTCATGCACAAATCGGGCGCCAGCCTAGGTGTTCAAATCCGGTTTCGCTATTAAATACATAGCAACCGAGCACTCGTCAACCCAGCGCACCAACCCAGCCCATCAACCCAGCTCGGCGATCAAATCGATGTACTGCTGCATCGCGCCGTCTTGCGGGGTGCCTTTGATCTTGGTCCAGGCGTCCCACTTGGCGCGGGCCACCGGGTCGCTGAAGCCGGGCTTGGGCTCGGTGTTGTCGCCGGTGCTGCCTTGTTTGTACAGCGCGTAGATCTTCAACAGCGTGGCGTTGTCAGGGCGGTCGCTCAGGTTTTTGGAGTCGGCCATGGCTTGCTGGAAGGCGGCTTGGAGGTCTGACATGGGAAAAGTCCTTTTTAAAAATGGGTTACAGGGTGGCCGCGTGGGCGATGCGGTGGGAGGCGATTTCCAGCAGGCCGTCAAAAATCAGGCTTTCAACCAGCTCCACCTCCACCGACATGCTGGGCGCCATTTTCCAGCCAGCGCCGCCGGTCATCAGGCACGCAGGTGACTGGCCGCAGTGCCGGCTCAGGTTGTCCACCATGCGCTGCACGGCGCCGGCAATGGCAAAGGTGCCGCCGCTGGTCAGCGCGTCGCTGGTGTTGGTGGGGAAGTCACACACATCGCCCGTGGGCACATGCAGCCCGGCGGTGCCGGATTCAAGGGCCCGCAGCATGATGCCGTGGCCCGGCAGGATGATGCCGCCCAGAAAGCGCCCGGTGCCGTCAAGGGCCTCTACCGTCACGGCGGTGCCCACCATCACCACGATGCAGGGCGCACGGCTGCCGCGCCGCAGCAGGCGGTGGCGCGCGCCAATCATGGCCACCCAGCGGTCAGCGCCCAGGCGGGCCGGGTGGTCGTAGCCGTTGGTCAGGCCGGCCTCATGCGGGCCGGCAATCACCCACAGCGGCACCACGTCCCACAGCTCCAGCTGCTCACACACCCGGCGTTTGATGGCGTCACCGGCGACGATGCAGCCCAGGATGTGGGTGGGGGTGGGCAAATCGCACCAGTCGCCTTCGGCCAGCTTGTCGATGTTTTCCAGGAACACCGCGCCCTGCCCCAGCATGCGCGCGCCCGGCTCGGGCGATTCGTACTGGGCCCATTTCAGGCGGGTATTGCCCACGTCAAGTGCTAGAAAAGTCATGTGACGGAATTATGAACAGGTTTACCCACCGCCTCAGGGGGGCGCCGGGAAGGGGTAAACCCTTTGCCCGCCAGGCCGTTGCCCTACTTTTGCTGCCACGGCAGGCCGCGAAACCGCCAGCCGCCCTGCAGGTTGCGCCGCCCCTGGCCGTTGGCGTCACCCTCAAAGCCTTCCAGGATGTTGTAGGCCTGCAGGCCCAGCGCCTGCGTGGCGCGCTGGGCAGCGGCGATGGAGCGCACACCGCTGCGGCACAGCAGCACGACTTTTTGGCCTGCGGGCACGGCGGCTTTCAGGGCCTCGTCAAAGTCCGGATTCATCGCCATGCCGGGCCACTGCTTCCAGGCCAGCGGCACCGCGCCGGGCACAAACCCGACCCACTCGCGCTCGGCGTCGCTGCGCACATCGACCAGCACCACCTCCCCGGCCACCCACCACTGGTAGGCCAGCTGGGGCGACACGTCACCCGCGTAGCCCTCGGCGGGGCGCACCTGCCACAGGTCCGGGGCATCAGCGAGGGGCGGGGTGGGTGCGGGCATGGGGGACTCCTTGGACGGTGGTGTTGATGGCATTTTGGGGCGCAGTATGCCAGCCGCCCCCTGCGGGCCACCACGGGCGATGTGTTGCAATGATGGCCCCGCCTCTTTGCTGAACTGGAATTGTTGTGCCAAGCCCCGTGAGTGCCCCCCCAGCGCCGACCGCAGCAGCCCCTGTGGCCCAGCGGCGCGTCTTCTACATCGCCGGGTTTGACCCGCGCGGCGCGCAGTTCTACCACCGGCTGTACGCCGACAACGCCACACTGCAAAACGAGGTGCACGCGCGCGCCCACACCGACGGGCAGGACAGCGCGCAGACGCTGCAGACGTTCACCGTCGGGCCGCTGGAAGCCGACGCACGTTTTGACGCGAACTGGACGGTGCAGGCCCGGCCGGTGGGCGACGAGCGCGCAGACGCGGTGGCCCGCACCCGCTACACCTACCTGAGCTGGGACGACCTGGCCAAAGCCAACACGCCGCGCGGAGTGCGCCCGGCGCTCAACGCCTTGTGGGCCTTCAACACGCTGTTGTGGACCAGCCGCAGCATCACCGGGGCGTGGACGCACGCCAAGCGGTTTTTTGGCTCGCTCATCACAGCCCTGCTGTGGTTGGTGGCGGTGCTGAGTTGCGCCGGGCTGCTGGCGGCGGTGGTGCTGGGGCTGGGTGGCCCCGCACAGCCCTGGGCCTGGGCGCTGGGTGGCGCCGCCGCGCTGGCGGTGCTGGTCGGTGGCTGGCGGCTGGCGCTGCGCTGGCGGTTCGTGTGGCTGCTGCACGCCCTGCACTACTACCTGCGTTGGGGCCTGGGCCGGGCCCCGGAACTGGACGCGCGGCTGGACGGCTTTGCCCGGGCCATTGCCGAAGACATTCAGGGCCGGCAGCGGGCGGGCGAGCACAGCGAGACACTGATGGTCGGGCACTGCATGGGCTCCAGCCTGATGGTGGTGATACTGGACAAGGTGCTGCGCAACCTGGAGGCCGGCTCGAGCAGCCCGCCCCCGCCGATCAAGCTGCTGACGCTGGCCAACGTGATCCCGATGGTCACGCTGGTCAAGCACACCGACCACGTGGCGCGGGCTCTCAAAGCCGTGGCGGCGCGCCAGCTGCCCTGGCTGGACTACACCTCCCCGCACGACCCGCTGTGCTACGCGCTGGTCGATTGCGTGGCCGTGGCCGGCGTGGCCCCGCCCCCCGGCACGCCCCGCGCGCGCTACCGGCCCCGCTCGGCGCGGTTCGACAAGATGTTCGACCCCACGACCTATGCCGTGCTGAAAAAAGACCCGTTTCGCATCCATTTCCAGTACCTGATGGCCAGTGAGCGGCCGGTGGACAACGACTTTTTCACCCTCACGGCCGGGCCGCAGCCGCTGGAGTACTGGATTTAACCTGCAGGTTAAATTTTGAGACTCCTCCATTCGTTTTCAGCATCAAACCACCCGCCAGCCTAGGTGAATGAATCCCGGACAGCTATCAATTAAATAGCAAACGATGTCACCGCAAGGCGGGTGCGGTGCCCGCGTCGGCGCGCAGAACCGGCAGCCTCATGCAGAATGCTTGTTCATATCCTTCACGGAGACATGGATGCCATCAGCCACCCCCTCAGGCCGCGCCAAAAACGGCACGTCCAAAAAACCCGCCACCCGCACCACCGTGCCGCAGCCCCCGTTGCTGGGCAGCAAGGCCGCCCAAACATGGCGGCTGGCACAGGTGGACCCGGCCGCCAAACCTTATTCCTCAGGTGACAAAACCCGTGACAAGGCGGCCGTGGAAGCCCTGGCGGCCGAGCTGGACGTGCTGCAAAACGTGTTTTATGCGGACAAGCGCTTCAAGCTGCTGGTGGTGCTGCAGGGCACTGACACCTCGGGCAAGGACGGCACGCTGCGCGGCGTGTTTGGCCGCATGAGCCCGCTGGGCGTGCAGACGGTGGGCTGGAAAGCGCCGACCGACAACGAGCGTGCACACGACTACCTGTGGCGCATCCACCGCGAGATGCCGGGCGCGGGGGAAATCACGGTGTTCAACCGCAGCCACTATGAGGACGTGCTGGTGCCACCCGTGAAGGGCTGGATCACGCCCGAACAAACGGCGCAGCGGTTTGCCCACATCAACGACTTTGAACGCATGCTGAGTGAAACCGGCACGGTGGTGCTGAAGTTCATGCTGCACATCAGCTTTGACGAGCAGCGCGAACGCCTGCAGGAGCGCATTGACGATGAGGCCAAACACTGGAAGTTCGACCTGGGCGACCTGGAGGCCCGCAAGCAGTGGCCGGCGTACCAGGCCGCTTACGAGGCCCTGCTGTGCGCCACCAGCACGCCCTGGGCTCCATGGACGGTGGTGCCCGCCAACTCCAAAACGCACCGCAATCTGATGATTGCCACCGCCGTGCGGGACGCCCTGTTGAAGCTGAAGCTGCGGGTGCCGCCCGGCAACCCCGCGCTGGACGGCATCAAGATCGAGTAGCTGGCAGGCGAGTCGTCAGTGCCCGCCGCCCAGGTAAGCGGCGCGCACGGCCGGATCGTCGCGCAGCTTGGCGGCTTCACCGTGGACCGAGATGACGCCGTTTTCCAGCACGTAGCCGTAGTCGGCCACCTTGAGAGCGGCGGCGGCAAACTGTTCGACCAGCAGCATCGTCACGCCACGCGCCTTCAGGTCGCCGATGATGCGAAACACCTCTTCGACCAGAATCGGCGCCAGGCCCATCGAGGGCTCGTCGAGCAGCACGATCTCGGGGTTCAGCATCACGGCGCGGGCCATGGCCAGCATCTGCTGCTCACCGCCAGACAACGTGCCCGCCAGCTGATTGCGGCGCTCTTTCAGGCGTGGAAACAGCTCCATCGCCTTTTCCAGATCCCCCGCCACGTCGCCCTTGGGGCGGCTGCCGGTCAGGCGGGGAAAGGCCCCCAGCGTCAGGTTGTCGGTCACCGTCATGGTGGCAAACACACGCCGGCCTTCGGGTGAATGGGCCAGGCCCTGTTTGGCGATGGTGTAGCTCTCCAGGCCGTCAATGCGTTTGCCGTGCAGGTTGATCTCACCGGCGGTCGGTTTTATCATGCCGGAAATGGCACGCATGGTGGTCGTTTTGCCGGCCCCGTTAGAGCCAATCAGCGTGACCACTTTGCCCTTGGGCACTTCCATCGAAATGCCGTGCAAAACCTGCACCTTGCCGTAACCAGCCTCTAGGTTTTTGATGCTTAACATGGTGATTTCTCCTTACGCCGCCGTACCACCGAGGTAAGCCTCGATCACTTTTTCATCGGCCTGCACATCGGCAGGTTTGCCCTCGGCGATCTTCTGGCCGAAGTCCAGCACGGACACCGTGTCGCACAGGTTCATCACCACGTCCATGTGGTGCTCGATCAGGATCACGGTGATGCCGTGGTCGCGGATCTTGCGGATGATGGTGATCAGCTCCTTGATGTCGGGCGCGGTCAGGCCGGCGGCGGGCTCGTCGAGCAGCAGCAGCTGCGGGTCCAGCGCCAGGGCACGGGCGATTTCCAGCAGGCGCTGTTTGCCGTAGGGCAGGTTGCGGGCTTCTTCGGTGGCCAGGTCCCCCAGGCCAACGAAGTTGAGCAGCCCCAGGCCGCGCGCCACGGCGGCAGTTTCCTCACGCTTGTAGCGCGGGGTGTGCAGGGCCACATCGACGATGTTGCTGTCAAAGGTGTGGTGCAAACCGACCTGCACGTTTTGCAGCGCCGTCATTTCGCCGAACAGCTGCACGTTCTGGAAGGTGCGGGCAATGCCGGACAAGGCGATGTCCGACGAGGTGCGGCCGACCAGCGTGGCGCCGGCGAAGTGCAGCGCCCCGGCGGTGGGCTGGTAGATGCCGGTCAGCACGTTCATCATGGTGCTTTTGCCGGAACCGTTCGGGCCGATGAGGCCGTGGATGGTGCCGCGTTTGATGCGGATGTCCACCTGGTTGATGGCCTTCAAGCCGCCGAACTGCATCAGGATGCCTTCGCCGACCAGCAGGTCTGCGCCCACGGGCACCGTGGTGTTGGCGGCGGCCATGACAGCGTCTTTGTCGCTCAGGCGGGTGGGCAGATGCACCGCAGAACCACTGGCCACCTTGCGGGCAAACAGGGTGCGTGCAAAGCCAACGATGCCGTCTTGCAGGTAGTACACGACGAACAAGATCATCAGGCCAAAAATACTCAAACGCCAGTCGGTGATGGACTGCAGCCAGAACGAGAACCCGGCCAGCGCGATGGTGCCGACCACCGGAATGGCCATGGCTTTGGGGGTGGTGATTTTTTTGGCAATGCCGATGACCGCGCCCACCAGCATCAGCACGGCCAGGGCCAGGGCAACGACACGGAACATGGCCAGGTCGTCCAGCAGCTTGGGCAAAATCACGATGATGGCGGCACCCAGCAGAGCCCCCGAGCGGGTTTTGCGCCCGCCCATGATGACGGCCAGCAGGAACAGCACGGTCAGCTCGAAGTTGTAGGTGTTCGGCGAGATGTACTGCTCGGAGTAAGCGTAGAGGCAACCGGCCAGACCGGCAAAACCGGCGCTGATCACAAACGCGTAGACCTTGTAGCGGTACACCGACACACCCATGCAATCGGATGCCACGGGGCTGCCCCGCAGCGCTTCAAACGCACGGCCCAGCTGGGACTTCAAAATGCGGTGAACCACGACCAGCGAAATCACCATCAACGCAAACGTCAGCCAGTAAAACTCATGCTCGCTGAGCTTGTGGCCCATCACGGAAGGTTTGGGGATGGTGATGCCCAGCGGGCCTTCGGTGAGGAAGGTCGTCTCGTTGATCAAAATCTGGATGATGGTGCCAAAAGCCAGCGTGACCATGGCCAGGTAGGGGCCCGTCACCCGCAGCGCGGGCAGCGCCAGCAGCGCACCGAACGCCGCGGTGACGGCAATGCTGGCGGGGATGATGACCCACAGCGGCGCGCCCAGCTTCATGAACAGCACCCCGGCGGTGTACGAACCCACGCCGAACAAACCGGCATGGCCCAGCGACACCTGGCCGGTGTAGCCGACCACGATGTCCAGGCCAAACAACAAAATGGCGTAAATCATGATCGTGCCGACCATGTGAACGTAGTACGAGTTACCCGACATCAGCGGGAACGCGGCCAGCAGGGCCAGCCCGATGACGGCGGCAATCAAAGTCTTGCGATTCATCTTCTTGAACTTTCTTTTGGGGTCGCTGAACGGTCGAAGTTGACGGTCAAACTTTTTTGATCGCTGTTTTGCCAAACAAACCGGCCGGTTTGAAGGCCAGCACCAGCAGCAGCAGCACCAGGCCCGGCACGTCTTTGTAGCCGGTGGACAGGTAAAAGCCGGTGGTGGTTTCGGCCACGCCCAAAATGATGCCGCCGACGATGATGCCCATGCCGCTGGTCAAGCCGCCGATGATGGCGACTGCAAACGCCTTGAGGCCCAGCACCGCACCCATGGTGGCGCCGGTCAGGGTCAGCGGAGCGATCAGTGCGCCCGCAAAACCGGCGGTGGCGGACGACAGCGCGTACGAAAAAGTGATCACCAAGCCGGTGTTGATGCCCATCAGCTTGGCCGCGTCGCGGTCATTGAAGGTGGCAACCACGGCCTTGCCGTAGATGGTCTTGCGGTTGAAGAACTCGACCGCCAGCATCATCAGCACCGCGCCGACAACCACCAGGATTTCCATCGGCAGGATGTTGGCACCCAGCAGCTTGATGGGCGCCTCGGGCAGTGGGGATGGGAACTTCAGGTCGTCACGGCCCCAGATGTTTTCTGCGACGTTTTTGAAAATAATGCCCAGCGCGATGGTGGACATGATCCAGCCAAACTCGCTTTTGATCTTGATGGCCGGGCGCACGCCAATGCGCTCGACAAAGCCACCCTGCAGCAAGCCAAACACAATCACGATGGGCAGCATGAGCCAGTAGTTCACGCCCATGTTGACGAGTGTCAGGCCGACCATGGCCCCCAGCATCAGCGCGTCGCCCTGGCCAAAGTTCAGCGTGTCCGAGGTTTGAAACGTCAGCTGGTAGCCAAAGGCAATGACGGCGTAGATCATGCCCAGCGCGATACCGCTGTAGACGAGTTGAAGCAGGATTTCCATAAGTTCAGTTCCGGTGAAGGTCAACAGGGGTCAACGGCAGGTCAACCAAGGCCGCAGGGGCGGCAAAGCACAAAAAAAAGCACCGCGTCTTCTGGCGCGGTGCCGGTTTTTATCAGTTCAAAAAATTACTTCTTGACGCGCACTTCAGAGGCTTTTTTCTGGTCGTCGCCATAGGCGTAGACCACGCGCTGGCCCTTGACTTCCCCGAACACGGGGATGTTGGCGGTGATGGCTTCATGGTCCTTGGCGGTGAACGGCTTGTTGTACGTGGTGATCACGCCTTCCACCGGGGCCTTCAGGTCTTCCAGGGCGGCCTTGATCTTCGGGCCGTCGGTGGAGTTCGCCTGCTTGATGGCGGCGGCCAGCAAGTAGATGGAGTCATAGCCCTGGGCGGCTGACACGGGGGAGTCAATGCGCTGGTTCTTCGGGTTGAAGGTTTTCAGGTAATTGATGATGAAGGACTGACGCTTGGGCGTGGTGGGCTCCTGGATGAAGGTTTGCGGCATGCGCGCGCCCTCACCGCCGGGGCCGGCGTTGTCGATGTAGTTGGCCATCGACAGCGTCCAGCTGCCGACCATCGGGACTTTCCAGCCCAGCTTGGTCATGCCGTTGGCGATCTGGGCCAGTTCGGGGCCGATGCCGTAGGTCAGCACGGCTTCAGCGCCGGCTTGCTTGGCTTTCAGCAACTGGGCGGTCATGTCCACATCCTTGATGTTGAACTTCTCGACGGCCACGGCGGTGATGCCTTTGGCTTTCAGTGCGGTTTCCAGGTCGGCGCGGCCGAGTTGGCCGTAGTTGGTGGAGTCTGCCAGGATGGCGACCTTCTTGAAGCCGCGGCGGGTCACCGCTTCTTCCACAATCATCGGCGCCTGAATGCTGTCATGGGCAGCGTTGCGGAAGATGTAGTTCTCGGGCTCGTCCTTGAACTGCTGCGTGATGATGCTGCCGGTGGCGACGTTGTTCATCACAGGGATCTTGGCTTCCTGGAAGAAGCGCTGCGACGCCAGCGCCACACCGGTGTTGATGTAGCCCACGGTGGCGGTGACTTTTTCCTTGTTGATCAGTTCCTGGGCGATCTGCACGCCGCGCTCGTTTTTCGCCTCGTCGTCACGCTCGACCACTTCCAGCTTGCGGCCCAGCACACCACCGGCCTTGTTGATCTCGTCAACGGCCAGGCGCACGCCGTCACGCATGCTCACGCCCATCGAGGACGAGCCGCCCGTGAACGGGCCGGCCACGCCGATCTTGATCGGGTCGGCCGCTGCGGCCAGACCGGCCACGCTGAAAGCTGCTGCTGCGATGGCCAGTTTTGCAAAACGAATAGTCATGTTGTCTCCGGTAATAAGGGGGAAGAAGTCAGTCGCGTGATCGACGTCGTGATGGACCGCCTGCCAACCGCACCCGAGGGCGCGGGGAGCCATCCAAACGAGCTGTTTGGCTGAGGAATTATGGGATTTTTCTGCTGCGCCAGCATTCTGTTTTCCCCTACGCAATACTACGCAAACGCACCATCGGGCGCCAAAACCCAGCAAAAATCAGCAATTACCCTCATACGCGGCCCGCACGATAATCCGCCAGCGCCCGCCCAGACTTCACCCATGCGCCCCGCGCGCAGCCCCTTCAATGCAACTTCGGCTCAAGATTTTTCTGCTGTCCATCGTGCCCACGGCCATTTCTGTGGGCCTGGTCATCCTGACAGTTCAGTCCCAGACCCTCAAGCTGGCCAAACAGGAACGGGACCTGGTGGAGACCACCTACCTGGCCAGCAAGGAGGCCGAACTGCGCGCGTACGTCTGGCTGGCCAAAAGCGCGATTGCGCCCCTGGTCAATGCCCCGGACACCAACACCCCCGCCCGGCAGGCGCAAGCCATGGAGGTCCTGCGCCAGCTGGAGTTTGGCAAAGACGGCTATTTTTTCCTCTATGACATGGCGGGCAACAACCTGATGCATGCGCGCCAGCCGGAGCTGGTTGGCCAGAACCTGCGCGAGATGAAGGACCCGTACGGCGGCACGCCCATTGAAAAGCTGCTGGAGGCGACCCGCCAGGGCGGCGGCACGGTGCGCTACTTTTGGGCCAAACCGTCGTCGGGCCTGGTGGCGTCCAAACTCGGCTATGTGGAGCCCATCACATCCTGGGGCTGGATGCTGGGGACCGGCCTGTATCTGGACGACATTGAACAGACCCTGCAGCGCATCGACGCGCAGGCGCAAAGCAATATTCAGGACACGCAGCGCCACATGTACATGATTGCGGCAGGCGCGATGATCCTGATCGCGCTGTCAGGCCTGGCGGTCAACCTCAGCGACCACCGGGAGTCCAGCGCCAAACTCCGACACCTGGCCCAGCGCGTGGTGAACTCCCAGGAAGAAGAACGCGTGCGGGTGGCCCAAGAACTGCACGACGGCATCATTCAGGTGCTGGTGTCGGCGAAGTTTTTCATTGAAACAGCGCAGCTGCAGCGCCACCACAGCGCCCGCGATCCGCACGCCGACGCAACACCCGGCGCGCCGCCGCCAGACATCGGGGCCACACCACTCAAGCGCGGGCTTGACCGCCTGAGCCAGGCGCTGACGGAAGTGCGCCGCATCTCCCATGATTTGCGGCCGGCGCTGCTCGATGACTTTGGCCTGTCACCGGCCATTGAACAGCTGGTCGACGAAGCGGGAGAACAGGGCCCGTTCGACATTCGATTTGAAACACAAGGCGAGCCTTTTGCGCTGCCGCTGGCGCAAAGCACAGCGCTGTTTCGCATCTCCCAGGAAAGCCTGACCAACGCACGCCTGCACGCCCAGGCCAGCGAAGTGCGGGTGACGCTGAGCTTTCGCAAACGGCAGATCCAGCTGGCCATTTGCGACGATGGCAAGGGCTTTAACGTGGACCGGGTGCAAACCGCCCAGCGCGGTGGCATCGGCCTGCGCAACATGCGCGAACGCATGGAAGGCCTGGGCGGGCAGCTGGCCATTCGCTCGGGTCCTGGGGGCACCTGCGTGACGGCCACCTTGTCCACGCCCGCCCTGGCGGCCATCCCCTTCACGCAGGAACCCCATGCCTAAAACAATACGCCTGCTTTTGGTGGACGACCACCCTTTCGTGCGCGACGGTGTGCGCATGCGACTGGAGGCCACAGGCCAGATTGCCGTGGTGGGCGAAGCAGATTGTGTGGACGATGCCGTTCAGTTGGCCACCCAGCTGGCAGGTGAGCAAGCGCCCCACATGGTGCTGACGGACATCAGCATGCGAACGCTCAGCGGCATTGAGCTGACGGCGCAGTTTCGCCAGCGCTTCCCGACGATTGCCGTGCTGGTGCTGTCGATGCACAACAACCCTGAATACGTCAGGCGCGCGTTTGATGAAGGCGCCAAAGGCTATGTGCTCAAGGATGCGCCCGCACAGGAACTGGTGGACGCCATCCTGGCGGTTTACGCGGGCCAGACCTACTTCAGCCTGGAGCTGCGCCAGCACCTGGAGCCCACGCGTGCAGCCACCACGCCAGAGGACGACACCACCACACTGACCCCCAAGGAACTCGCCACCATGCGGTGGCTGGCCTGCGGCTACTCCAACAAACAGATCGCCAAGGTGCTGGACATTTCGGTGCGCACCGTCGAAACCCATCGGCTGAACGTGCGCCGCAAACTCGGCATTGCCGGGCAGGCGGAGCTGGTCAAGTACGCGATTGACCACACCCGCCCCACGACGCCCGGCAAGGGCCAGGACGGCGCAGCCTGACACCCCGAGGCCCAGCCACGGCACAGCACCTGTCGCAGTGCGCGCTCGGGTTGGCGTATTCCCGGTAGTTGACGTTGACGTAAACGTCATATGATGAATGCGAGCAGACAGCCCGCTGCGGCCTGCTGCCCGTATCACAGCACCGCCGTCCAAGGAACCCCCATGACCGACCTGTCCGCCGAGTACAAAGCGCTGGCCACTTACCGCCCGACCCACAAGGTACGTTTTGTCACCGCCGCCTCCCTGTTCGACGGCCACGACGCCGCCATCAACATCATGCGGCGCATTTTGCAAAGCATGGGCGCGGAAGTGATTCACCTGGGGCACAACCGCAGCGTGGACGAGGTCGTGACGGCGGCGCTGCAGGAAGATGCCCAGGGCATTGCCATCAGCAGCTACCAGGGCGGCCATGTCGAGTACTTCAAGTACATGGTGGACCTGCTCAAAAGCCGGGGCGGACAACACATCCAGGTGTTTGGCGGCGGCGGCGGCGTGATCGTGCCGCCGGAAATCCGCGAGCTGCATGCCTACGGCGTGACGCGCATCTACAGCCCCGAAGACGGCCAGAAAATGGGCCTGGCCGGGATGATTGGCGAGATGGTCATGCGCTGCGACCAAGACCTCTCGGGCCTGGCCCCGGCCGACATCAGCGCGGTGGCCGGCCATGGCGAGATGAACTGGCGCGCGTTGGCCCAATTGATCACCGCAATTGAAAATAACAAGGTAAATCCCGCACTAGCCAAGGATATACATGCCTGTTCTGCTATTAAAAAGATACCGGTTCTGGGCATCACCGGCACAGGCGGGGCGGGCAAATCCTCACTGACGGACGAGCTGATCCGCCGGCTGCGGCTGGACCAGAACGACGCGCTGCGCATCGCGGTGATCAGCATCGACCCCTCACGCCGCAAAAGCGGTGGGGCGCTGCTCGGTGACCGCATCCGCATGAACGCCATCAACCCGTGGTCTGACGGGCCACGTGTCTTCATGCGCAGCCTGGCCACGCGTGACTTTGGCTCGGAAATCAGCCAGGCCCTGCCCGACGTGATTGCCGCCTGCAAGTGCGCCGGGTTTGACCTGATCGTGGTGGAAACCTCGGGCATTGGCCAGGGCGACGCGGCCATCGTGCCGCATGTGGACGTACCCATGTACGTGATGACGCCCGAATTTGGCGCGGCCAGCCAGCTTGAAAAAATCGACATGCTGGACTTTGCCGAGTTTGTCGCCATCAACAAGTTTGACCGCAAAGGCTCGCTGGACGCGCTGCGTGACGTGGCCAAACAGGTGCAGCGCAACAAGGAAGCCTGGGGCACGCCCACGGAGCAGATGCCGGTGTTTGGCACCATGGCTGCGCGTTTCAACGACGACGGCGTGACCGCGCTGTACCAGGCCCTGAAACCGCGCCTGGCCGAGCTGGGCTTGAACCTGAACGAAGGCAGCCTGCCGGTGGCTGGGGTGCGCCACAGCACCAACCAGACCCCTGTGGTGCCCGCTGCCCGCACCCGCTACCTGGCCGAGATCTCGGACACCGTGCGCGGCTACAAAAAACGCGCCCTGGCCCAGTCCCAGTTGGCGCGGGAGGTGCAGCAGCTCAAGGCCGCCGCAGCCATGCTCAAGATCGACAAGCCCGACCGCGCCCCGGCCGCCGAGGCCGCGCTCGATTTGGCCGGTCACCGCAAAGCCCGCATGGACGCCGATGCGCGCCACCTGCTGGCCCAGTGGCCCGACATGCAAAAAGCCTACGCGGGCGACGAGTACGTGGTGAAAATCCGTGACAAGGAAATCCGCACCGCGCTGGTCACCCAAAGCCTGTCCGGCACGCCGATCCGCAAGGTCAGCCTGCCCAAGTACCAGGACGACGGCGAGGTACTGCAGTGGCTGATGCTGGACAACGTGCCCGGCAGCTATCCCTACACGGCCGGCACCTTCGCCTTCAAACGCGAGGGCGAGGACCCCACCCGCATGTTTGCCGGGGAAGGCGACCCGTTTCGCACCAACACCCGCTTCAAGCTGCTCAGCGAAGGCATGGCGGCCAAACGCCTGTCCACCGCGTTTGACTCGGTCACGCTGTACGGCAACGACCCCGGCCTGCGGCCCGACATTTACGGCAAGGTCGGCAACTCGGGGGTGAGCATCGCCACGCTGGACGACATGAAGGTGCTGTACGGCGGCTTTGACTTGTGCAGCCCCAGCACCTCAGTCAGCATGACCATCAACGGCCCGGCCCCGTCGATTCTGGCCATGTTCATGAACACCGCCATCGACCAGAACCTGGACAAATTCAAGGCAGACAACGGCCGCGACCCGACCGACACCGAGGCCGCCAAAATCCGCGAATGGGTGATGGAAAACGTGCGCGGCACGGTGCAGGCCGATATCCTGAAAGAAGACCAGGGCCAGAACACCTGCATTTTTTCGACCGAGTTCAGCCTCAAGGTCATGGGCGACATCGCCCAGTTTTTTGTCCACAACCGGGTGCGCAACTTCTACAGTGTGTCGATCAGCGGCTACCACATCGCCGAGGCCGGGGCCAACCCGATCTCCCAGCTGGCCTTCACGCTCAGCAACGGGTTTACCTTTGTCGAGGCGTATCTCGCGCGCGGCATGCACATCGACGACTTTGCGCCCAACCTGAGCTTTTTCTTCAGCAACGGCATGGACCCGGAGTACACCGTGATGGGCCGCGTGGCGCGCCGCATCTGGGCGGTGGCGATGAAGGAAAAATACGGCGCGAACGAGCGCAGCCAAAAGCTCAAATACCACATCCAGACCAGCGGCCGCAGCCTGCATGCGCAGGAGATCCAGTTCAACGACATCCGCACCACGCTGCAGGCGCTGATCGCGATTTACGACAACTGCAACAGCCTGCACACCAACGCGTTTGACGAGGCCATCACCACACCGACCGAAGAATCGGTGCGCCGCGCCATGGCGATCCAGCTCATCATCAACCGCGAGTGGGGCCTGGCCAAAAACGAAAACCCGACGCAGGGCGCGTTCATCATCGAGGAGCTGACCGAACTGCTCGAAGAGGCCGTGCTGCTGGAGTTTGAACGCATCGCCGAGCGCGGCGGCGTGCTGGGCGCCATGGAAACCGGCTACCAGCGCGGGCGGATTCAAGACGAATCGATGCACTACGAAATGCTCAAACACACCGGCGAGTTGCCCATCATTGGCGTGAACACCTTCCGCAACCCGCACGGTGACGCCGTGCAGGACAAGCTGGAGCTGGCCCGCTCCACCGACGAAGAAAAGCAAAGCCAGCTCAGCCGCCTGAACGCCTTCCACACGCTGCATGCCGCCGAGTCCCCCGCCATGCTCAAACGCCTGCAAAAAGCCGTGATCGACAACGACAACGTCTTTGAGGTGCTGATGGACGCCGTGCGCGTGTGCTCACTGGGGCAGATCACCAATGCGCTGTTTGAAGTGGGTGGGCAGTACCGGCGCAATATGTAAGAACGTGTCGAATGTCTAGTTGAGGCCGCATTTAACGTGCGCGTGAAGCCTCCGCTAGCGCAGTGGCTTCGCGCGCCAGGCGGGTGATGCGCGGCCAGTCGCCTTGGGCCAGGGCGTCAGCCGGGGTCAGCCAGGAGCCGCCGACCATCGCCACATTGAACAGCCTCAAAAAATCCTGCAGGTTGTCGGCGCTCACGCCGCCGGTGGGGCAAAAAACCACGTCGGGCAGGGGTGCACCAAGGGCCTTGAGCATGGACAAGCCTCCGGCTTGGGCGGCGGGAAACAGCTTCATGAGCGAGAACCCGTGCTCGCGTACATGCATGACTTCGCTGGGCGTCATCACGCCGGGAACAAAGGGCAGCCGGGCGGCCTGAACGGCCTGAACCAGCGCGTCGGAGCAGCCGGGCGAAAGGGCAAAGGTCGCGCCTGCGTCGATGACGCGTTGCACCTCGGCCACGCGGGTCACGGTACCCGCGCCGACGTGCATGTGGGGCACGGCACGCGCCACGGATTCGATGGCGGCCAGCGCGGCGTCCGAGCGCAGGGTGATTTCCATCACGTCAATACCGCCTTCAAGCAAGGCGTGGGCCAGTGGGACGGCGTGCGCCGCCTCACTCAGCACAATGACGGGCACGACAAGTGACTGGAATGCGGGCCGGGTGAAGCAGGTGGTGGTCATGTGATTCGCGTTGATGGGTTGGTGGGTTGGGGGCTGAATGCGGGATGCGGGCGTCAAGCGCCAAGCAGCGGAGATGCGCCGGACTCGGCGGTGCCGGCGTGCTGGCGAAACAGGCCGAAGAGTTGGCGCCCGGTACCGTGGGCGTTGGCACTGAGGTCGGGGTGGTCAACTGCGCGGGCAGCCAGAACATCGGCCGCGACCTCAACGTCCAACACACCGCGCTCGCAGTCCAGCGTGATCCAGTCACCGTCACGTACGCGGGCAATAGGTCCGTGGGCCAATGCCTCGGGGCTGAGGTGGATGGCCGCGGGCACCTTGCCGGAGGCTCCGGACATGCGGCCGTCGGTGACCAGCGCCACTTTGAAGCCTTGGTCCTGGAGCACGGCCAGCGCTGGCGTGAGCTTGTGCAGCTCGGGCATGCCGTTGGCGCGCGGCCCCTGGTAGCGCACCACGGCCACCAGGTCGCGCTGCAATTGGCCTGCATTGAAAAGCGCCAGCAAATCTTGCTGGTCATTCACCACCACCGCCTGGGCACGGACCACGCGGTGCTCGGGCTTGACCGCGGAAACCTTGACCACGCTGCGGCCCAGGTTGCCTTGCAACAGGCGCAGCCCGCCGTCGGCACTGAAAGGGTTGCCCACGGGTCGCAGCACGGTGGTGTCGGCGCTGTGCAAGGGGCTCGGGCGCCATCGGAGCTGGCCGTTGTCCAGCCACGGCTCTTGCGCGTAAGCCGCCAAGCCTGGGCCCATGACGGTAAGCACATCGCCGTGCAGCAGGCCGGCCGCCAGCAGCGTCTGCATCAAAAAGCCCATGCCACCAGCCGCGTGAAAGTGGTTCACGTCCGCACTGCCGTTGGGGTAGACCCGTGCCAGCAGGGGCACCACGGCCGAGAGTTCGGCGAAGTCGTCCCAGTCGATCAGCACCCCGGCGGCGCGCGCCATGGCCACCAGGTGAATAGTGTGGTTGGTCGAGCCGCCGGTGGCCAGCAGGCCAATGATGCCGTTGACGACGGTTTTTTCAGTGACGATGTCGGCCAGGCAAACAGCGGCTTCGCCGGTGCGACCGGTGTTGGCCACGGCGCGGTGGACGGCCGCACGCGTGAGCGCTTCACGCAGGGGGGTGCCGGGGTTGACGAAGGACGCGCCGGGCAGGTGCAGGCCCATGATTTCCATCAGCATCTGGTTGCTGTTGGCGGTGCCGTAGAAGGTGCAGGTGCCGGGGCTGTGGTAAGCCTGTGCTTCAGACGCCAGCAGCGCGTCGCGGCCCACCAGGGCCTGCGCATACTGCTGGCGGACCTTGGCCTTGGCGTCGTTGGACAGGCCCGAGGTCATGGGCCCGGCGGGCACAAACACGGTGCTGAGGTGGCCGAACTGCACCGCCCCCATGAACAGGCCGGGCACGATCTTGTCGCACACACCCAGCATCAGCGCGGCATCAAACACGTTGTGGGACAGGGCCACGGCGGTGGACAGTGCGATGACGTCGCGCGAGAAGAGTGAGAGTTCCATGCCCGCCGCGCCCTGCGTGATGCCGTCGCACATGGCAGGCACACCGCCGGCCACCTGGGCGGTGGCGCCCAGTGTGCGCGCATGGTCACGCACCAGCGCGGGGTACTGCTCGTACGGTTGGTGGGCCGACAGCATGTCGTTGTAGGCGGTGACGATGCCCACATGCGGGACACGCTCGGCGTGGATTTTCAGCTTGTCGGACGCGGGCAGCGCGGCGGTAGTGTGGGCCATGTTGGCGCAACCCATGCCCGCGCGCTGGCTGCCGGCCTTGCGCTGCAGGGCAATGCTGCCGAGGTAAGTGGCGCGGGTGGCGGCACTGCGCGCCTTTATGCGCTGCGTGACATGTGCCAGCGTGGGGTTCAGGGTGGAGCTCGGGATTGGGGAGGGGGTGCTCATGGCGAAATCCTGTGGGGCGCAGCGGGTGTCGGGGTTCAGTCGATTCAGGCGAGCCAGACGCTGATGGGGGCGGCGTGTTGGTGCAGCACCAGCGAGACCGGCAAAGCGGTGGTCGGGGCGCTCAGCGCTTGCCGGTACACGGCGCGTTTGCTGTGCCCAGCAATGGACAGATGCAGCTGCCGTGCGGCGCTCAGGGTGGGCAGGGTCAGGGTCAAGCGCGCATGCGGCGCGGTGACGGGGCACACCCACGCCATGGACGCGGCGCTGGTGAGGGCGGTATGCAGGCCGGGCGCGCCGGGGAACAAGGACGCGGTGTGGCCGTCGTCACCCATGCCCAGCACCGCCACGTCCAGCGGCCAGGGCAGTGTGGACAGCCGCTGGTTGGCGCTGGCGGTCAGCGCGTTCAGCGCGGTGGCGTCCAGGCCCATGGGCAGGCGGTCAAACAAGGGGGTGAAGCGGGCGGCGGCAGCATCATCCTGCAGCAGGTGTGCCCGCACCAGTGCGGTGTTGCTGTCGGGGTGGTCGTGCGGCACACAGCGCTCGTCCACCAGCAGCACGCGCACGTTGTCCCAGGCCAGGGGCTGGGTGCGCAGCTGCTGGAACAAGGCAATGGGTGACTTGCCGCCCGAGACGGCCAGCAGGGCATGACCCCGTTGGGTGATGGCGCGACGCAACTGGTCTGACACGGTCAAGGCCAGTTGCTGGGCGAGCTCGTCCGGGCTGCTGGCCTGGAATTCAGTGGGGCAGGGATTGGTGTGGTTCATGCGTTCAAGCTTCTTCGACCCAGGCCGAGCCTTCGCGCGCCATCAGCGCTGACGAGGCGGCAGGCCCCCAGGTGCCCGCGGTATAGGACTCGGGCTTTTCGTTCGAGGCTTTCCAGCCGTCCTGGATGGGCTCAACCCAGGTCCATGCAGCTTCGAGCTCGTCGCGGCGCATGAAGTGGGTCAGACGGCCTTTGATGACGTCCATGAGGAGACGCTCGTACGCTTCCGCGCGGCGGGCCGAGAAGGCGGACTCCAGATCCAGGTTCAGACTCACCGGGCGCAGCCGCATGCCGCTGCCGGGTTCTTTGGCCATCATCTGCAGCTGCACATGCTCTTCAGGTTGAAGCCGGATCATCAGGCGGTTGGCGGGCTGGCGCGGCGCGTCAGGAAAGAGCTTGTAGGGCAGGTCGGCGAACTCGATGACGATCTCAGAGCGGCGCTCGGCCATGCGTTTTCCGGTGCGCAGGAAAAAGGGCACGTTGGCCCAGCGCCAGTTGTTGATGTCGGCGCGCAGGGCCACAAAGGTTTCGGTGTCGCTGTCGGCGGGAACGTCGCTTTCTTGCAGGTAGCCCGGGGCTGCTTCCCCTGCGCAGGTGCCGGCGCTGTACTGGCCACGCACGGTGTCGCGCGCCACGTCGGCAGGTGTCATGGGGCGCAACGAGCGCAACACCTTGAGTTTTTCGTCGCGCACCGCGTCGGGGTCCAGCGACGCCGGTGGCTCCATGGCCACGATGCACAGCAGTTGCAGCAAGTGGTTTTGCACCATGTCACGCAGCGCGCCGGTGCCGTCATAGAACCCGGCGCGGCTGCCCACGCCCACCGATTCAGCCACCGTGATCTGCACGCTCTTGATGCAGGGGCTGCGCCAGAGCGGCTCAAAAATGGTGTTGCCAAAGCGAAGCACCATGAGGTTTTGCACCGTTTCCTTGCCCAAATAGTGGTCAATGCGAAACGTCTGCGATTCCTGGAAATACCGCCCCACTTCGTCGTTGATCTGGCGCGCCGAAGCCAGGTCATGGCCCAGGGGTTTTTCCAGCACCACACGTGCACGTGCGTCGATCAGCAAGGCCGCCGACAGGTGGGCGCAGATGGCGGTGAACAGGCTGGGGGCGGTCGCCAGGTAGTACACCCGAACGGCCCCGGGTGACAGCACGGCGCCCAGCGCCGCATAGTCTTGTGGCTGTGTGGCGTCGAGGCTGACATAGTTCAGCCGCGCCAAAAATTGCTGCCAGGTGGCTTCGTTGAAAGCGTTGCGGTCAATGAAGCTGGGGACTTTTTCCTGGACAAAGGCCAAAAACTCGCTGCTGCTCCACGGTTGGCGCCCCAAGGCGTGGATACGCGTCTGCGCAGGCAGGTTGTTGTGCAGGTGCGCCATGTAGAGCGCCGGGAGCAACTTGCGCAGAGACAGGTCACCCACACCGCCAAAGATCACGAGATCAAGCGGGTCAGCGAGATTGAAGTTAGAAATAGGCATCTGGCAGCTTCAATGGAGTTACGTAAAAAGGCACACGCGCAAAGTGCATGAACTGCGCGAAGTTAGCCTGCGACATCCAGCGCGCGCGAGGCGCCATACAGCGCAGGGGTGGCGCTGGGGTCAATCACCCAGCAGGGAATAGACGCCAGATAGGGCTGAAAACGCCCTTTGGCCTCGAAACGCTGGCGAAACGGTGACTGGTCAAACCACGGCCCGAGGCGCGGCACCATGCCGCCGCCCAGGTACACACCGCCGCGTGCGCCCAGGGTCAGCGCCAGGTTGCCTGCCACGCTGCCCAGAAACCCACAAAACAGCTCCAGCGCCTGCAGCGCCAGCGGGTTCTGCGCCTGCAGGGCCATCTCGGTGACTTGTGCGGCAGAGCTGACTTCTTCGCCGCCGAGCACGGCCAGCGTGCGCACGGCGTGGTAGATGTCCACCAAGCCCTGGCCAGACACCGCGCGTTCGGCGGACACATGGCCGTAGCGCGCTTGCAGCACCCCGATCACATCAAACTCCAGTTGCGTGTGCGCCGCCAGCGACACATGGCCGCCCTCACCGGACAAGGGCACCCCGCTGCTGGAGCCGGGCGGAAACACCAGGCCTGAAACACCCAGCCCCGTGCCTGGCCCGACCAGCGCCATGGCCGCGCCGGGCACCGCCGCACCGCCGCCAACCTGGCGCAGCAAATCGGGCGTCAGCAGCGGGACGGCCAGCGCCAGCGCGGTGAAGTCGTTGATGACCACCAGCCGCTGCCAGCCAAAACGCTCGCGCAGGGCCTGCTGCGAAAAGCGCCAGCTGTGGTTGGTCATCGTGACCAAGTCACCAGTGACCGGGTTGGCAATGCCAAAAGCGGCTTCGCGCGCGGCAGGCAAGCCCAGCTCTTGCATGTAGGCCTGGATGGCCGCGTCGACCGTGGAGTAGTGGCCACACTGCAAAACCCGGGTGTCGTGCAGCGCCCCGCCGGGCGCTTCCTGCCAGGCCAGGCGGATGTTGGTGCCACCGATGTCGGCCAGCAGGCGCAAAGGATTCATGAGGGATCCAATTCCTTAAAAAACAAGTGCCACTTCAAAGAACACCCCAGCGGGTCAGGCCAGCCGGTTTTCGGTGTCTGCATCGAACCAGTGCGCATGGGCCGGGGCCACGCTCAGACCCACCCGCTCACCGGGCTGGACACGGGTTTGTGCGTCGGTGCGCAGGGTCAAGCTGCCCGCTTCGGTATCCACCATCACATAGGTGTCTGGCCCGGTGGGCTCGACCACGCTGACCTGGCCGCGCCAGACGGAACTGTTGTCCAGCACCAGGTGTTCAGGGCGGATGCCCAGCAGCAAGGGTGCTGCGGTCGGTGGTGCGGACAGGGCCAGTGTGGCACCTTTGATGGCAAACTGCCCGGCGGCCTGCGTGCCGCGCAGCAGGTTCATGGTCGGCGAGCCGATGAAGGTGGCCACGTAGGTGTTGCTGGGCCGGTTGTAGATCTCGTCGGGGCTGCCGAGTTGCTGCACCATGCCGCCCTTCATCACCGCAATGCGCGAGCCGAGCGTCATGGCCTCCACCTGGTCATGGGTGACGTACACACTGGTAATGCCACTGGCCTGGTGCAGGCGTTTGATCTCGGCGCGCATTTCCACGCGCAGTTTGGCATCCAGGTTGGACAGCGGCTCGTCAAACAAAAACAGCTGCGGCTGGCGTGCCAGCGCCCGGCCCATGGCCACCCGCTGGCGCTGACCACCGGACAGCTGGCTGGGGCGACGCTCCAGCAGATGGGTGATTTGCAGCATGGCAGCCACTTCGTCAATGCGCACCTTGCGCTCGGCCTTGGGCATCTTGCGCATCTCCAGCGCAAAACCAATGTTGTCGGCCACGCTGAGCGTCGGGTAGAGGGCATAACTTTGAAACACCATGGCGATGTCACGCTCACGCGGTGGCATGCCGACCACGTTTTTGCCACGCAGGCGGATCTCACCTTCGGTCGGCTCGTCCAGCCCGGCAATGATGTTGAGCAAGGTTGATTTGCCGCAGCCCGAAGGCCCCACCAAAATCAAAAACTCCCCCGGTGCCACGTGGATGTCGATCTTGCGCAAGACTTCGACACTTTTGTCGCCCCTGCCAAACCGTTTGTTGATCCCTGAAATTTCAAGCGAAGAAGCCATTGTCCGATTACCCCTTGACGGCGCCGGCGGTCAGCCCGCGCACAAAAAACTGTCCTGCCAGGACATAAATCACCATGGTCGGCAGACCGGCAATGATGGCCGCCGCCATGTCCACGTTGTAGGCCTTCACGCTGCTGGAGGTGTTGGCCAGGTTGTTCAGCCCCACCGTCACCGGTTTGGACTCGGTGCCCGAAAACACCACCCCAAACAAAAAATCGTTCCAGATGTTGGTGAACTGCCAGATCAAAGCCACCATCACGATGGGTGTGGACAGCGGCAGCACGATGCGCCAGAAAATCTGCCAGAAACTGGCACCATCCATGCGCGCTGCGTTGACCAATTCTTTGGGAATGGCGGCGTAATAGTTGCGAAAAAACAAGGTAGTCCCCGCCAGTCCGGCCAGGCAATGCACCATGACCAGACCCGTGATGGAGCTCGACAAGCCCAGCCAGCCCAACACCTGGCTCATGGGCAGCAACACCACCTGAAACGGCATGAACACGCCAAACAGCAGCAATCCAAACAGCGTGTCGCTGCCACGAAACTTCCACAGGCTGAGCACATAGCCGTTGAGCGCGCCCCACACGGTAGAAATCATCACCGCTGGCAGCGTCATGGCCACCGAGTTCCAGAAAAACGGGCGCAGGCCGTTGCAGTCCACCCCGGTGCAGGCGCTGGACCAGGCGGTTGACCAGGCGCTCCAGTTCAGGGCGCTAGGCAAAGCCAGCAGCGAGCTGCTGCGGATTTCATCCGCGTCCTTGAACGACGTGACCAGCATGGCGTAGAGCGGCAACAAAAAGAAGGCCACCGCCAGTGCCAGCACGGCATATACCAGCAGACGGCCCAACGAAGGGAAAAGGGAGGTTTTAACGGTCATGGGGTTTGCTGCGCAGTTCGCTGTAGAGGTAAGGCACCACCAAGGCGGCCACGGTGGCCAGCATCATGGTGGCGCTGGCGGCACCCAGGCCAATCTGGCCACGTGAAAAAGACATGGTGTACATGAAGGTGGCCGGCACGTCGGTGGCAAAGCCGGGCCCACCAGCGGTCAGCGCCATCACCAGGTCAAAACTCTTGATCGCCAGGTGCGACAGCACCATCAGCGTTGAAAAAAACACCGGCCGCAACGCGGGCAACACAATGCGCCAGTAAATAAGCGGCAGCGAAGCACCATCGACCTGCGCAGCCTTGATGATGCTGTCGTCAATGCCACGCAGACCGGCCAAAAACAGCGCCATCGCGAACCCGGCGCTCTGCCAGATACCGGCAATCACCACACAGTAAATGGCCATGTCGGTGTTCACAATCCAGTCAAAACTGAAGCTTCCAAAGCCCCAGTCACGCACCATTTTTTCAATGCCCATGCCAGGGTTCAGCAGCCACTTCCAGGCCGTGCCCGTGACCACAAATGAAAGGGCCATGGGGTAGAGGTAAATCGTGCGCAACGCGCCTTCAGCGCGAATTTTCTGGTCCAGCAGCACGGCCAGCGTGATGCCAATGGCCAGTGAGCCACCGACATACCCCACGCCAAAAATACCCAGATTTTTAAGCGCCACCCACCAGCGGTCCATCTCCCAAAGTTTTTCGTATTGCGCCAGCCCCACCCACTCGTAGTTGGGCAGCATGCGGGAGGCCGAAAAGCTCAGCACGCCGTTCCAGACCATCAGGCCGTAAATAAAGGCAAAACCCAGCACGAAGGCCGGTGCCACCACCAGCCTGGGCAGCCAGGATTCAAAAGAGTTTTTCATTGCTACGGACATGTTGGTTGCGCGTTGTTCAAGGTTGGCAGAAAACCGCAGGGGGCACACAGCGTGCCCCCCTGCCCCAAACCTTTTGGATGGGCCTCAAACGGGCCCCCTCATCGAGCGATGAGACTCAACAGCTCACCACCACACCTCATACTGCACACCCGCCAACGTGCGGGCCGTTTTTCCACCAAACCCAAAACTGGTGGCATTGGCAGCCGCAGCGGCCTTGTTCCAGCTGCCCTTGGTCACGTACAGGCGCAACTCGGGACGCGACCAGAAGTCTTCTTTCAAGGCCAGCGCACCCGCCAACGTGACCTTGCTCAAGCGCTGATCAGGCCCCGCGCCCTTGCGGGTGGTGGTGGACAGCTCGGTCAAGCCCTTGAAGTTTTTGTGAAACGCGTAGGAGGCGCGGCCACCGATCGAGAAGTCCTTGGTGGTCACATTGGTCAAATCAACCTTGTTGGTCTGGTAAGCCACCAAAGCCTGGCCACCAAACCGGCCACTTTGCCAGTTGATGGCGTCTGCAATGCGCATGACTTTTTTGCCAGCGCTGGTGCCGTCGATGGCCTCAAACTGGCCGTCAATGCGGGCATGGCCGCGTGACGCCTGCAAAAACAGCGCATTGCTGACGCCGGGAATGATGAAATCAGCCTGGTTGTGTGACACAGAAATGCCGGAACCGGACGAGCCATTGACCTGGCTGCTGCCGCCCACCGCCGTCAGCAGCACGCGCAGCTTGCCGCCAGGGTTGGTCTGAATGTCGGAAATATCGGCGTTAAAACGATGGGCCTTGACGCTGTTGGGCAACTGCTTGTCAAACTTGTCGCCAGAAAACACCCCCACGCCCAGCTTGGCACCACCGACTGGGATATTAGTCACACCGGCGCCCTGGTTGTCGCCGTAGTTCATCAGGAAGTAGTCCACGATGTGGACATCCTGAATCCGCAAGCGGCGCTGGCCAACCCAGAACTTGGCTTCTGGTGCAAATGAAAAACCACTGACTTCCACATAGGCCTGTTCGGTGCTGATGTCCCCGCTGCCCCACTTGGCCGGCATGTAGTCAATCTTCCACTTCAGGCCTTCGGTCTCAAAGGTGCGGGCCAGGCTGATTTCAATGCCGTTGTCCCCCTCGTTGCCAAGGCGGTACTTTTGCAGCTCGCCACCCAGACTTAGCCCCCCCTTGACGCCATCGGAGTGGTTGAACACCGGGCCTCCGCGTGAGTAGCCTGTGAACTCAAAGCCTGCGACATCCATGGCCATGGCACCGTTGGCGCATGCAGCGGCCAAAGCCACCGCCAAAAGACGGTTTCTTTTCATCATGATCGGGTCTCCTTATTTTGTTTTTGCGGCTGTCGCGATTTTTTTCATGGCGTCTGCCACGCTGACTTTGTCGTCATTCCAGAACTGGCTGACCACATCCTTGATGGCACCCTCCGTAGCCGGCGCGATGGCCATGCCATGCGCCACGCTGGGCACCAGGCCACCGGTTTTGGCGGACTCCGTGAAGTCCTTGCTCGACAGCTTGGCGCAGTCGTCAAACTTGTCCATCCGCACATCGGTGCGCACTGGAATCGACCCCTTGTTCAGGCTGAACAACTCCTGAAACTCGCCGCTCATGATGGAGCTGGCCAGGAAACCCTGGGCTTTCTGGGCAGGCTCGCTCTTGAGCTTGAAGAGAATGAACGAGTCCACATTGAAGGTGAAAGCGTTGGCCGTGCCCGGAGCCGCCGCACACAAAAAGTCCTTACCCGGCGACTTTTTAGCCGCCACAAATTCACCCTTGGCCCAGTCACCCATGAGCTGAAAACCCGCCTTGTCCTGAATCAGCATGGCGGTGGCCAAGTTCCAGTCGCGGCCAGGGGCTGCGGGGTCGGTGTAGGTTTTGATGCGGCGAAAGGTCTCCAGCGACTTCTTCATGGTCTCGCTGTTCAGGGCCTTGTCGTCCAGCTTGACCAATGCGTCCTGATAAAACTTGGCGCCCCCGACACCCAGCACCACCGATTCAAACGTGGTGAAGTCCTGCCAGTTCTGGCCACCGTGGGCCACCGCAATCAGACCCGCCACCTTGAGTTTGTCGGCGGCGACAAAAAATTCATCCCAGGTTTTGGGCATGCTGGCCACGCCGGCTTTTTTCAATGCATCGGCACTGCCCCAGAGCCAGTTCACGCGGTGAACGTTGACCGGTGCGGCCACGTAGCTGCCTTTGTACTTCATGACATCAGCTACCACTTTGGGCAGTGCCTCGTCCCACTTTTCAGCCTTGGCCACCGCATCCATATTGGCCAGCACGCCTTCGGCGGCCCACTCCTGGATCGCCGGGCCCTTGACCTGCGCGGCAGACGGCGGATTGCCCGAAATGACGCGGCTTTTGAGCACCGTCATGGCGCTGTCCCCGCCCCCACCGGCCACGGCAAAGTCGCGCCAGGTGTGGCTTCTGGACTGGATGATGCGTTTGAGCTCGACCACTGATTTGGCTTCGCCGCCAGAAGTCCAGTAGTGCAGCACCTCCACCTCCCCTGCGCTGGCCGACATCACCGCCGCCAGACCCCAAGCCGCAGCAGCGACTTTTGACAATTTCAACATACCCTTGTCTCCTGATTTTGATTCGGTTGATGCGCCCAACACCCTTGCTGCCCGACGCTGCACGTACTTTAATTACAATAATTAAAGGATTGATAAGGACTTTCCCTAGGCACCTGCTCAAGCGACGGCTGGCCCCATCTCTGACTGCGAAAGGTTGAGGTTGGGTGAATCGCACGGCTCGAGTAGCGCCATTTTCAGCAGCAAGGCCCACCCAACGGGAAATGCCCTTTGCTATGCTCAAACCCATGGCCACGATACTCATTGTCGAAGACGACGCATTGCTGCAGGACGCCCTCAAAGGACAGCTCACTCAACTCGGTTTTGAGGTATGCACCGCTGCCAGCGTCGCGCAAGGCCTGGCGCTGCTGCAGGTGCAGGGGGTTGACGGCATCATCCTGGACCTGGGCCTGCCGGGCGCTGACGGGCTGGACTTGCTGACCTGGGTGCGCGGCCACATCACCGGCCTGCCCGTGCTGATTTTGACAGCGCGTGACGGGGTGGAAGACCGGGTGCGCGGCCTCAATGCCGGGGCTGACGACTACATCACCAAACCCTTCAACATGCAGGAGCTGCAAGCCCGCCTGCGCGCCATGCTGCGGCGCGCCCGGCAGCCAGCGTTTACCCAGGTCAGCAACGCTCCCGGCAGCCAGATCACCACCCTGGGCCAGCTGGCGCTGGACCATGCCAGCCGCAGTGCCATGCTCAATGACGAGCTGCTGGACCTGACCCAGCGCGAGTGGGAGCTGCTGGAGTTGCTGGTCAACCGCTGCGGCGAGGTCGTGACGCGTGAAGACGTGCTGGCCGCCTGGCGCGCCAGCCCGCCTGAGCCGGGCCAGACTGCCCCGCCACTGAACTCCAACGCGTTGGAGGTGTACGTTCACCGCTTGCGCAAAAAGCTCGATGCGTCCAGCCTGAACATCCGCAACATTCGCGGCTTGGGTTATATGCTCGCTAAGCCTGCGGACTGAGCGCGTGCGCCAGGTCCCCGGCGTTTCGCTGCAGCGCAAACTGCTGCTCTGGCTGCTGTTGCCGCAGCTGGTGTTGTGGTTGTCAGGTGGTTTTCTGGCTTGGCGCATCGCCCTGCAAAACGGTGAAAAAGGCATTGACCAGACCTTGACGCAATCCGTGCGCGCGCTGGCACGGCAGATCAAGCCCATTGGTGACGGCCTGCTGGTGGACTTTCCTAAAGCCGCTCAAGACATTCTGGAACAAGACCCGGCGGACCGCATCACCTACATGGTGTCATCCCCCCCGGGCATGTTTTTGCTTGGCAACGCGAAGCTGCCCGCCCCGCCCCCGGGGGACATCGGCGTGGGTGAAGCTTTTCTGTACCAAGCCCGCGTGGACGACCGCCCGGTGCGGGTAGCCCTGCTGGACGTGGACTACGGTACCGCCCTGACACGCCAGCGCCTGCGCGTGCAGGTGGCGCAAAGCCTGACGGTGCGCGAACGCATCGCCCAGGAACTGCTGGAACGCATGCTGCTGCCCATGGGCCTGATGGGGCTGGCGCTGAGCGCCCTGGTGTATGCCGGTGTGCTGCGCGGCTTGCAACCCCTCAAACGGCTGGAAGCGCAAATCGAGCGCGCAGGCGCGCGCAGCCAGACCGGTGCCGACCCGCTGCGGCCCATTGAGCTCACATCAGCCCCGCAGGAAGTGCACTCCCTGGCCAGCACCATCAACCGCCTGCTTGACGCCGTAGCGCGCAGCCAGCAAAAAGAAAAACGCTTTCTCAACGACGCTGCGCACCAGCTGCGCACCCCACTGGCCGGGCTGATTGGCCAGACCGAGCTGGCCCTGCATGAAAGCCACGAAAGTGCCGTGCAGCAGCGCCTGCAAAAAGTCCTGGAAGGCGCCCAACGCAGCGCCCACCTGGTCCACCAGTTGCTGCAGCTGGCACGCTCTGAAAGCAGCGTCGTCATGCAGACCCTGGACCTGGCCGCCCTGGCCCGGGAAGTTGCCTGCGACTGGACGGCCAGAGCACTGACCAGCCACATCGACCTAGGCTACGACGGCGATGAACACCTGAGTGTGCAAGGCCAGGCTTTGCTGCTGCGCGAAGCGCTGAACAACCTGATCGACAACGCCCTGCACTACGCAGGCAGCGGCGCCACCGTCACAGTGCGGGTGTGCAGCCAGGGCCAACACGCCCTGCTGCTGGTGGAAGACGACGGCCCCGGTGTGGCCACCGAACACCTAGGGGACCTGTTTGAGCGTTTCTGGCGCAGCTCGGAAGCCCCTGGCGGCTGCGGCCTGGGCCTGTCCATCGTGCAGGAAATCGCTCAGCGTCACGGCGGACGGACGCTGGCGGAAACCGTGACACCGCGTGGCTTGCGGGTGGGTGTGTTGATTCCCTTGGCGTGACCTCGCACCAAAGCGCCGAAGCGTTGACAACGCAGGCTGCGCAGCGCCTCAGGTCACCGGGGCCGGGTTGAACAGCACCAGCGAGTTTTTCAGCTGCCAGTGTTCGGCCCAGGTTTTTTTGCGGCCGCTGGCCACTTCCAGCATCAGGTGAAACATCTCCCAGCCCACGTCTTCGATGCTGGCCGTGCCTTCGGCGATGGTGCCGGCGTTGATGTCCATCAGGTCGTGCCAGCGCCGGGCCAGGTCGCTGCGGGTGGCGACCTTGATGACCGGGCACTCGGCCAGGCCGTAGGGCGTGCCGCGGCCGGTGGTGAAGACGTGCAGGTTCATGCCGGCTGCCAGCTGCAGCGTGCCGCAGATGAAGTCGCTGGCCGGGGTGGCGGCGTAGGTCAGGCCCTTGGTCTTGAGTTTTTCACCGGGGGACAACACACCTGAGATCGGGGCCGAGCCGGACTTGACGATGGAGCCCATGGCTTTTTCGACGATGTTGGACAGCCCGCCCTTTTTGTTGCCGGGGGTGGTGTTGGCGCTGCGGTCCACGTGGCCGCGCTGCAGGTAGGCGTCGTACCAGGCCATCTCGCGCACGATGGCTTCGGCCACGGCGGGGGTGGTGGCGCGAGCTGTGAGCTGCGCGACGCCGTCACGCACCTCGGTGGTTTCGGAAAACATCACGCTGGCCCCGGCGCGCACCAGCAGGTCGGTGCAAAAGCCAACGGCGGGGTTGGCCGTCACGCCTGAAAACGCGTCACTGCCGCCGCACTGTACGCCCACCACCAGCTCGCTGGCGGGCACGGTTTCGCGGATGCGGGCGTTCAGGCGCTGCAGGTGGGTTTCAGCCTGGCGCAAGATGGACTCGACCATGGACATGAAGCCAACATGGGCGTCGTCTTGCAGGCACACCACGTCCAGCGCCTGGGCCTGCTGGCGTTCGTCCACCAGCGGGATGGTGCCCGGTGGCAGCAGCCGCTCGGGTTGCAGCTTTTCGCAGCCCAGGCTGACGACCATCACCTCGCCGCCAAAGTTGGGGTTCAGGCTGATGTTGCGCAGCGTGCGGATGGGGACGATGGCGTCGGGTGCGTCAATCGCCACACCGCAGCCGTAGCCGTGGGCCAGCGCCACCACGTCGTCCACGTTGGGAAAACGCGGCAACAGCTCGGCCTTGATGCGCTGCACCGCGAAGTCGGTGACGCCCGCCACGCACTGCACCGTCTGTGTGATGGCCAGGATGTTGCGGGTGCCGACCGAGCCATCAGCGTTGCGGTAGCCCTGGAAGGTGAAGCCCTCCAGCGGCGGCAAGGCAGCGGGTTGCACCGTGGCCATGGGCAGGTTGTCCAGCCCGCGCGCGTCGGGCATGCTCAGCAGGCGTTCATGCACCCAGCTGCCCGCCGGGATGTCCTTCAGGGCATGGCCGATGGGCACACCGTAGCGCAGGATGGGCGCGCCGCTGGGCAAGTCCACCAGCGCGACCTTGTGGCCTTGCGGTACCTTCTCGCACAGCACCAGGCCGCTGGCCAGCGCAGTGCCGGCTGGCAAGCCGCCATCGTTGGCCACAATGGCCACGTTGTCCAGCGCATTCATCTGAATGGTCAGGGGGGCACTGACCGACGCGGTGTGTGTTTGAGCCATCGCCATCTCCTATCATGGGTTATGTTGAA
>JBJXEI010000081.1:0-23063 GCA_046154065.1 Polaromonas sp. | reverse complement strand
GCGCGTTGTTCTTCGGTTTCCACGCCTTCGGCCACCACGCCCAGGCCCAGGCTTTGGGCCAGGCCGATGATGGTGCGGGCAATGGCGGCGTCGTTGGGGTCGGTCAGCACGTCTTTGACGAAGGCGCGGTCGATCTTGAGCTGGTCCAGGGGCAGGTATTTCAGGTAGGACAAGGCGGAGTAGCCGATGCCGAAGTCGTCAATCGACAGGGTCACGCCGGCGTCTTTGAGCATGCCCATCTTGGCGATAGTGATCTCCAGGCCGGTGGCGAGCAGGCTTTCGGTCAGTTCGAGCTTGAGTCGGTGGGCGCGGATGCCGGTCTGGGCGATCATGCTGAGGACTTGCTCGACAAACTCGGGGTGGCGGAACTGCCGCATGCTGACGTTGATGGCGATGCTGAGCTTTTCCGTTTCGGGGCGTTGGCCCCAGGCGGCAAGTTGTTCGCAGGCGGTTTGCAGCACCCACTGGCCCAGCGGCATGATGAGCCCGCTTTCCTCGGCCTGGGGAATGAAGTCGTCGGGGGTGACCATGCCGCGCTCGGGGTGCTTCCAGCGCAGCAGGGCTTCAACGCCGAACATGCGACCGTCCCGGCCAACCTGGGGCTGGTAGAACAGCTCAAACTCGCCTTCGCGCAGGCCGCGCCGCATGTCGGACGTGAGTGCTGCGTTCGAAATCGCCAGGGACTGCATGGCGGGGTCGAAAAAGCACACGCCGTTGCGCCCGGCGGCCTTGGCTTGGTACATGGCCAGGTCGGCTTGTTTGAGCACGTCGCTCAGGGTGATGGGCTGGGTGCCAAACAGGGTGATGCCGACGCTGCAGGTGCAGTGGTGCTGGTGGCCGGCCAGGTCGAAGGGCTCGCTGAGGGAAGCCACGATTTTCTCGCCCACCACGCGGGCTTTGTGTTGGGCGCTGTCGGGGTCGGGCTCTTTGGCGGTGTTGCCGTCCTCGTCATGGCCCAGGTTCTCCAGCATGACCACAAATTCGTCGCCGCCGAGCCGGGCCACGGTGTCGCTCAGCCGCACGCAACTGGCTAGGCGCAGGGCCACTTTTTGCAGCAGCAGGTCGCCAGTGGCGTGCCCGAGGGTGTCGTTGAGGATCTTGAAGTGGTCCAGGTCGATGAACATGAGCGCGCTGGTGGTCAGCGCGGCCGCAGGGGCGGTGGGTTTGCGCCGGTTGCGCCCTGGTGGCTGGTGGGGGGTGGCCGGGCCGGGTTGCGTGGGGGCGAAGTCGGTGGAGCCGGGCACGGTGTCGGCAAACTGCGGGGGCTCAGGGCTGAGCGTGCTGGCAAACTGCCGCAACGGCGCGGGGGCGGTGGGCAGCACTGTGGTGGTCGGGGTGGCGTCGCTTTGGGTGGCCAGCACGCGTTCCAGGCGGGCCATCAGCATCTGGCGGTTGGGCAGCTCGGTCAGGGCGTCGTAGAACGCTAGCCCTTCAATTTCGTCTTCGGCGGCTTTGCGTTCGCTGATGTCGCGGGCCACGGCCACCCAGTGGGTCAGCCCGCGGTGGAAGTAGTCCACCGGCACGATCTCCAGCTCGACCCAGTAGGGCTCGCCCTGCTTGGTGTAGTTGATCAGTTCCACGCGCACCGGCTGCCGGGACTCCAGCGCTTCGCGCACACGGTCCAGTTCGGCGCGCTGGGTGCGCTTGCCCTGCAGCAGGCGCGGGCTGCGGCCCAGCACCTCGCCGCGGGCGTAGCCGGTGCGCCGCTCAAAGGCGTCGTTGACAAACACGATGCGCGGACCGGGTGCGTTGAGCGGGCCTGCTTCGGTGATGACAACCATGTCGTTGAGCTGGGCGATGGAGGTTTGCAGCAGCAGCAACTGCTCTTGTGACTGGCGCGAATGGGTCACGTCGCGCAGATACACCGCTACGCCGTCGGCAAAGGGGTGGACGCGCACGGCCAGCCACTTGCCCAGCCGGGCGTCGAATTCCTCCATCTCCTGCGTCAGCCCGGTGCGCAGCACGTCGTGGAAAAGGGCCTGCAGGCTGCCCGCAGGCGGTGTTTCTGACGCGGCTGGCTGGCGTTCGCCGCGCAGCACCTGCCACACCGGCTGGCCTGCCAGGGCGCTGGTCTTGTGCTGCAGCAGTCGCTCACCTTCGGGGTTGATGTAGGTGAAGCGGCCTTCCCAGTCGAGGGTGGCGAAGGCTTCGGTCAGGCTGGCCAGGGTGCTGCTCAGGCGCAGGGTGACGGCGTTGGACGCTTGTTCAGCGAGTTTTTTCTCGGTCAGGTCGTGCAGCACCCCTTGCACACATGTCACGGTGCCCGTGATGTCGCGCAGCGCGCGTCCGCATGCCCGGGCCCAGCGCAGCTCGCCGTTGGCGGTGAGTACCTGGACTTCTTCGTCAAATGGGGTGGCGGCGTCGACACACATCTGCAGCACTTGGGCCATGCGGTCCCGAAAGGGCGGTGCGTAAAAAGCAAGCGCCGACTCACACGAGCCCGCGACGCCTTGTGGCAGTAAAGCCCCTGGCGGCCAGGCCAGAAACCGTGCCAGGTGGTTGCTGACAGCCAGTGCGCCGTCGGGCAGGCTTACCACCCACACCCCTGCGCTGGCAGATTGTTCGAGCCACCCCATCAGGTCGCTTTGGGCAGGCTCCAGCATGCCGTTGGTGTCTGAGGTGTGTGCGTGTGTGTATGGACGTATCAAAAGAATCGGCCTGCTGTGTGCAATAGCCGTGTTTTAACAGGCTTTGGCGTCGCAGGGGGTGGATGAATGGCTGGGTTGGCCATTTGCCGGTTGTGTTCGCCTGGTCACAAAAAGGCGCGCACCCGGCGTCTTTACCGCGACACGCTGCTGTCCTACGGCGGGAGTCGTTTTTTGCTGTGCGGCGTCTGGGGCGCTCTGAGTCCCAATCAGACCAGCCGAATTTGGCGAAAAAGCAACTCTAAATCGTTATTTCGTGAGTTATTTTGTAAAAAATATTACAACTGAACTTAATTTTTACAAAATGACACGTGTTCTGATTTCTGCTGCTCACATTGGGCATGTCGCCGCAGGCCTGACCTGGCTGGCCTGTGCTTTCGTAAAACCGCACCCCCACCGCGCTCCTGCGCCGGGATCGCGGCTTGTTGCAAATGGTTGCACGTGAGACGGTGTTTTCTGGATTTTGAACATGCCGGTTTGTCTGCACGGCGGAACAAATTTTGAGCATTAATACTTTGAACCTAGTTTTCAAGCTCTTTCAACCTACCTAGTTGACTACCTAGTTCGACTTGTTCGGCAATCCTTTCGGCTTGATGATTCACACCTGGATCGAAATATTGCACGGTTTCGGACTTTTTTCTTTGGATCACAGGGTTAAAAACCTTGTTACAGATTGCGATGCACAACATTCTTCTCGTTTCTGGCACCCGACCTGAAATCATCAAACTGGCGCCCGTCTACCATGCGCTTCGGGCCGCGCCATGGGCCAAGGTGCAGTGGCTGCACACAGGACAACACGACGAAATGGCGCGTCAGATCCTCGCGTGCTTTGACGTGGTGCCGGACTTGTCCCTGAGCCGTGACGGCTCGAGTCTGCTGGACTTCAGTGTGGGCTGCCGTCGCCAGCTGGATGAGGTGATGAGCCAGACCCAGTGGTCGTTGGTGGTGGTTCAGGGCGACACTGAAAGCGCATTCCAGGGCGCTCTGGCAGCGTTCTACAACCGCGTTCCGCTGGCCCATGTCGAAGCCGGGTTGCGTACTTACAACCTGGCCCGGCCTTTCCCTGAAGAGGGGCTGCGCCAGATGATCAGCCGCATCACGCACTACCACTTTGCGCCGACCGAGCGGGCACGCGCCACGCTGGAGGCCGAAGGCATTGCCGATGCGCGCATCCATCTGACCGGCAACACGGTGATCGATGCGCAGCAGTGGACGTGTGCCCACCGGGGCGTGCGGCGTTCTGCCCCCGGGCGCGGGCACTTGCTGGTCACGGTGCACCGCCGTGAAAACTGGGGCGACGACGTGGCTTCGATTTGCCATGCGGTGGCTGACATTGCGCGCCAGCAGCCAGATTTGCAGATTTTGTTTCCGGTCCACCTCAATCCAGTCATTCAACGCCCGGTCAACCAGATTCTGGGCAGCATGGCGAACGTGACGCTGACCGCCCCACTGGACTACACGCAGATGCAGCAGGCGCTGGCTGATGCCTGGCTGGTGCTGACCGACTCGGGCGGCCTTCAGGAGGAGGCGCCCACTTTCGGCGTGCCATTGCTGGTGCTGCGCGATGAGACGGAGCGACCAGAAGCCGTTGAAGCCGGCTGCGCGCTGGTGATTGGCTCGTCACGCGCGGCCATCGTGGCGCAGGTCACCCGTTTGACCGACGATCCTGCGGCTTACTCCCGCATGGCGCAGGCTGGCAATCCGTTTGGGGACGGCACCGCGTCGGCGCAGATCGTTCAGGTGCTCGCCCATGACTTTGCTGGGGGCATTTCATCGTCTGCCGTCCGGCCTTCAGGGCAACAGGCCCCGCAATTCGAGTCGTCCACGGCGGCAGTCTGAAGCCAGACGTCTGCTGATCATTTTTTATTCAACCTTCAGAGCTGAGAACACGCACATGAACCACCTCCATCGCCCCACAGCTTGCACGCTGCGCCCGGCCAGCCGCCTGCCCGGTGTTGTCCGGCTTTCCTGGCTGGTGGCTGCGTGCTTTCCGTTGCTGGCAGCCGCTCAGCCCACAGCACCAGCGCAGCGCCCAGCCGAGGTTTTTCAGCGACTGAACGCGGACAACTGGGTGGCGCGGGAAGTCACGTTGACGGACCTTGGGTTCACCGGTCCACTGGTGCTGGGCTCGCCAGACTCCACGCGGGAGCTGTACCTGCCAGTGCCGGCCAATGTGCCGCTCAGTGGCGGGGAGATCAAGCTCAATGCCAACTACATGCGCTCGGACGGCGGGCGCACCACGATGCTGGTGTCGCTGGACACCTACCCGGTGTCGTCACGCCCCTTCGCGCTGGAAAAGGGTGACGCCAGCCTGGTGCTGGGCGTGGACGGCACACCCCGCCCAAGCGGTTTTGTGCGTCTGGGTTTCAACTGGGGTACCGCGCTGGGCTCTGATTGGATTTGTGCCGACGGACGCACGCCGGGCAACGTTTTGCGTATTGAGCCCGACTCGAAGTTCACCTACCGCTATGACAGCAGCGCCGTGCGTGACCTGACCACGGCCTGGGGCGCCTTGCCATCGGTGCCTGTGATCTTGATCTCATCGAAAAACCTGACCGGCGAAGCCTACGACTCGGCTTGGCGTTTGGGGCTGGCGCTGGAGCGTGTGGGCAAGCGCAGCAAGATTGTGGCGCTGCCGTCCGTGGGTGACACCGTGGACCTGACCGGCGTGAACGTGCCACCAGCGCTGCGCAGCGTGCCAGCCTTTGCCGGGCTGGCACAGGGCGGCAGCTACAAGCTCAAGGACGCCGCGGAAGTGGGCGCTTTGATGTCACTGGGCGCAACCGGTCCGTTCCGGGGTGACATCATCATCGCGGACAAGGCGATGACGGCGGCCATGGGTGCCGCGTTTGACGCCGTGCGTGCCCAGCTCGAAGCCACCGCCCCTGACGCGGTGGGCCCTTACACCGACTGGCGTTCCCGCTCGTTGGACTTTTCGGCCCGTCCACCGGCGTCCAAGGAAATCATGCTGGCCCGCGTGTTTGGCCGCCCCACCATCGTGGTGGCGTCTGACGCGGGTGCCAAGGCGGCAGGTTTGTTCAGTGCCTACTGGAACCGCGTGGCTGCGTCGCCGATGATGGTGGTGCAGTCTGCGGACCAGCCCACGGCTGACTCCTCATCCGTGTCGTTGAAGTACCTCGGCGGCAAGCCAGGCAGCTTCAATGTGCTGGCCAATGCAGACTGGAACACGACTTTCGATATTGGTGCCGTTGCCGCTGACGGACGCGTGCCCGCCACTTTGGTGCTGGACGTGTCGGCCGCTCCGAGCGCAGCGCGCACACCACCCATCATGTCGGTTTTCATGAATGACATTTTGCTGGGTGCCAAAGAGATGACCGCTGATGGCAAGCAGGAGCGTGTGACCGCGCCTATCCCGCGTTATGCCCTGGCCGCGCGCAATGTGCTGCGTGTCTCGTTCACCCGTCAGCTGGCCAGCGACCGCTGCCGCGAAACGCCCGAAGCCTACCCCGTGTCCGTGCTGCCCAGCAGCCACATGCTGCTTGAAAAAGCCACGCCGTCCGATGACTTCAAGGGGATGGTGTCGCGCTACGCCACGGGTGCCCACGTGATGGTGCCAGCGGCTTACCTCGCGGATGCGTCGGCCACATTGCCGCGCGTGGTGCGTGTGGCGGCCAGCACAGGTGTGTCGCCGCAGAACGCCCGTTTCAGCGCTGTAACAGGCGAAGCGATTCCCGCCGCCGGTGGCGCCTTCCTGGCGATGGAACTGCCGCTCAAGGACAGCAAGTCCAAGGTGAAGATTGAGGGGGGCCGTGTGGTGATGACAGGCAGCAATGACAAGCCTTTCCTGGATGTCACTGGTTTGAACAATGTCGGCATCGTCGAAGTGGTGAAGATGGGCAGTGATGTGGGCGTGTCTTACCGCAATGCAGGCACCCAGCCGCCCGCTATGGACAAGGCCATTTTGTTGGCGCAGGGTGATGTGGCCGTGATTGGTTCCAACGGCTTGCTCGGTGAAATCAATACCTCAGACCCGTCCGGCCGTGCCGTGGTGGAAGGTGAAGGCCGCCCTTGGCTGTTGACGGTGGGTTACTGGTGGATGCTGCCGGTGTTGGCTGTGGTCTTCATGGTGGCCCTGTTGGTCTTCGCCAGCCGCATGCGTCGCCGCGCGGCAGGCAAAAAGCTGTAATCGACAGGCTCAGAGAACGCTCACATGGTCCCAGGTCTTTTCTCGGCTGACTACTACTTCGCCCTCGAAGTGTTGGCGGCAACCGTGGCGTTGCTGATCTTCATTTCGTCGGTGGATGATTTGTTCATTGACATCTGGTACTGGACGCGCCGGATCTTTCGCTCCTTCACGGCGGACCGCCAGTACCCGCACCTCACCGTGGCCCAGATTCGCGAAAAGAGCGAGCAACCCATGGCCATCATGGTGCCTGCCTGGCACGAGTACGACGTGATCGCCGCCATGGTCGAAAACATGGTCGAGGTGATGGAGTACCAGAACTACGTGGTGTTTGTGGGGACTTACATCAACGATCCCAAGACCATCGATGAAGTCGAGCGCATGCGCAAGCGCTACAAGCAGCTCTACCGGGTCGAAGTGCCGCACGAAGGCCCGACCTGCAAGGCCGACTGCCTGAACTCGGTGGTCGAAAGCATTTTTGAGTACGAGCGCAAAAACGGCATGCAGTTTGCCGGCATGGTGCTGCATGACAGCGAAGACGTGATGCACCCGCTGGAGCTCAAATACTTCAACTACCTGCTGCCGCGCAAGGACATGATTCAGCTGCCTGTGGCCTCGCTAGAGCGCAAGTGGTACGAGTTGGTGGCTGGCACTTACATGGACGAGTTTGCCGAGAGCCATGCCAAAGACATGGTGGTGCGTGAAAGTGTGTCGGGTGTGGTGCCCTCTGCGGGGGTGGGCACGTGTTTTTCACGCCGCGCCATGGACGCGCTGGTGGGTGCCACGCACAACAAGCCCTTCAACACTGACAGCCTGACCGAAGACTACGACGTGGGCAACCGCTTGGCCCAGCTCGACATGCACGCCATTTTCGGTGTGTTCCCGGTGAGCTTTCGGGTGCAGCGCACCAACTGGTTCAAGGAAGGCGGCAAGCAGGAGCAGATTGTCCGCATGCCGCTGTGCGTGCGGGAATTTTTCCCGGACACCTTTCGTCAAGCCTATCGCCAGAAAGCACGCTGGGTGCTGGGCATCGGCTTGCAAAGCTGGGAACAGATCAAGTGGCCGGATACCCTGGCCGCCCGCTATTTGCTGCTGCGCGACCGCAAAAGCACCGTCACCGCTTTCATCAACATCCTGGCTTACTTTTTGGTGTTGCAGTTCCTGGTGGTTGAAATTGGCATCACCACCGGCTGGTGGCGTGTTTTCTACCCCTCGTTGTTCGCTGAAAACAGCCCTTGGCGGGTTTTGATTTACCTCAACGCCATCTCGCTGGTGATCCGGTGTGGCCACCGCATCTACTTCACCACCAGCCTGTACGGCTGGCGGCACGGCCTGATGTCGGTGCCCCGCATGGTGGTGAGCAACTTCGTGAATTTCATGGCCGTGGCTCGGGCATGGCGGATGTTTTTGTCTTACCTGTTTCGGGGCAAGGCGCTGGCATGGGACAAAACCATGCACGACTTCCCGACTGACGGACAGCTCAAACGCAACCGCCAGCGGCTGGGCGACCTGCTGCAGTCCTGGCGTGCCGTGGATCAGGACATGTTGGGCCGGGCGCTGGAAGAGCAGGCCAGCACCCATGTGCCGCTGGGGCGCATTTTGGTGTCCAACGGCTGGCTGGATGAAGAAACCCTGGCCGAAGCCATTGCCTACCAGGCGGATCTGCCACGCGCTCACTTGACGGCCTCCATCGTGATGCAGCATGCCGACGGCGTGTCCGCTGACTTCGGCACACGGTACCGCGCGGTTTACCTCGGCTCGGACCCTGAGCGCGGCCCGCTGATTGCCGTCGCCAGCCCCTTGCCCGCTCCTTTGTTGGCGGACCTGCAGGCAGAGCTTGGTTCCCTGCCGCGCCAGCACATCGCCCGCGAGAGCGAGATCGCCATTGCCCTGCGGTTGCTGCGTGGCGCGGACGAGACGTTTTCGAAGGTGCAAGACGGTGTGGCTGGTGTGCCGCTGCTGGGCGACATGTTGATTGAACAGGGGCTTCTCCAGCGCACGGTTTTTGAATCCTCAATGCGCACTTACCGGCCAGACCGGCATGGGCGTGTCGGTGACTACCTGGTCGAGCAAGGCGTGATCCTGCGCGATGTGATTGAGCGCGTTGTCGAGCAGCAGCATCTGATGCATGCCGAGCTGTCGCGCGCCCGGTCGTGACCCCACACCACGACCTGTGACTCCTGCAAACGCCATGAAAAACGCCATGAATAAAACACCTGCTCGATTCAACCTTGCTGCGCAGGTCCTGCTAGGGCTTGTTGTCATGGTGGGCGGTGTGGTGCAGGCGCAAAACGAGTTGCCCTTGAGCGGCCCGGCGTTTGCGCTTGCGGATCAAGCCTATAAGTCGTACGCCCAGGGCGACTACCGGGCGGCGGCGGACAAAGCCCGGGAGGCGGTCCGCCTGCGTCCTGATGTGTCGTCCCTGCGAGCGTTGCTGCGCCGCGCCGAGGCCGCGCAAGTCTCTCCGCCGAAGGTGGTGGGTGGAGCCCCCGGTGAACCGCGGGTCAAACGCACTCCGTCAGGTGCAGTGCCTTCCGTGACGGTGTCGCCTGCCTTTGCGGCGGCTGACGCGGGCTACAAGGCATTTGACGGCGGCGCTTTTGACGCTGCCATCGGCCACGCTGCCCGGGCGGTGAACCTGGCGCCGAGCAATCTTGACTACCGGTTGCTGCTCATCAATGCGCTGGCTGGTGCCAACCGTCTGGCGGAAGCGGACCAGGCTGTCAGTGCGGCCACCGCGCAGGTGGGCGACAACCCGCGCTTGCAGGCCCAGCGCAACGCCATCGCCCAACGCCGTGCGCAGGCCCCAGGCGCAGCCGCCTTTGCGGCACTGGAGCGGCGCGACACCGAGTCCGCTATTGCCAATGCACGCAGCGCCATCCGGTTGGCCCCTGGTGACGCGGCTTACCGCCAGTTGCTGGTGCAGGCCTTGCTGCAGGGTGATCAACTGGTGGAGGCTGAAGCCGCGGCCAGCGACGCCATAGCGTTGGACGCCACAGACCCGTCTCCCCAGGTCTTGCGGGCGTACACACGCCAGCGTCTGGGCCGCTCTTCAGAGGCGTCCGCTGACTTCAACCAGGCGTTGGCGCAGCCCCGGTTGGGCGCGTTCGCACGTCGGCAGATTCGGATGATTGCCGCTGACGCCGCCACGGCCGCCGGAAACCCGCAAGAGGCTCTGGCACTGCTGAAAGACATGCCACCCGGTGCGGACGAACTGGCGGACGAAGAAGTGGCGCGCCGCCGCCGAGCTGCCGCTGCTGACGTGGCCCGCCCGGTGGTCCCGCGTCCGGCCATCACTGCAGCCAATTTTGCCGCGCCGGTGCTGGACTGCAGCCGGATCGACGGCCCCCAGCGCTGTGTGGTGCTGGCCAGCGGTTCGGGCGGCCCGGTCGAGCCAGGCTTTGCAACTGCAGCCACGGCGTACAAGGCCTTTGACGAAGGGCGGTTCTCTGCAGCAGCAGACGGTGCGCGGCGCGCTGTGCAGTTGTCGCCAGCCAACCGCGACTACCAGTTGTTGCTGGTCAGCGCGCTGACCCGTGCCGGCCAATACCCGGAGGCCGACACCGTCGCCACCACCTTGCTTGCGGCCGATGGGGGTGACGCCTCGGTGCTGGCGCAGCGTGGTGCCATCCGTCAGCAGCTCGGTCAGAGCGACTTGGCCAAGGTCGATTTCGAAGCGGCGCTGGCCCGCACTGGCCAACTGCCTGCAGCCACCGAGATCAGCCTGCTCGCCGAGGTGGGCCGCAAGGCTGAGGCCCGGCAGCGTTTTGATGCCGCATTGGCCACCGGCGCTACTGGCGACTTCGCCGGTGTCGCTGATGCCGATGTCGCCTACCTGGCCGCCAAAATCGGCAACGACCCGCAGGCGCTTGCCGCGTTCAACCGAGCGGATGCTGCAGGCAAGCTGCCCAACACAGCCTACCAGGACGCGGCCTACTCGGCCCTGCGCTCGCGCCACGATGCACAGGCCGTGGCTTATTTCAAGCGGACCATCGACGATGTGGGCGCGCTCAAGCTGCGCATGGAGCCGCAGCTGTTGTTCGACACCCGCCGCGCCGTGGCGGACGTCACACGCGAAGGCGGCGTGATCGCCTCCCTGAGCTACCGGGGCGCGGTGTCCGGCCTAGGCACCACGCCAGGGGCGGGAACCGACAGCTTGCAGGCCGGTGTGGAAGGCTACTGGCGGCCTTGGGGCTATCAGAACGGCCAGTACGTGGAGCTGTTTGCCAGGGCTTTTCAGACCCTGTACAGCAAAGGCGGCAACAAGGGCGGCGACACGCTTCAAGCGGCAGTGGGTGCCCGGTTCAAACCGTTTTCCGAGCAGAACCTGGTGGGCTCGTTCAGCCGCGTGTTCTCCCCTAGCGGAGGCCGCAACGACTGGCTTGCGCAGCTGGGTTATTCGCTGGACACCGGCACCGATCTGCGCGTGGACGTCCCTTCGTGGTGGACCACCCGCATCTCGGCAGAACTGGGGCGTTACCTGAAGGCAGAGCAAAACTACGCCCTGGCCGAGTTCCAGGCTGGACGCAGTTACCGGGTGGGTGACAGTGCCGCGGGTGGTGATGGGCGTTGGGTGATCTTCCCGCATGTGTCCCTGGCGGCCGACTACGACAGCACGGCTGCCGATAAAACAGCGGTGGGCATTGGCCCCGGGGTCACGGCCCGCTACTGGTTCAGGGAAGACACCTACAACGCACCGCGTTCCTACATTGATTGGTCCATGCAGTACCGCGCCCGCATTGGCGGTGCCGAGCGCGGCAAGGGCTTGTTCGTCAACACCACGCTGTCCTACTGATGCGCCCTTTGCTTGTCCTTGTGCTCGCAGCGCTTTTGATGATCGCGGGCTGTGCCGAGCGCCCCTTGCGGATCCCGCCGTTGGCGGGAACCGTCTGGCAGCCTGACAACGCCACGCTGGACCCGCGCGGCAACTGGGACCGCACAGGGGCCCGCGAGCTGCTGGTGCAATGGGTGGCGGTGGACGGCACGGCGTTCGTCAAAACCGACAGCATGCCGGTCGCCACCACGGTGCCCGCGTGGCAGCGGATCGCGGGTGAGCCTTGGGCCCGCGAGGTGATTTTGGGGCTGGCTGGCCGATTTGACGAGAAGTCGGCCCGCTCCGACTTGGCTGGTCTGGCCAGTGCGTCTGCGGCTCTTGCCCGGCTGCCCACGCCGCTCAATGTGGTGGGCTGGTATTTCCCGGTAGAGATCGATCCCACTTGGGCGGAGGCGGCCACCTTGGGGCCCCTGCTCGCGCAACTTCCCCGGCCGTTGTGGATCAGTGTGTATGACAGTGCCAATGTCGGCCCCGAAGTGCTGCTGCAAGGCCTGACGAAATGGCTTCCGCCCGATGTGGGTGTTTTTTTCCAGGACGGGGTGGGCGTTCATGCCAGGGACGCGAAGGTGGCGCGCCACTACGCCGACGTGCTGTCGGCCCGGCTCGGCAAAGACCGGGTGCGCCTGATTGCTGAGGCCTTTCGCCCGCAGGCTGGTGGTGGCTTTCGCAGCGCGACGATCCAGGAGCTGGGGCCGCAGCTGGCGCTCTACAGCGGTTACCGGATCTACCTGTTTGATGGCCCGCATTATGTGAACGATGCGTTGGTCGACCAGGTGGTGGCGGGGCAAGCAATCCCCGGCAGCGCAGCTTCCGCGACACGCTGACTGAAGTTTTTCACAGCTTTACACGATGCCGCAAGGTTTTTTGACCTTCAACGGTAGCAAAAATAACACGGTTTCATTAATATTACGTTTGTTTACAAAGGAGTGACGGCCCATGGACTTCATCAAAGGTTTTTCTCGGTTTTTCACCTGTGCATTGGCATGGGTTGTTCTCGCCTCTGGCAGCGCAGGCGCTCTCGCTGCGGTGCAGGCCCCACCCCTGCCGGTCGGGTCGTCACAGGTGCGCATCGTCGCCGGTCAGTCGCCGGTCGAGCAGGGCCGCATGGCGCGCGCACACAAGCATCACAGCCCTAGCCACTACAAAAAAGACATGACACGCGACGACACGCTGGATGGCACGTCGTCTTCCAGGCGCTACGGCAGCGACGTGCCAGCGCCTGTGACGGGCACCAAGAACACCCCCCGTTAATTCGGCTTTAGAACACTGGAATCTCATCATGAAAACTTATCTCAGGAACGTGAGGGCCATCGCCCTGACACTGTGTGCGGTGGTTGGCTTGTCCAACAGCCACGCCGCCGGACCCTTGTCGTCATTTCTGGCCAGCCTGCTGGCCCCCAAGACCACGACGACGACAGCCACCACGCCTGCGGCCACGGTGCCCGCCACCACAGCCGCCACCACGGTGTCTATTGCTGGCGCTGCAATGACGATCGCGCCCAAAACGCTGATCCTGTATGACGCGCCTTCCGGCACCGAGTTTGAAAAGCTCGGTCTGGGCTACGCCATCATGCTGAAAAACCTGATCTCGCACTTCAACAGCGACGCCGAGCTGATGCCCGTGCAGAACTACGTGGCTGGCAAGGTCAACAACTTTGACGCGACCTTCTACATGGGGTCTTACTACGACAACCAACTGCCCGCCACCCTGATGGCCGACATCACTACCACGCAGAAAACCGTGGTTTGGTTCAAGTACAATCTGTGGCAGTTCGCCTGGGATCCGCAGTACAACTTTGCCACCAAGTTCGGCTTCAACTTCACCGGGCTGCGCGGGCTGAACGCCGCTGCCACGTCCGCCAACCCGACGCCCGGCTTTTTCGACACCGTGACCTACAAAAGCTTGCCGTTCGTCAAGTACTACGCCTATGACGCGGCCTCCAACCAGGTCAATGCCGACCCGGACATTGGTGTCACCACCATCACTGACGCCACCAAAGCCACCACCGTGGTTCCAGTCAGCAACCCCAAGACTTCGGAGACCGCGCCTTACGTCATGCGCTCGGGCAACTTCTGGTACTTTGCCGACATGCCGTTCAGCTACATCGGCCCCCGTGACCGCTACCTGGTGCTGGCCGACATGCTGCACGACATTCTCGACTCCAAGGTGGTTGAAAACCACCGCGCCATGATCCGTCTGGAAGACGTCAGCGCACTGGTCAGCGTGGCCAACATGAAGACTTTGTCGGACTACCTGTACAGCAAACGCATTCCGTACTCCATCGCCGTGATTCCGCGCTATGAAGACCCGCTGGGCAGCTACAACGGCGGCACCCCGCAGACCGTTCCCCTGTCCCAGGCGGCCAATCTGAAGAAGTCGCTGAACTACGCCCTGCCGCGCGGTGCCGAGATCGTGATGCACGGCTACACCCACCAGTACAGCAACATGCGCAACAAGTACACCGGCGTCAGCGGCGATGATTACGAGTTCTGGAACATTGTGGCCAACACCCCGGTGGCTGAAGACTCCACACAGTGGGCGCTGAACCGCTACAACGCGGGCCTCAATGACCTCAAAAGCAACGGCTACAACCCGGTGGCTTGGGAAGCACCTCACTACCATGCGTCACCGTTGGCCTCCAAGGCCACCACGCAGGTCTTCAAAACCACTTACCAGCGCGTCGTGTACTTCACGGCCGACAAGCCCAACCTGCTGGCCAACGTCAGCAAGGATTTTGCTGTGGGCCAGATCTTCCCGTACGTCATTCCGAAAGACTATTACGGCCAGCGTGTGCTGCCTGAGAGCGTGGGCAACATCGAGTACGACATCAGCAGCATCGACTCCTCGTCGAGCTTCAACTACACCTGGCAAGACCTGCTGATCAACGCCCAGTATGGCCTGGTGGTGCGGGACGGCTTTGCGTCGTTCTTCTTTCACCCTTTCTGGCTGGACGCGACCATCAACAAGCCTGGTTTGGCGGACCTGAAAAACCTGGTCGATGGCATCACCAAGCTGGGCTACACCTGGGTTGCACCGAGCAAAGTGGTGAACTGAAGTCCAGACAAGGCGGCAGGTGGCTCGGGTTTCCTGGGGCAACTGTTGCGTTGGCGGGGCCAGTTTCAACACAACAAAGCCAGCCCCGGCAACGGTGCTGGCTTTTTTTGTGGCCCTTAACCCGTCAGCGCCAAAGAATTTCGTTACCTAACTTTCATTACCGTCCATCTTTTCATTCGGCTGGCACGTAGCATCCGTTTTTTTAAAGGAAGTCCCATGGCAACACCGTTTTTTGGCAAGCGCGAAACCGAAACCCCGCAGGCAAGCAACCCTTTGAACACGTCACGTCCTGCGGGGCAAGGTTTGTCGCCGGCCTACGGCAGCAGCCCCGCCGCGTCGCCTGCCGCGTCAGCCGGTGTGGCGGCGCCTGCAGCGTCCAAGTCTTTCGGTTCGTCCTCTGCACCGGTCAGCGCGCAAACAGCCGAGGGCGGCAGCAAACTCACGGTTGGCCCCAATATCAAACTCAAAGGCGTTGAGATCACCGATTGCGACACGCTGGTGGTCGAAGGCATGGTCGAAGCCACGATGGATTCCCGCGTGATCCAGATCGCCGAGCAGGGTGCCTTCAAAGGCTCGGCGGAAATCGACGTGGCTGAAATCCGCGGCGAGTTTCACGGCAACCTCACGGTGCGCCAGAAGCTGGTGATCTACGCCACCGGCAAGGTGACGGGCACCATCCGCTACGGCAAACTGGTGATCGAAGAGGGCGGTCAGCTGTCTGGTGAGATCCAGTTCGGCTTTGACACCGTGGCGGCGGCACCGTCGGCACCCCCAGTGCCAGCCCCCAGCCCGCGCGCAGACGTGGAAGTAGGCTGAGGCAAGCAGCCCCCGGCGGGGTGCAACGGGGCTTAAAGCGTAACGAAAGGTGCCCCCTCCCCATTTTTAGGGAGGGCGGCCACCGTCAGAAACGGGGCAGGTCAGGGTGGGAAATCTTGCCGCCGCGCACCAGCATTTTTCCGTATTCGGCGCAGCGGTTCAGTGTTGGGATGACCTTGCCCGGGTTCAGCAGGCCCTGAGGGTCAAACGCCCGTTTCACGCCAAACATCTGCTCGTTTTCCGCCGCAGAAAACTGCACGCACATCGAATTGAGTTTTTCCACCCCCACGCCATGCTCGCCCGTCACGGTGCCACCCATGGCCACGCTGGTTTCCAGGATATCCGCGCCAAACAGCTCACAGCGGTGCAACTGGTCGGGATCGTTTGCGTCGAACAAGATCAGCGGGTGCAGGTTGCCGTCCCCGGCGTGAAAGACGTTGGCGCAGCGCAGCTGGTACTTTTTCTCCATCTCGGCAATCGCCAGCAGAATGTCGGCCAGGCGTTTGCGCGGAATGGTCGAATCCATGCACATGTAGTCGGGGCTGATGCGGCCCGACGCCGGGAAAGCGTTTTTGCGGCCCGACCAGAAACGCAGGCGCTCGGCCTCGTTCTGGCTCACGGCAATCGCGGTGGCCCCGCAGCGGGTCAGCACCTCGCTCATACGGCCAATTTCTTCCTCGACCTCTTCCACCGTGCCGTCGGACTCGCACAGCAAGATCGCCTCGGCCGTCAGGTCGTAGCCCGCGTGGACAAAGTCCTCGACGGCGGCGGTCATGGGTTTGTCCATCATCTCCAGCCCGGCCGGAATAATGCCCGCTGCGATCACCGCCGCCACCGCGTCCCCGGCTTTGCGCAGGTCGTCAAAGCTGGCCATGATGCAGCGCGCCAATTGCGGCTTGGGCACCAGCTTGACGGTGACCTCGGTCGTCACGGCCAGCATGCCTTCACTGCCGATGACGATGCTCAGCAGGTCATAACCCGCCGCGTCCAGCGCATCGCTGCCGAACTCGACTTCTTCACCCTCGACGGTGAATCCCTTGACTTTGTGCACGTTGTGAATCGTCAGCCCGTACTTCAGGCAGTGCACGCCGCCCGAGTTCTCGGCCACGTTGCCGCCAATCGTGCAGGCGATCTGGCTGGACGGGTCCGGCGCGTAGTACAGCCCATGCTGGGCAGCCGCTTCGGAAATGGCCAGGTTGCGCACGCCGCCCTGCACCACCGCGGTTCGGCTGATGGGGTCCATCTTCAAAATCTTGTTGAATTTGGCCAGCGACAACGTCACGCCCAGCTTGTGCGGCATGGCCCCGCCTGACAGGCCGGTGCCCGCGCCCCGTGCCACCACCGGCACGCCAAGTGCGTGACAGGTTTTCAGCACCCCCTGCACCTGGGCGTAGGTTTCAGGCAGCGCCACCACCAGCGGCCGCTGGCGGTAGGCCGTCAGGCCATCGCATTCGTAAGGGGTGGTGTCTTCGTTGTTCCACAGCAGCGCGTGGCCGGGCAGCACGGCCTTCAGCGCTTTGACCACTTGCGACTGGCGCTCGGCGCGCTCAAAAGACGTTTGCTGCTCTGGGGAGAGGGGGGCGTTCATGGGGGCTCCTAGTGAGTCCCTTACTCTAGGGCAAGCGCTTGCAGGCGGGTTGAAGAAAACTACAGCTGGCTGTGAATTGCGGACAGGACAAGGACTGCTGGGGCCGGGCTGGACTCGTCAAAAGTCAACCGGTGGGCAGCCCGACCACGGGCTCTGAACAGGCTGAAATGTCCCGAAATGTCCCCAAAAGCCCCGAAATGGCTCTGCAACCGGCTCCTGAGCCTGAAAATAGCCACTTCATGGGCTAAAAGTCCTACCTGCCTAGGCGTTGATTGCCTGTTTCGCTATTAAAAACATAGCGATCAAGTTCAAGCCAGGCACTTGCGCAGCCACTCGGCAAACGCGGCGCATTCCCAGCGGTCCATGGTGCCGGTGCGCCAGCACAGGTAGTGGGCGTGCGGGCTGGGAATCGCCTGGGTGAAGACCTCACTGGTGCCCAGCCGCACCAGGGAGCCGTTGTCCAGCCAGGGCGCGCCCAGCTTCAGGCGGATCAGCGCAATGCCCATGCCGGCGGCCGCGCCGTCGCACATCAGGCCGATGTCGTTGAACTGCGAGCCGTCCACCGGCTCCGGCCAGTCCAGGTGCTGCGCCGCAAACCAGGTGCGCCACGGCTCCAGCGGCGAGCGCAGCAGGCTTTGGCCAGCCAAGTCTTCAGCCGCATCAAACGGGCCGTGTTCCCGTAGAAACGCTGGTGAGGCCAGCGGCACCACCTCATCGCGGGCCAGGCAGACATGTTCCACATCGGCGTAGCGGCCGGTGCCAAAGCGCACCACCAGGTCCGCGTCTTCGGCCACCACGTCCAGCAGCGGGATGGACACCTGCAGCGTCAGGTCAATCTCGGGGTAGGCCTCGGTGAACAGGCGCAGCCGCGGAATCAGGATGGAGCGCGCAAACGTCGGCGTGACCGCCAGGCGCAGCTTGCGTTTGCCCGGCGTGCCACTTTGCCCCGCCGCCCCCGGAAACTTCTGCAGCGTGGCCAGCCCCTCGCGCACATGGGCCAGGTACTCGCTGCCCTCGGTTGTCAGCGAGAAATCAGCCCGGCCAAACAGCTTGGTGCCAATGATCTGCTCCAACTGCTTGACGCGGTGGCTCACCGCGCTCGGCGTCACGCACAGCTCCTCGGCCGCCTGCGTCACGCTGCGCAAGCGCGCCAGCGTTTCAAACGTCAGCAGGCACTGGATGGGCGGGATGCGGGCGGTCAATAGTGCCCCCACGCTTTCCCACTTCGTGTGGACGCTGCCCCCCGAGGGGGCCGCTGCGCCTGCGGTCTGGCAAAGCCAGTCCCGCGGCCCCTGCTGGGGATGACATACCCCCTTCGTTGAGCGCTACACGCGACGCGACGGTGGGGCTTCGCTCTGGTCATTTAAAAATTACTGTCTTGTGGCCGTTCAGCAGCACGCGGTGCTCGCTGTGCCACTTCACGGCGCGGGCCAGCACCTGGCTTTCGGTGTCGCGGCCCATGGCGGTCAGGTCGTCCACTGTTTTGCTGTGGTCGGCCCGGGCCACGTCCTGTTCGATGATCGGGCCTTCGTCCAGATCGGCTGTCACGTAATGCGCCGTGGCCCCGATCAGTTTCACGCCCCGGTCATGCGCCTGGTAGTAGGGCTTGGCGCCCTTGAAGCTGGGCAAAAACGAGTGGTGGATGTTGATGGCGCGCCCGGCCAGCTGGCGGCACAGGTCGTTCGACAAAATCTGCATGTAACGCGCCAGCACCACCAGCTCGGCGCCTTCTGCATCGATGATCTCGATCTGTTTGGCTTCCACATCGGCCTTGGTGGCGGCGGTCACCGGCAGGTGGTGAAACGGGATGTTGTAGCTGGCCGCCAGCTGGTAGAACTCCCGGTGGTTGGAGATGATGGCGCGCACCTCAATGGGCAGCAGGCCCGACTTGCAGCGAAACAGCAGGTCGTTCAGGCAGTGGCCTTCCTTGCTGACCATGATGACGGTGCGCATGGGCTGCTCGGCGCTGTGCAGCTTGAAAGTCATGCCGAAGGGCGCGGCAAACTCGGCCAGCTGGGTTTTCAGCACGTCGTAGGACGATTCTTCACAGGTGAACTGCACCCGCATGAAAAACACCCCAGTGCCCAGGTCGTTGTACTGGGCGGCTTCTTCAATGTTGCCGCCGTTTTGCAGCAAAAAGCCTGAAACGGCGTGCACGATGCCCTTGCGGTCGGGGCAGGACAGGGTCAGGATATAAGCGTGATTCATAGGGGCGCAATTGTCGCAGGTGGTGACAAAGCAGGTGGCGGCTGGCACCGAATATGCACGTGCAGGCCTACTCAAAGTGCCAAAATGATTTTTGAGTCCTTGCTTTGCAAATCCCTTGCACGCCCATTGCTCGTGGCGCTTTTTCACTCCCCATCGGAACCCTCATCATGGCCCTTCACACTGCCCCTGACTTCAACATGGACCACCAGTGGCTGCCGTTCACGCCCAACCGCAGCTTCAAAAAAGACCCGCGGGTGATCGTTGCGGCCGACGGCATGCACTTCACCACCTACGACGGCAAAAAAATCCTCGACGGCATTTCCAGCCTGTGGTGTGTGGCGGCGGGGCACAACCGCAAGCCGATCAACGAGGCGATCAAAAAGCAACTCGACACGCTGGACTATTCCACCGCCTTCCAGGCCAGCAACGACCAGGCCTTCAAGGCCGCCGAGATGATTGCCGCGCTGGCCCCCGGTGACTTGAACAAGGTGCTGTTTTGCAACTCCGGCTCGGAAGCGGCCGACACGTCGATGAAGGTCGCGCTGGCCTACCACCGGGCGCGGGGCGAGGGTCACCGCAACGTCTTCATTGGCCGGGAGCGGGGCTACCACGGGGTGGGCTTTGGCGGCATGAGTGTGGGCGGCATTCCGGCCAACCGCAAGGTCTACGGCGCGGCGTTGCTGCCGCGGGTGGACCACATGCGTTTCATCCACGACCCCGTGAACCATGCCTACATCAACGGGGCCGAGCCGGTCTGGCAGGAAGACATCCTGCTGGAGCTGGAAAACCGCATCCTGCCGCTGCACGACGCCAGCAACATCGCCGCCGTGATTGTGGAGCCCGTGGCGGGCAGCGCCGGCTGGTATTTGCCGCCCCAGGGCTACCTGCAGCGCCTGCGCGAGATTTGCGACAAACACGGCATCTTGCTGATTTTTGACGAGGTCATCACCGGCTTTGGCCGCCTGGGCAGCAACTTTGGCGCGGACTACTACGGCGTCGTGCCCGACATGCTGAACTTCGCCAAGTGCGTGACCAACGGCGTGATCCCGCTGGGCGGCGTGATCTGCTCGGACCGCATCTACGACGGCATGATGGCCGCTCACAGCCAGGCGCCCGAGCACGCGGTGGAGTTTTTCCACGGCTACACCTACTCGGGCCACCCGGTGGCCTGCGCTGCCGCCATTGCCACGCTGAACCTGTTCCGGGAAGAGGCTCTGTTTGAGCGCGCCGCAAAGATGGGCGTGGTGCTGGGCAATGCGCTGCACAGCGGCCTGAAGGGGCTGCCCAACGTGGTGGGCATCCGGGCGCTGGGCCTGGCCGGGGCGGTGGAGTTGTCACCGATGGCCGGTGCGCCCGGCAAACGCGCCTATGACATCTTCATGCACTGCTACCACCACGGCGTGATGGTGCGGCCCGCCGCTGAAAACATCGTGGTCTGCCCACCGTACATCGTGACCGAGGCGCAGATCGACCAGATCGTCAGCGTGGTGGCTGACGCGATTCGCCAGCACCCCTGACACGGCAGGCAGGCCTCGCAGGTTGATGCGTGGTGGCTGATAGCGTGGCCGCATGGGAGTCATGGGGATGACACAGTAGCCGACTAGATTACTTTGGCTTTCACGGTGGCGCGGCTGTTCGCGGCGCCGCTGACGCCACAACCTCATCTAGCTCACCTATGCTTCTACGTCCTTCATCTGCGCGCCCTTCTCTTTTGACCCTGGTTGCGGCACTGTGCCTGTCGGCCTGCGGTGGAGGTAACGACAGTGCCTCCACGTCCGTCACGCCATCAGCCACCGTTGCCGCCGTTGTGACGGTGCCCAAGGACTTGGGGTTCACAGACACCGCGCCCGTGCCCAACGAAACCACCACGCCGCCATTTGTGGATTTTGTGAGCACCAACCAACGCGGCGACGCGCGCTACGCCACGAAGGAAACCAACGCTGGCGTGCGCGTGGTCGCTGGTTTTCTGGACCTGTGGCAACCCACCTCATTGCTGGTGGACGCGGGTGCGGCTGCCCCGGCGCAGGGTGTCTTTCCTGCGGTTGCCGCTTCGCTCTGGACGGGCATTCCTGGCGATGCGACCGATGGCCGGGTGCTCAATGCCGCCGTGCTGAACCGCAACATCCAGTTTGTGGTGGACATCACCACCGCGCGCACACCCGCGCAGGAGTTGGCGGCTTACCTCGATGACCGGCGCGGCAAGGGCTACAGCCTGAGCGACGGCATGGGTCCGCTGACCACGGTGTGGCGCAGCGCCACGCAGCAAAGCACGTCCATCACTGCCATTGCCGCCGACGCCACACGGGTTTTGTACAACGACACCGGCAGCGACAGCGGCATCGGTGGCGCGGCCAATCCAAGCTTTGGCACTGTGGTGGACCTGCTCAACAACATCGGAGAAAACGGCTCAACGGAGCCCGCCAAGCGCTACTACAAGTACGCCCGCCCCTGGCGCTGGAGCACCAGTGTCAAGGTTGTGCCGGCGTTGGAGCCTGCCAAAAGCGCCACGCCCACCACCGACGGCGGCTTTATCAGCGGCCACTCCGCTGAAGCCGTGCGCAAAGCGATTGCTGCGGCCTACGTGGTGCCCCAGCGTTACCAGGAAATGTTGGCCCGTGGCCTGGAACTCGGTGAAAACCGAATTCTGGCGGGCATGCACTCCCCCATGGACGTGATTGGCGGGCGCATTCACGGCCAGGCGGTCGCGGTGGCCAGTTTGGCGACAGGGGCCAACGCCGCCCGCAAGGATGCAGCCTATACCCAGGCACAAACGGTGCTGATGGCGACGGTGGGCGCGTCCACGGCCACCGCGCTGAATGATTTTGCACATTCGCAAGACGCCACGGTGGACCGATTCGCGGACCACGCGCGCAGCAAAGCCGACTACTTGCAGCGCATGACGTTCGGGTTTCAGCCCATCGGCAGCACCACTCTTCCGGCCGTCGTGCCCAAGGGGGCAGAAGTTCTGCTGGAAAAGCGTTTGCCTTACCTGGACAACGCGCAGCGCCGCGTGGTGTTGAAGACCACGGCCGTGGCATCGGGCTACCCTGCGATGGACGATGCCGAAGGCTGGGGCCGTTTGAATCTGTTTGATGCAGCCGATGGCTATGGTGCCTTCAATGGCGACGTGGTTGTGACCATGGACGCCAGCCTGGGCGGCTTCAACGCGGCAGACAGCTGGCGCAACAACATCACAGGTCAGGGCAAACTGACCAAAAAAGGCAGTGGTACCCTGCGGCTCGGTGGTGCCAACCGCTACAGCGGGGGCACGCATGTGCAAGCCGGCACGCTGCAGGCTGACACTGAAACAGCTTTTGGTCTGGGCGACGTGTATGTCAGCGGCGGCGGCGTGGTTTGCAATGCCAGCGCAGCGGTCAAAATAGTGGGCAACTTCACACAGGTCGCTGAGGGTGCCCTGCAGTTGAATTTGGGGGGCAATGGGGCGGGGCGCTTGCAGGTCACGGGCGCCATCAACCTCGGTGGCACGCTGGCGCTGACGTTCAAGGCCGGTGCTACCCCCGCCATTGGCGACACCATCACCGTCATCCGGGGTGGCTCGCTGATGGGAACTTTCAGCCGCATCGTGGTGCCAGGCCTGCGGGTCACCCCGATCTACACCGGCACTGAGCTGCAGCTGCGCGTGGACGCGTAAGTCACTTGCTCAGTCGCTTGTCCAGCCCCGCGCAGTAGTCAACCTCCGGCAGCGCGGGCGTTCCCCAGGTCGCGTCAAAAGCCTGGTCCTGGTCCGGGCCATCCCCGGCCAGCAACAGCAC
>JBJXEI010000080.1:0-3658 GCA_046154065.1 Polaromonas sp. | reverse complement strand
TTCTTGAGCACGTACTCGTGGATCTCGGCACGGATCCAGTGGACTGCGAACGACACCAGCCGGACGCCGCGCTCCGGGTCGAAGCGCTTGACCGCCTTCATCAGGCCGATGTTGCCTTCCTGGATCAAATCCAGGAACTGCAGGCCGCGGTTGGTGTACTTTTTGGCGATCGAGATCACCAGGCGCAAGTTGGCCTCGATCATCTCTTTCTTGGCGTCACGCGAATTACCTTCGCCTTCGTTCATGCGTTTGTTGATGTCCTTGAGCTGGCTCAAAGGCACCACCACGCGGGCCTGCAGCTCCGCCAGGCGGGTTTGCAGTTCCTGAATCGGCGGAATGTTGCGTGCCATCACCACGGACCACGGCTTGTTCGCGGCGACCTGCTTTTCAACCCATTGCAGGTTCAGCAGGTTGGGTGGGAAGTCCTTGATGAAGGTTTCTTGCGGCATGCCGCACTTCTCCACGATGATGCGGCGCAACTCGCGCTCTTTTTTGCGAACGTCCAGCACCTGGCCGCGCAGCAGGTCGCACAGCTTTTCAATCGTCTTGGCCGTGAAACGCACCGTCATCAGCTCGTCGCTGAGGGCTTTTTGCGTCTTCATGTAGGTCGGCGAGCCGTAGCCTTCTTTGGCGTAGGTCTTGTGGACCTTCTCGAACAGCGTGGCCATGGTGTCAAAGCGGCTCAGCGCTTCTTTTTTCAGCTCTTCGAGCTTTTTGGTCAGCGCCTTGGAGCCGCCCTTGCCATCGTCGTCGTCTTCTTCGTCAAATTCGTCGAAGTCTTCCTCGGCCACGTAGTCGTCGGCCTCGTTGGCAATGGTGAACCCATCGACCACGGTGGAAATCACCACCTTGCCTTCGCGGATTTCCTCGCCCAGGCGGATGATCTCGGCAATCGTGGCCGGGCTTTCCGAGATGGCTTCCATCATCTTCATCAGGCCGCCCTCGATGCGCTTGGCGATCTCGATCTCGCCTTCCCGCGTCAGCAGCTCCACGGTGCCCATCTCACGCATGTACATGCGCACCGGGTCGGTCGTGCGGCCAAACTCGCTGTCCACGGTGGACAACGCGGCTTCAGCGGCTTCTTCGGCTTCTTCTTCGGTCGAGCCGGCCGGGGCGTTGTTGGTGATCAGCAGGGACTCGGCGTCTGGCGTCTGTTCGTACACCGACACACCCAGGTCGTTCAGGGTGTTGATCACGGCTTCCAGCGTTTCCGCGTCGATCAGCTTGTCGGGCAGGTGGTCAGAAATCTCGCCGTGCGTCAGGTAGCCACGGGTCTTGCCCAGCTTGATCAGCGCTTTCAGGCGCTGGCGGCGTTTGAGCATGTCTTCTTCGCTCAGCACCGCCTCGTCCAGGCCGAACTCCTTCATCAGGGCGCGTTCCTTGGCCTTGCTGATCTTCATGCGCAGCGGCTTGACTTTTTCGGTCGTGCCGGGTACTTCCACTGCCGCCGGTTCCTCGGCGAACTCGGCTTCGATGTCGGACATGTCCTCGTCACCGTCGCCTTTGGAGGCGGCTTTCGGCTTGCGGCCCCGTTTGGCACCTGCCACGGCAGCGCTGGCGCTGGCGTCGGGCGCGCCTTCTGCGGCAGCCGCTTTGGGTGGACGGCCTGCTTTTTTCTTGGCAGGGGTGGCAGCAGCCAGCAGGGCGTTGGCGGCTTCAAGGAGCTGGGCTTTGGTGGACTTGGCGATCACGGCGGTGGCTTTCTTCGGGGGCTTTTCTACAACTTCGGGAACAGCAGACGGCGCTGCTTTGGGCGGGGCGGCTGATTTCACTGACTTGGCGGTGTTGACTGCAGATGCTGCAGAGATGGCGGTTTTTCCGGGTTTTTCAACCTGGAGGGGACTCATGTCAGGCGCGAGCTTGGCGCCCTGCTTTTTGACGGCAGGGACGGCCTTGACGGGCGAGCTGGACTTGCTGGACTTCGCAATAGGCATGAGGCCTCCGGTTGTCTGACATTGAGATTGAATAACCGCTTTTGAAGGCCAGCGTGTGCAAAACACATGCAGCCTTCCCAACACACATCGGGGAGCAAAAAATCAACAAACAAAAATCTGGAAACTGAGGGTCAGCCGCGTTGGTGAGATGGATCAGACTTTGGGGTCCGAGGCTCTAAACCAAGGGCTTTTCAGCAAACTGGTGGGCGAACATTTGGAGTGCAGTCCTTGCGGCGGTGTTGGCCTGCCTGTTCGGGGTGAACAAGGTCCCTTTGCGCAAAAGGGGGCCGGTGCCGGAGGTGCTGCTGTCGCGTTTGCTGACGAAAAATTGGATTATACCGTTTTTCAGTGGTTTCTCTTCGAGGAATTTGTTTTTTTGATGGCAGCACCGCGCACTAGGCGGTGGTTTTTTTGACGGTTTGCGCCATCAGCTCGCGCAGCCGCTGCATGGCGGCGGGGTCGTCCTGGGCGCGGGCGGCCAATGCGGTGATTTCCGCGTCGCGCTGCAGCGTCAGCAGCTGGGTCAGGATGCTGCGCACCTCATTCCAGTCGGGCTGCACGCCGTCCATCATCTGGCTGATCTGCATCACTGCGTGGCGCTCGTTGGCATGGCCGCGCAGGCCTTCCCGCAGCGCTGCCCAGGGCTGCGGGCCGTGTTCATGGAGCTGGCTCTCCAGCCAGACAAACAGCGGGCCGTGTGGGGCGGGCAGGCCCAAGAGCACCTGGTGCTCCTGCGCGCTCAGGCGGTCCCAGCTGTCGGCCTGGGTTAGCAGCAGGCGCAGCACGCGGTCTTCACGGCTGGCGGGCAGCATGCGCCCGGTGACGCGGCGCAGCGGGGGGCTGTTCCAGCTGCCAGGCGCGCCTTTTTTGGACCCGCCGCGGCCCGGCGTCCAGGGCGCTTTGGCGGGCTTGGCGGTGCGGGGCGGGATGTAGCCGCCTTCAAACTCGAACGACGGTGGGTAGTCGCCCATCGGCGGGCCACTGTCGGCCCCGTAGTCCATGTCTGGCGGGTAGTCGAACCCACCCGGGGTGTCTGCATCGTCCGGGTAGTCTGCAAACGCCGGCAGGTCGGCACCAGACGGGCTGTTTCTAGGCTCTTTGGCGCTGTAGCCTTTGCTTTGATTGCCTGTAGTGCTCTTTTTTTGATAGCTCTTACCGCTGGTTTTGGCGGGCTGCCACAGCTGCAGCAGGTCGCGGCTGTCAATCATCACCTTGTCGGCAATCTCGGCCAGCAGCTGCGGCCGCAACGCGCCTTCGGGCAGCAGGCTCCACAGCGGGCGGGCGTTGCTGGCCATGTGGGCGCGGCCCTCGGCGGTGTCCAGGTCGCAGCCGTCGGCAGCGGCTTCGAGCATGAAGCGGCTCAGCGGCACGGCTTTTTTCACGCATTCGGCAAAGCCGTCCTGGCCGTGTTCGCGGATGTAGCTGTCGGGGTCGTGCTCACTCGGTAAAAACAAAAACTTGACGGTGCGCACGTCGGTGGCAAAGGGCAGGGCGGCGTCCAGGGCCTTGCGGGCGGCGCGCCGCCCGGCGTTGTCACCGTCAAAGCTGAACACCACCGAGTCGGTGAAGCGAAACAGCTTTTGCACATGCTCGGCCGTGCAGGCGGTGCCCAAGGTGGCCACCGCGTTGGCAAAACCCAGCTGCGCCAGTGCCACCACGTCCATGTAGCCCTCGGTCACCAGCGCGTAGCCGTGTTCGCGCAGGGCGGTGCGGGCCTCGAACAG